>JAKOUL010000055.1 GCA_029776735.1 Dictyoglomota bacterium
CTGGAGAAAGAAGTGAAAAAATTAGAACCTATAACTTTCCTCAGAGGAGAGTTACTGATCATCGTATAAATTATTCCTCTTTTCAATTAGAAGAGGTATTAGCAGGAGAGCTTGACGAATTTATAGATAGACTTATATTAGCTGAAAAAGAAGAGCAGATTAAGAGAGTCTTTGAAGAAGTAAGTGCAGCCTCTTAGAGAAATTTTATTATGGGTAAGAAGAGAACTTGAAGATATAGATAAAGATTCTGCGTGGTTAGAATCAGAACTCTTAGTCTCTTTTGTATTAAATAAAGATCGCGTAGATATATATACAGTAGATTATTTATCTCCCGAACAGATTTTACAGATTAAGGAACTCGTTAAACTCAGAAAACAGAGATATCCTCTAAGCTATATAATACAAAAAAAGTATTTCTACGATACTGAATTCTTTGTAAAAAAAGGGGTACTGGCTCCAAGAGATGAGACAGAACTTCTTATAGAAGTATTTATGGATACTATAAAAGATTTTTCTATAAAGAAAGTTTTAGATATTGGGACAGGTAGTGGTAATATAGCAATTTCTATAGTGAAGGCTATTCCTTATTTAAAAGTTTATGCTTGCGATATTTCTCCTTTATCATTAAATTTAGCAAAGA
Source organism: Dictyoglomota bacterium (assembly GCA_029776735.1). The sequence continues at coordinate 641 of JAKOUL010000055.1, forward strand.
TAAACGCTAAGAGAAATGGTGTATATGAAAAGATAAAATTCTTCTTAGGTCCTTTCCTATATCCTGTTTACTTAAGAAATTACGATTTTGATCTTATAGTGAGCAATCCTCCTTATATAGCGTCAAGGGAAATGCCTTTTTTACAAGAAGAAGTAAAGAGAGAACCTTGGGAAGCATTATATGGTGGTTGGGATGGATGTGAGTTTTATAGAGAGATATTTACAATATTAAAAAACTTTAAAAAGGGCATCTTTATTTTTGAGCTATCTCCATTTATTATAGAAAAAATAAAATTCTTAATTGAAGAAAATTTTATGGGGTATAGAATAGATCTTTATAAGGATCTATTGGGAAACGAAAGAGTGGTAAGGTTAATATGGGGATATATTTAAAAGTTGATGATAAGGATCCTGATTTAGAAGTCTTAAAAATAGCTGCTTCTATTTTAGATTCTGGAGGGCTTGTGGCTTTTCCAACAGAGACTGTTTATGGTCTTGGAGCTGATGCTTTAAATGAGGATGCCGTTAGAAAAATTTTTATTGTAAAAGGAAGACCTCAAGATAACCCTATAATTGTGCACGTGGGTGATAAAGAACAGGTGTATTCTTTAGCTGAAGATGTTCCTGAGATAGCAGAGATTTTAATGGAAAATTTCTGGCCAGGACCACTAACTATGATCTTTTATAAATCTCCCATAGTAAATGATGTAGTTACTGCCAAGAGTGCCAAAGTTGCTATAAGGCAACCTCAAAATACTGTAGCATTAAGACTCTTAGAAATATTTGGAAAACCTATAGCGGCGCCTTCTGCTAATTTATCAGGTAGACCAAGTCCTACAAAAGCAGAGCATGTATTAGAAGATTTGAGAGATAAAGTAGATCTGATTATTGATGGGGGAGATGTAAATTGGGGTATTGAGTCTACAGTTATTGATGTTACCACTGATCCCCCTATGATATTAAGACCTGGAGCATGTACAAAAGAGGATATAGAGGGAGTGTTGAAAAAAGAAGTTGAGAACTGGAGTAAAGAAAAAGGAGGAGATGCTCCTTCTCCAGGACTTAAACATAGACACTATGCTCCTTCTGTTCCTTTATTTATTATTGAAGAGTTTAATGAACTATGGCAAAATAGGATAGATAATTGGATAAAAGAAGGAAAAAAAATAGGGGTTTTAGCTTCCGAGGAATTTAAAGATAGATATCCAGAAAGAATAAAAGTTTTTGTGGTAGGTAGTAGAAAAGATTTAGCAAGGATTTCTTTAAATTTATTCTCTGGTATGAGGAAGCTTGAAAAAGAAGTAGATATTATTCTCTCTGAGAGTTATGAAGAGAAAGGTTTAGGTTTTGCCATTATGGACAGACTTAGAAGAGCAGCAGGAGAAAAATAAGA
>JAKOUL010000073.1 GCA_029776735.1 Dictyoglomota bacterium
TGAATATAAAAGAAGACAAATTCCTCCGGTTCTGAGGATAAGGTCTAAGAATCCGCTAAGAGAAAGAAATCTTCCTTTAGTTCATAAATTTATATGATATAATTCTTTAAAAAAGTTTTAGAAAAGGAGGTTTAAAGGTTCATGCGAGGAAATCGTTTTTCTCAACCAAAAATAGACGAGAAGGATCTTTTATTTCTTAAAGAGACTGCTCATAAATGTCGTGGTGATATATTAAAGATGACCACCTTGGCAGGATCAGGGCATCCAGGGGGATCCATGTCCTCTATTGAGATGTATTTAACTCTTTATTATTTTGCTAATGTGGAGCCTAAGAATCCCAAAAATCCTGATAGGGATAGGATCGTAATAAGTCATGGACATACGTCTCCTGGTGTCTATTCTGCTCTTGGTAATCTTGGCTTCTTTAATATTGATGAAGCAATTGCATATTTTAGACTTGCAGGAAGCATCTTTGAAGGACATGTGGAAAGATATGTGCCAGGTGTGGAATGGAGTACAGGAAATTTAGGGCAGGGACTTTCAGCAGGATGTGGTATGGCTCTTTCTGGAAGACTTTCTAAGAAAGATTTTAATGTTTTTGTGGTTATGGGAGATGGAGAACAGCAAAAGGGACAGATCTCAGAAGCAAGAAGATTTGCAGTAAAATATAATCTTTCTAATCTGACAGCACTTATTGATTATAATAAGCTTCAGCTTTCTGGTCCTCTTTCAGAGATTATGCCTCAAAATATTAAAGAGAATTATATCTCTGATGGATGGGAAGTTATTGAGGTGGATGGACATGATATTGAAGCCTTATATGAAGCTATAAGAACTGCTATTTCAGATGGAAAGCCTACTGCAATTCTCTCTCATACGGTAATGGGAAAGGGAGTCTCCTTTATGGAGAATAAATTTGAGTTTCATGGAAGAGCTTTAAAACCTGATGAGTATAAGAAAGCATTAGAAGAGCTTAAAATTGAAGATGATTTGGAAAAGTATAAGAAGATGAGAGAAGAATTTAAACCTGCAGGAAAGCATATGGTAGAAATGTATCCTATAAATATAGATACAGGTACTCCTATTACCTATGATAAGGATGCAAAGATTGATAATAGAGGAGCTTTTGGAAAGGCTCTTGCAGATCTTGGCAGATTAAATGTAGGGAAAGATGATAAAACTCCTATAGCAGTATTAGATTGTGATCTTGTGGAATCAGTAAGGACCCATGAATTTCGTAATATTGCTCCTGAAAACTTCTTTGAGATAGGGATTCAGGAACATAATGCAGCTACTGTTGCAGGATCCCTATCTTCACAAGGAGTTGTTACATTTTTTGCTGATTTTGGAGTTTTTGGAGTTGACGAAACTTATAATCAGCATAGGCTAAATGATATTAATGTTACCAATTTAAAATTGGTAGTCACCCACTGTGGACTTGATGTAGGTGAAGATGGAAAAACCCATCAATGTATTGATTATATAGGTACTTTTAGAAATCTTTTTGGCTTTAAGATTGTAATCCCTGTTGATGGGAACCAGACTGATAGGGTGATAAGATATGTAGCTAAGGAGCCTGGTAATTTCTTAGTTGCTATGGGAAGATCCGTGGCTCCTATAATAACCGATGAGAATGGGAATCCTCTTTTTGGAGGAGATTATAAATTTGTATATGGTAAGATGGAGAAAATAAGAGAAGGAGAAAGTGCAGCAATTATCACCTGTGGTATTATGACATACAGAGCTGTACAGGCTTGGGAGAAATTAAAGGATATGGGAATAAAGGTAAAAGTCTTTAACTTTACATCTCCCAAAGAAATAGATTGGGATGCTTTAAAAGAAGCAGCAAGTACAGGATTTATAGTGACATATGAAGATCATAATATTCATACAGGAATTGGAAGTATTATAGGAGAAGCTCTTCTTGAAGGAGGATATACGGTAAAGTTT
>JAKOUL010000077.1 GCA_029776735.1 Dictyoglomota bacterium
CCTTATCTACCGCTGCAACGAATGAAGGTATCTTACTTTCAGATAAAGAATTAGAATAAAGTAAAATATCAGGAATCTTATCTATATCATAGCCAATTTCTTCAATAGTTTTTCTTACGTCTTCTTCTGCTTCTTCATCAGGATAATACAGAACAAGTATTACGTCATCTTCTTGCTTAAAATTACTTAAGAACCAATTCAAAACAATTGGAAAAAATAATATCTTTCATTTTACCCTCCAGTTATAACTATTATATCATATTCTACCCAATAATTGCGCAAAATTATATCATATTCTACCCAATAATTGCGCAAAACATTCTTAATCAATATTATACTTTATCCCCTTCCCTACACAATGCTATTTAAAACGTTTTAAATCATTCTACAAGGCACTTGTAAGTAATAAATAGATAAATATACTATCCTATTCTGAACTCTTTACCACGGGCTTGGAAATGGCAAAAGAATGCATATTAGAATAATTGTCTTTGTCTGCCTTTTTCCCTTAATCTATCTATCGATATCTTACAATAATTCTCGTCTATATCTATCCCAATACCTTTTCTGTGAAGCAAATTACACGCAATCAGCGTAGTACCACTACCCATAAAAGGGTCAAGTATTAAATCGTCTACATAACTGAATAGCTTTATACACCTTTTAGGTAATTCAATTGGGAATGGTGCAGGGTGTCCTACTTTCTTGCTTTCAGGTGGAAATGTCCATAACCCATTTGTCCATTGAATAAATTCTTCTTTGGTAATATCAGAAATTCCTTTTGTCGTTTTCTTCCATTTTTTCTTGTAGAAAACAATAATAACTTCTACGTGTGCTGTTACAAATGGCGCACTTGCACTAAGCCAAGAACCCCACGCAGTGCTTCTTGCTATGTTACCTCTTGTCCATACTATTGTAGAAAAATATTGCCATCCAACCTTCTTTGCTATATTCACTATATCTGCATATATAGGAATAAATCCTGAACCTTTACGTCCTTTGCTTTTATCTAATACTATATTCATACACATTCTCCCATCTTCCTTCATTAAACTATATGCTTTAATCAACCATTGTTCTGTAAACTTAAGATATTCTATATACTCAATGTTATCATTAAATACATTATATTTAATTTCTAGATTGTAAGGTGGCGATGTAACTATTAAGTCAATAGAATTATCCGATATGTAATTTGTAGTAAGAAAATCATCATGAACTATCCTGATACCATTTTCCGAAAACACTTCTGCCATATATTATATTATACCATATATTACATTATATCAACCTTAATATACTTGTTATCTCTTAAAGACGCATAAGTGGTGTTGGGAAAAAAGATAAATTTTCTATAAAAATATTGCCTTTAAGAAAATCGTGTCTGTATTAAAAATAAAAATCTTTATCTTATATAGGTGAAAACATTATTCTGAATGAAATGTCTTGTTATTCTTGGGCGGGAAAAGTGGGGAAAAGAACCTTACCCTACCCCTTCTCTTATTTCTGATTCCAGGAAAATCGCTTTTCCCATCCACTTGGCTTGCAGACTAGGTTTATGGCTATTCTTACATACAATATATACAAGCGATATTGAAAAGATTTTTAAACATGCTATAATTGAGATATCAAGCCGATAAGGCTAAAAAAAGGAGGAATAAAAATGAACGAAGAGATGGAAGGGAAGGATATCGTAGGTATAGAAACGGATTTAATTGAGGACTTCACAGATAGAGAATTAATAAAGCTGGAGCAGTTTAGAGAAAAGAAACTAAAGACCACGAGAACCCTTACCAGTGCAATAGAAAAAGCAAGGACAAGGGAGATAGTAAGAGAAAAGGTCAAGGAACTTTTAACCCCGATGGTAGAGAGAGAAACGACCGTTTTTGTAGAGGCTTTAGGAGGAACAAAGTGCAGTGTAATAGTAATAAAAATTCAGAAAGGAGGTAAATAAGATGAAGTTAAACAGAAAGCAATTGGAAGAGATTAGAGAGAAGATTGAGGCGGGGTATATAGTTAAGAGGAACGTAAGGGAGCAAGGAAAGGATATAGCCGTAGGGCTATACTTCCCAGTTTTCAGTGATGAGGGAATAAAGGCAGGTTGGTTAGCACTAGGTTTAACTAGACCAACCTACCAAGAGAACAAGGAAGAGGTGGAGAAAATTATCGCAGAGGCAATGGAGAAGAGAAGAGCAAAGGAAGAGGAAGAGGCAAGGAAGAAGAGGGAAGAGATAAAGGTAGTAGAGGTGGCTTACGATTGGGAGACAGGGAGAAGGTTATACGCTTTATCATCACAGGTAAGCAAAGAGGAGTGGAGAAAGATAGCCCCTTATATGGCTCACTATTCAACGAGGGGAGAAGTAGATGCGGAGTGGGACAATCAATACGAGGGCTGGGTGGTGAAAACAGGGTGCATTGAGAAGGTGGAAGACCTTCTCAATATTAAACCCGAGCTGAGATTAGAAGAGAGAAGGAGAAGAGCGGAGGAAGAGCTAAGGAAGGAGAAAGAGGCAAGAAAGGAACTGAAGAAGAGAATTGAAGAGATAAAAGAAGCCTTTAAAGAAGCCTCTTTCCCTACCGAGAAGCAAAGAGTTGAGGGAGAAAAGGTGGAAAATCCCTTCTCACCAGAGGACGTTTACGGAGGAGGGGAGTGGTGGGTAATTCAAGAGGATAAAATCTGGTGGATTAGGAACAATGGATTTGACGGTGCAGATTGGAGTTTGAACAATATCGAAACAGGAGGCGCTGGAGCAATAGGATGCTTCGTCCCCTACCAAGCAGGGTTAGCAGAAAAGATTAGAAGTCTAAAATCGGAGGGAGGGGCATAAGCCCCTTCCCTTTCTAGAAGGAGGTAAAAATGAGAAACAGAGAAAGGATTGAAAGGCTTTTAGTGGAGTAATCCAGAGGCTTTTTTGTACCTTTTTTTCCCTATCCTCTTTGTTGGTTTTCTGAAAATCCAGAAAATTTCTAATCCTATTTGTTGGCTTTAAAAAATTCTGAAAGTTTATCTTAGTAGTTTATTCTATCA
>JAKOUL010000086.1 GCA_029776735.1 Dictyoglomota bacterium
AGTAATTGTTGCTCTCGTAGTAGTTGTAATGAGACTTATCAAAAATCCTAAAATTAAGGAAAAATTAGATGCACTCCTTTTAAAAATACCTGTATTTGGTCCTATAATTCAAAAAAATGCAGTGGTGAGTTTCACCACAACACTTGCTGCGCAGGTAAGAACAGGAGTTCCTATCCTTGAAGCACTGCAGCTTGCAGGTCAGACTATAGGAAATAGTGTATTTAGAAAGGCTATTGATGATACCCGGATAAGAGTAAGAGAAGGAGAAAGAATTGCTCCACCTTTAAAAGAAAGTAAGGTTTTTCCAGCTATGGTTATACATATGATCTCTATTGGAGAAGAATCAGGCTCTCTGGAACAGATGCTTACAAAGATTACTGAGTTCTATGAAAAAGAAGTAGCAAATGCTATAGAAAGTTTAACCTCACTGATTGAGCCTATTATGCTTGTATTCCTTGGAGGTCTGGTAGGCGGTGTGCTTATTTCTCTATACCTGCCTATCTTTACTATGTTCCAATACATAAAATGATTTCAACGGCTAAAGAACTTTGGGATAAATATAAAAAAGAAAAAGATGAGAAGGCTTTAATAGGTCTTTTGGAGATCTTTGATGATCTTATTTATTTCTGGGCTTCTAAGTTTATCCGCTATGGAGAACCTTTTGAAGACTTAGTACAAGTAGGATATCTGGGATTTTTAAAGGCAATTGAGAACTATGATCCTGAAAAAGGAGAGCTTTCAACATATATCTCTCACTGTGTTTTAGGAGAGATAAAACATTATCTAAGGGATAAAACAGGTAATATAAGAATTCCCAAAACTGTTAAAAAACTTATATCAAGTATGGATGCTTTTATAGATAAAGTTTGGGAGGAAGAGAATAGATATCCCACAATAGATGAGATAGCAAAGGCTTTAAATATTAAAAAGGAATCTGTAAAAGAACTTTTTAGGATTAAAGAATCTATCATGACTTTATCTATTGAAGAGTTAGGGATTGAGATGGATAAAATCAAGTCAGAAAGTTTTCAGTCCTTCCGTCTTCCCGTAGAAGATAAGATTGCTCTTGAAAGTGCCCTTTCAAAACTTCCAGAGATTCAAAGGAAGATTATAGAGTATATTTTTTACCAAGATTTAACCCAAGGAGAGGTGGCAAAAATTTTAAAGATATCTCAGTCCCAAGTATCAAGGCTCTTTAAAAATGCTCTCTCAAAATTGAAGGAATTAATATAGAATGGCTTTAGTTAAACTTCTTTATTTTAATGCATAAAAATAAAAATTTGGGGTATAATGTTAAATAGAAAAACAAATTGAAAAGGAGGTTTAGATTATGCGTAAAGAGAAAGGTTTCACATTGATTGAGTTAATGGTGGTTATTGTAATTATTGCCATCTTAGCTGCTGTAGCACTTCCAAACTTCATGGGAGCTACTGAGAAGGCAAGGGAGTCTGCTGTAACATCTGCTGTGAAAACTCTTCAGACAAGTCTTGAGTTGTATGCAACAGACCACAATGGTGAGTATACGGATAATTTAGAGATATTAGAAGATGGTAATTATCTTCCTGGAGGTAAATATCCTAATAATCCAGCTACTAATGCACCATATAGCTCCATTGATGACGCAATCCCTGAGGATGTACAATATGCTATAACTTATTCTTATGATGCTAGCACTAATGGTTATACTATAACAGGATGGAACAGAAACAATAGTAAGGCTATAATTACGGTTTCCAACCACTAAAATTTGAATTAGCAAAAAATATTCTTTGCAATGAGGGCAAGCTTTTTAGCTTGCCCTCATTTTTTAATAAGGGGGGATTAATATTGGGAGATAAAAGAGGATTTACAATTATTGAACTTTTGGCAGTTATTATCATCATCTCTATCCTTGCTATTATAGGAGGAGGAGCTTATCTTTCAGGTATAGAAAAGGCAAGGGAAGGTACTGCTTGCTATGTATTGAGTGTTCTTCATACCACTTTAGAGATGTATGCTGTTGACAGTAAGGGAAGGTACCCAGTAGCTACCAGTTTAGACGAACTTTATAGTTCCTTAAAAGATTATCTTCCTAATAAAAAGATGCCTGATAACCCTTATAATAACCAGCCTTACTCTGATGAGAATAATGATCATTATCAGATTACTTATACATATGATTCTTTGGAAAATGTCTATACATTAACCATATGGAATAGGTATAATATAAAGAGACTTTTGCTTCTTTCAAATAAAATAGTGATAAAGGAGGAATAGGTAAATGGCTGATGATAGATGGAAAAAGCTTTGGGATGATCTGAAACCACAGGTTTCATCTTTTGCTCAGAAGGCTGGTGAGACTGCAAAGAAGGCAGGAGAAGCTATCTCTGATATGGCAAAAACTCTTGGTAAAGAGTCAGCAAAACTTGCAAAGATAGGAAAGCTAAAGGCAGATATTTTAATCTTAGAAGGAAATAGAACTGATTCTTTCAAAAAGATGGGAGAGAGATTATATGATGCTCTTAAAAATGAGGAGCCGCTACTTAAAGAAAAGTTTGATGATCTTTTAAAAGAGCTTACTGATATTGAAACAAAGATTTCTGATAAACAAAGGGAAATTGAAGAAATTGCAAAGGAAGAGAAGCTTGAGCCTGAAGATGTAAGTAAAATTCCTGCTGTAGTAGATGAAGAAAAGAAAGATTAAAGACTTCCCATCCACGGAAAGACCCAGAGAGAGGCTTGTGAATTATGGAGCATCAGTACTTTCTGACTCTGAACTTCTTGCAGTAATTCTGGGAACAGGGAGTAAAGGCGTCTCTGTATATGAGCTTTCTCAAAATCTTATCTTAGAGTTTGGAGATCTGAAAAAGATTGCTGAGCTTGGGATAGGGGAATTAATGAAGTTTCCTGGTATAGGAGTAGCAAAGGCTATCCAAATAAAAGCTGCTGCTGAATTTGGAAGAAGGATATTT
>JAKOUL010000090.1 GCA_029776735.1 Dictyoglomota bacterium
AGTAATTGTTGCTCTCGTAGTAGTTGTAATGAGACTTATCAAAAATCCTAAAATTAAGGAAAAATTAGATGCACTCCTTTTAAAAATACCTGTATTTGGTCCTATAATTCAAAAAAATGCAGTGGTGAGTTTCACCACAACACTTGCTGCGCAGGTAAGAACAGGAGTTCCTATCCTTGAAGCACTGCAGCTTGCAGGTCAAACTATTGGTAATAGTGTATTTAGAAAGGCTATTGATGATACCCGAATAAGAGTAAGAGAAGGAGAAAGGATTGCTCCACCATTGCGAGATAGTAAAGTTTTCCCAGCTATGGTTATACATATGATATCTATTGGAGAAGAATCAGGCTCTCTGGAACAGATGCTTACAAAGATTACTGAATTCTACGAAAAAGAAGTAGCAAATGCTATAGAAAGTTTAACTGCATTGATTGAGCCTCTTATGCTTGTATTCCTTGGAGGTCTGGTAGGCGGTGTGCTTATTTCTCTATACCTGCCTATCTTTACCATGTTCCAATACATAAAATGATTTCAACAGCTAAAGAGCTTTGGGAAAGATATAAAAAAGAAAAAGATGAGAAGGCTTTAATAGGTCTTTTGGAGATCTTTGATGATCTCATTTATTTCTGGGCTTCTAAGTTTACTCATTACGGAGAACCTTTTGAAGATTTAGTACAAGTAGGATATCTGGGATTTTTAAAGGCAATTGAGAACTATGATCCTGAGAAAGGGGAGCTTTCAACATATATCTCTCATTGTGTTTTAGGAGAGATAAGACATTATTTAAGAGATAGAAAAGATAGCATAAGGATCCCCAGAACCGTTAAAAAACTTATATCAAATATGGATGCTTTTATAGATAAAGTTTGGGAGGAAGAAAATAGGTATCCTACAATTGAGGAGATAGCAAAGGCTTTAAATATTACAAAAGAGTCTGTGAGAGAGCTTTTTAGGGTTAAAGACTCTATAAGGACTTTATCTATTGAAGAATTAGGGATTGAGAAGGATAGAATCAGGTCCGAGAGTCTCCAGTCCTTCCGTCTTCCTGTGGAAGATAAAATTGCTCTTGAAAATGCCATCTCAAAACTTCCAGAGATTCAAAGGAAGATTATAGAGTATATTTTTTATCAGGATCTAACCCAAGGAGAGGTGGCAAAAATTTTAAAAATATCTCAGTCCCAAGCATCAAGGCTCTTTAAAAATGCTCTCTCTAAATTAAAAGAATTATTATAAAAAATATCTTATAGTTAAATTTCTTTTTTAATGCATAAAAATAAAAATTTGGGGTATAATGTTAAGTAGAAAAACAAATTGAAAGGGAGGTTTAGATTATGCGTAAAGATAAAGGTTTCACATTGATTGAGTTGATGGTTGTTATCGTAATTATTGCCATTTTAGCTGCTGTAGCACTTCCAAACTTCATGGGAGCTACAGAGAAGGCAAGAGAGTCTGCTGTAACATCTGCTGTGAAGGCTCTTCAGACAAGTCTTGAAATGTATGCAGTAGATAATAATGGTTCATATCCTATAACAACTTCTGATAACAATGCTCTTACTGCAATACAAGATTATCTTCCTAATAAAAAGTTCCCCAATAATCCATCTAATAATCAGCCGTATAGTTATGATAATGGTCTTGTGGATAGCACTTCAGCAACCACTACTCCTACTCTTAGTGACCCATATTCTATTGTTTATTGCTGCACTAACGGTGTTGCTTATGATCTAAAAGGATATAACAGAGACAATACTAAGCCTGTAATTACCCTCTCCAACCACTAAACATATTTAAATTAGCAAAAAATATTCTTTAAAAAAAGGGCAAGCTAAAAAGCTTGCCCTTACTTTTTACATAGGGGGGATTAATATTGGGAGATAAAAGAGGATTTACAATTATTGAACTTTTGGTGGTTATTATTATCATCTCTATCCTTGCTATTATAGGTGGAGGAGCTTATCTTTCAGGTATAGAAAAGGCAAGGGAAGGTGCTGCTATCTCTTCCTTGAGACTTCTTCATGTCACTTTGGAGATGTATGCTGTTGACAGTAAGGGAAGGTACCCAGTAGCTACAAGTTTAGATGATCTATATCATTCTTTAGAAGATCATCTTCCTAATAAAAAGATGCCTGATAATCCTTATAATAACCAGCCTTACTCTGATGAGAATAATGATCATTATCAGATTACTTATACATATGATCCTTTGGAAAATGTCTATACATTAACCATATGGAATAGGTATAATATAAAGAGACTTTTGCTTCTTTCAAATAAAATAGTTATAAAGGAGGAGTAAGCAAATGGCTGAAGACAGATGGAAAAAGCTTTGGGATGATTTGAAACCACAGGTTTCATCTTTTGCTCAGAAGGCTGGTGAAACTGCAAAGAAGGCAGGAGAAGCTATCTCGGATATGGCAAAAACTCTTGGTAAAGAGTCAGCAAAACTTGCAAAGATAGGGAAGTTAAAGGCAGATATTTTAATCTTAGAAGGAAATAGAACTGATACTTTCAAAAAGATGGGAGAGAGATTATATGATGCTCTTAAAAATGAAGAGCCGCTACTTAAAGAAAAGTTTGATGATCTTTTAAAAGAGCTTACTGATATTGAGACAAAGATCTCTGATAAACAAAAGGAAATTGAGGAGATTGCAAAGGAAGAGAAGCTTGAGCCTGAAGATGTAAGCAAAATTCCTGCTATAGTAGATGAAGAAAAGGAAGATTAAAGACTTCCCATCTACGGAAAGACCCAGAGAGAGACTTCTTAATTATGGAGCATCAGTACTTTCTGATTCTGAACTTCTTGCAGTAATTCTGGGAACAGGGAGTAAAGGCGTCTCTGTATATGAGCTTTCTCAAAATCTTATCTTAGAGTTTGGAGATCTGAAAAAGATTGCTGAGCTTGGGATAGGGGAATTAATGAAGTTTCCTGGTATAGGAGTAGCAAAGGCTATCCAAATAAAAGCTGCTGCTGAATTTGGAAGAAGGATATTT
>JAKOUL010000092.1 GCA_029776735.1 Dictyoglomota bacterium
AAAAGATTATTCAATCCTAATCCTATAAGTCCTAAGAAGTTATTCCAAGGGATACTTATGGCTTCATTTAAGAAATAAGTAAAATAAAAGATGGAAAATATTATAAGGATTGCAATAGGGAGTCCCCATATTCTATGGGTAAGAATATTATCTAATCTATCAGTCCATGTTATTACCTGCTTCGTGGGTTTTTCTAATACATCTTTTAAGATATTTTTTATCAAAGAGTATCTTGCCGATGCAACTTTAACTGGGTTTTCCTCTTTTTCTTCTACTATATTTTTAATCTCTTCCCATCCCTCATATTTCTTACAAAGTTCGACTATTAGAGGATCCCCCTCCAATAGTTTTATTGCAGCCCATCTTTTTGGATATTCGTCTATTTTTTCTGGTAGAAGAGCTTCAATTTCTTTTAATGTATCTTCTATTTCAGGATACTCTATTTTCATAGGATTAAAATTCTTGTTTTTATATACATCTATAATCTTCTCTAGCAAGTTGTCGATTCCTATTCCCTTACTAGCAATGGTAGATATGACGGGGATACCAAGTTTCTGTTGAAGCTTTTCTGTGTCTAACTTATATTTTTTTTCTTTTAAGACATCTAACATATTTAGTGCTACTATGACATTTGGACTAAGTTCCATAATCTGTAAAAGTAGATATAGATTTCTTTCTAAGGCTGATGCATCTAATACAACCACTATAATATCTGGTTTTTCTTTTATAATAAATTCTCTTGCAACAACCTCTTCTATAGAATGAGCAGTAAGGCTATAAGTACCAGGAAGATCAGTGATCTCTATTAAAGTGGAGTCCTTTTCCACATATCCTACCTTTTTTTCTACAGTTTTCCCAGGCCAATTTCCTGTATGTTGGTTTAAGCCTGTAAGTTGGTTGAATAAAGTACTTTTTCCTACATTGGGATTTCCTGCAAGAGCTACTCTAATTTTGGTCTTCTCCATGGTCCTCTACCTCCACATATATGCTTTCTGCAAGTCCCCTTCCTAAAGCAATATTTGTGTCTTTTACCCTTATAATTACAGGACCCATGGATTTTTGGACCACTAAAATTTCTTCCCCAGGATTAACTCCAAGTTCTGCAAGTCTGAAAATCTTACCTCTTCCTCCTTTTATTGATATTATCTTGCCCTTTTCTCCCCTTTCAAGGTCTGTAAGACTTTTAATCATAAGTCCTCCTCTTTTTGAGTTTTATTTTGGCATTCTTCACATAACCCAAGAATATGAATCCTAAAGGAAGTTATCTGAAAATTTTTATCTTTTATATTTAATATTTCTAAAATTTTTTCTGGGTGCTCTAAATCTTCTTCTATTACTTTTCCACAAGAAAGGCACTGAAAATGTATATGAGGTACTAAATTGCTTTCATAATGAATATGTCTTTCCTCAAAAGAGATCTGTCTTAAAAAGCCAAGTTTTTCTAAAAGTTTACATGTACGATATACAGATGTGTAAGATGCTTTTTGGTTTTGTTTCTTTATCTCCTCGTAGATTTCATTAATAGAAAAATGACCTGTTTTGTTCTTCTCAAAGAATTCAAGGACTGCAAGTCTTGGTTTGCTTAGTCTTAATCCATGGATTTTTAAATCCTCTTTCATGTTTCTATACCTCTATTGAAAAAATTTTTCATTTATCCATAAAAAATTCTAATTTATATGCAAAAATTTTTCAAGTAGGAAGTTTTTAAAAACTTTTAATGAAATTATTATATAATTCATAATGTATCTGCGAAAAAATTTCCTTAGGGAGGTGATTCTTCTTTGGATTTTATTTTACAAGTTGAGAATTTGAAGAAGTATTATGGGAAATTTGAGGCTTTAAAGGGAGTAAATTTTGAAGTAAAGAAAGGTGAGGTTTTTGCTCTTATAGGTCCTAACGGAGCAGGAAAGAGTACAACATTGAGAATAATTGCAGCTCTTCTTTCTGTTTCTGAAGGAAGAGTGCTTTTTATGGGGAAAGATTTGTCAAAGTATCCTGATTTTGTAAGAGAAAATATAAGCTACCTACCTGAAGAAGCTGGAGCGTACAAAAATATGAAAGGTATTGATTACTTAAGATTTATGGCAAACTTTTATGCAGTAGATCCTAAGGATGTGGAGATTTTTGTAAAAAGAGCCGAGGAAATTTCTGAATTAAGAGATAGATTAAATGATAAAATAGGGACTTATAGTAAGGGAATGGTAAGAAAACTTCTTATTGCAAGAGCACTTATGACAAAACCTACACTCGCCATACTTGATGAACCTACATCAGGACTTGACGTAATAAATGCTTTAGAGATTAGAGAGATAATAAGGGAATATGTAAAAGAGGGAACTTCTGTCCTTCTTTCTTCTCATAACATGTTAGAGATAGAATTCTTATCGGATAGAGTAGCTCTTATTGATAAAGGTAAAATCCTTGAAACTGGTACATCGGAAGAGCTGAAGGATAAATATTCTGCTAAGAATTTGGAAGAGGTATTTAGGAGGGTTGTTCAATGAAGAAATTTAATAATTTACTTAAGAAGGAGATTAAAGAGCTTGTTACTGCCCAGCTGATAATCTCTTTGGTTTTTACTCTTTTACTTTTCAATTTTATAGGAAGTATTACCAAAAGTGAAATAGAAAAGGGAATAAAACTTAGAGATGTTTATGTACTTAATCTTGATGATTCTTCTCTTTCAAAAGAAGTTTTAAATAATCTATCTTTTGCAGGTTTCAAAGTAAATTTGATGAATAACTTGGTGGAAGACAAAAGTAAAGAGAAAGCAATAGATTATGCAAAAAATAATAATATTAATTTTTTATTAGTCATACCTGATGGATTTGGACAATCCATATCAAAATTCTCTCCTATGGAGATAGAAGTCTATTCTATTATAAGAAGTTTTTCTATAGGTAGCACTGTAAATTCGGAGATGGTCAATCAGGTGGTTAATGCTTTAAATAGATATATCTCTAATAATTTCCTAAAAAAAAGGATTCCTAATATAGATCCAGAAGAGCTTAAAAATCCTATAAGAAGTAAAGAGTATGTTATAGTAAGAGATAAAATGGCAGAGGGTTCTTCTGCTGAGGTAACTAATTTTGTTCAAATGCAGTCTATTTTTATCCCTATTATTCTAATGATAGTGATAATGTATTCTTCGCAGATGGTACTTTCTGCTATTGCTGTGGAAAAGCAAGATAAAACATTAGAAACTCTGCTTACTGTACCTATTAGTAGAAGACAGATTGTAGTTGCTAAAATGTTAGGGGCAGGTATTGTGGGACTTATCTCTGCATTAATTTATATGTTTGGATATAGATCCTTTATGAGTGGAATTACAGGAGGAGTAGAGATAAATAGTACTGATTTGATTCAAAAATTAGGTCTTCAGTTCACTCCTTATGGATATACCCTTTTGGGAGTCTCTCTATTCTTGGCTATATTATGTGCTTTAGCTCTTTCTACAATTTTAGGTGTTTTAGCTGAAGATTTAAAGGGTGCTCAGAGTATGTCCTTGCCGATGGTACTTCTTGTAATGATTCCTTATTTTCTTTCTATGTTTTCGGATATAAATTCTCTTTCTCTTCCTATTAAAATTATTGTGATGGCTATACCTTTTACACATCCTTTTGTGGCTTCTCAGAATGTTCTTTTGGGAAATTATAATGTGATCCTTTATGGTATTATCTATATGCTAATAGTATTTTTACTCTTAATTTTTATAGCAGCAAGGATTTTCTCTACTGATAGAGTTCTTACTATGAAGTTAAGTTTTGGGAGGAGGAAAGCTTCTACAAAAGGAAAGAAGGTAGGACTATGAAAAAGATAGTTTTTCTTCTTTTAACAGTCTCTTTACTTATAACCTTTTCTTATGCTGAAGTCTCTTCTACATATAAGATATATGCTCAGCTTTCTCCAAATGAGAAAATAATAGGTGGGAAGGTAGAAGTAGAATATATAAATAATACCTCTTCAGAACTTTCTGAGATCTATTTTTATCTCCCTGCAAATCTTTTAAGAGAAAAGAATCCTTATTTACATGATGTATTAGAAGATTCCCAATATGTAAATGGTTTTGATCCTGGTTTTACAAAAGTAGAAAAAGTGGTAGATGAAAATAATAATCCTATTTCCTATTCTCTTGAAGAGGGTAAAATTTTAAGTTCTAACTATTCTTTGAAAGATAATTATTTAAAGGTGAAACTTCCTTATAAAATCTTGCCTTCTGAATCTTTTAAATTAACCATCTATTTTAGAACAAAATTTCCAAGTACTTACTTAGGTGATATGTCTTATGCAAAAGATGCTTTTGTTTGGAGGTTTGGCTGGTTTCCATATGAGCTTCCTTATATTAATGGTGAATGGGATAAAGGAGGAAGGCTTTTATCAAGTAATTTCTATTTGGAGCTTATGGTACCTTCTAATTTTACTGTGGCTTTAGGAATGGATGTGGTAAAAGAAGAGGTTACGGGAGAATGGAAGAAGATAATAGGAGAAAATACTTCTCCAAGAAGATCTGTTCCTATTGCTCTTAGTAGGATTTACAGAGTTTATAAGCTTTCGGACAGTACCGAGCCTGAGATCTATGTATACTATTATCCTGGAAGAGAATATAAGGCAAGGCTTCTTGCTTCTTATGCCCGAGAAGCTATTAGTTATTATTCTAATCTTTATGGATCTTCAGGACATAAAAGAATAAATATAGTAGAAGGACAGATTACAGGACTTTGGGGTATGACAGCTGACGGTCTTGTCATTCTTGGGAATAGCATATTTTACTCTTCAGATCTCATATCTCCATTTCTCTTAGAAAGAATAAATGAATGGCTTCTTTCTCACGAGATTGCCCATCTCTGGTGGGGTATTGGAATAGGTGTTGATTTTGATAGAGAAAATTGGATATCTGAAAGTTTTGCTCAGTATCTTTCTATCACTTATTTTGAAAGAAAATATGGTGGAAAAGGTGCGAATCTTTTCCCTGATCTTGGAGATGATTATTTTGTTAATTTCTTAAAGGACTCTCTTATGGGGAATATGAATTTAAGAGAAACTCAAGTGGAACTCCCCTATCTTTACTACTTAAAGGATGGATGGGATGAAGAAGTAGTGAAAGAATACTGGGAAAGTTATGCTAATGGGTATAGTAATAAAATTTACAATAAGTCTTATCTTGCTATAAGAGCCTTAGCTTCAGAACTTGGAGAGGAAAATTTTGATAAATATTTAAGTGACATTTTTAATGATTTTAAAGGTAAGATTGTAACCACCGATGATATTAAAGATTCTCTTGAAAAATATGCTGGGAAAGATTTAGAGGCTTTTTTCAAGAGTTGGTTTTATTCTAAAGGGAAAGTAGATTTTGAGATTAACAAGGTAATTTCTTACTATAAAGGTGGAAAATGGGAAAATCAGATCTATATAAAAAATAATGGAGAGATAATCATTCCTGTAGAAGTGAAAATAATATACGAGAATAATCAGGAAGAAAAGATTATTTATAATGGTATGGAAAATCCATTGAAAGTAGAATCTTACTCTCCTGTAAAAACTGTAGTTTTAGATCCAGATTCAAAAATTCCTGATGCCGATAGAGTTAATAACTGGTATCCAAGGAAGATAATTTATACTCCTAAGAGAGAAATTCCTTTAGATGCTTATGTCTTCTATTATGATATATTACCTTCTTTTAGTTTTGACCTTTTTACTGGAGAAATCTCTACTGCTTCTTATCACGTAGAATTTTACGATCCTCTGAATTTCTTAGTAATGTTAGAAGGATTTTACCAAGGAGATTATCAGGGTCTAAATTTTGCTTTTCTTTACTCTTTGCCAAAGGAAGATAGTTTACTTTTTCAACTTATATGGTTAGATCCGGATATATATGTAGGAAAGATATCTTATACTAAAAACATTTGGAGAAAATTTAATTTAGGGAATAGTGGCAATGAATGGGAGAAAGCTTATATTCTTAACTTATCCCTTTCTTATAATGAATTTTTGGATAATAAAGGATATCTTGATTTTTCTCTAACAAGGCTTGTAGATCTCTATACTAAAGCCTTAACAAATACATGGGATTTAAGAATAGGCTTTAGCCCATCAGGATTTGATTTTTACAGAATAGAATGGTTCCTTGATAAGGATTTTCTGATTTTCCCTCATAGTTATCTTCAAGTTTCTTCTCAAATAGGATATGTGAGTGGAAATACTTCTTTAGATGATAAACTTAATCTTTCTGATTGGAAATCTCTGATGTTAGGTTATTATGGAAATTTAAAGGCTTCGTTATTCTTAAATTGGAATATGCCTTTATTAAAAGATCAGGAACTTAAGTTTTTAAATCTTGTTATATTGAGAGAGGTAGATTTCAACGTCTTCTCCGAATTTGGAGGGGTTTGGGAAGACATTGAAAGTATCTCTTGGGAGAATTTAAACCTTGGATTAGGCTTAGAGTTCAAGTATAGTTTTACTACTTTTTTTGATATTCCTTTTGACTTATATTTTGGTTATGCCTTTCCTATTTGGCAAGGAACTGATTCAGGAGAGGCAGGTATAATATATTCTTATATAAATTTTGATTTTTAGTTTTATAAATATTGTCCCTACTTTCTTCCTTTTATATAATTATAAGATAAAGGAAATTTTTAAAAAGAGAGGGAGAAAAAGAATGAAAAGATATAATCCACAAGATATAGAACCAAAATGGCAAAAAAAGTGGGATGAGGATAGATTATATTATGTGACCGAGAAAAAAGATAAGCCAAAATATTATAATTTGGTGATGTTTCCTTATCCATCTGGTGATCTCCATATGGGACATATGAGAAATTATACCATTGGTGATGTGGTAGCACGTTTTTATACTATGCGTGG
This sequence comes from Dictyoglomota bacterium, assembly GCA_029776735.1. The sequence goes on from JAKOUL010000092.1 coordinate 6,865, forward strand.
TTATAATGTATTGAATCCTATGGGATGGGATGCTTTTGGTCAGCCTGCAGAAAATGCTGCTATAAAACGTAAGGTGCACCCTAAGGACTGGACGTATGGAAACATATCTCGTATGAAAGAGCAGCTCTTTAAGATGGGTGTAGTATATGATTGGGATAGAGAGGTTACAGCTTGTGCTCCTGATTATTACAAATGGACTCAATGGATCTTTCTTAAGCTTTATGAGAGAGGGCTTGCTTATAGGAAAAAAGCTCCTGCTAATTGGTGTCCTAGTTGTAAAACAGTGCTTGCTAATGAAGAGGTTGTAGATGGAAGATGTTGGAGATGTAAATCTATAGTTGAGAGAAAAGAATTTGAACAGTGGTTCTTTAAAATTACTGAGTATGCAGAAGATCTTTTAAAGGATCTGGATACTTTGGAATATTGGCCTGAAAAAGTTAAATTAATGCAGAAAAACTGGATTGGAAAATCTGAAGGACTGGAATTTTATTTTGAGGTGGAAGGTAAAGAAGATAAGATATATGTTTTTACTACAAGACCAGATACAATTTATGGTGTTACTTTTGTAGTCCTTGCACCAGAGCATCCTTTAGTAGAAAAAATTACAAAGCCCGAACATTTAGAAGAAGTAAGAGAATATATAAAGAAGGCAAAGAATAAAAGTGAACTTGAAAGGATTGTTCCTGAAAAGGAAAAGACAGGGGTATTTACAGGAAGTTATGCTATTCATCCTCTAACTAAAAAACCTCTTCCTATTTACGTAGCAGATTATGTGCTTGCTACTTATGGAACAGGTGCCATAATGGCAGTACCCGCTCATGATGGTCGGGATTATGAATTTGCACTGGCATATAATCTACCTATAAAGGCTGTAATAACTCCTGAAGAAGGTAAGGAACCTAACTTACCATATGAGGATGAGGGAGTAATGTTCAATTCAGATAAGTATAATGGAATGAAAAGTTCAGAATTTTGGAATGTGGTTGCTGAAAGATTTGAGGACTTAGGTATTGGTAAGAGAAAGGTACAGTATAGATTAAGAGACTGGCTTATTTCAAGACAAAGATACTGGGGAGCTCCTATCCCCATAATTTATTGTCCAAAATGTGGAGTTGTACCTGTACCTTATGAAGATCTTCCTGTAGAACTTCCTGAGCTTTCTGATTTTGAGCCTACAGGAACAGGTGAAAGCCCTTTAGCAAAGGTACCTGAATTTGTAAATACTAAATGTCCAAAATGTGGAGGAGATGCACGTAGAGAAACTGATACTCTTGCTACCTTTGTAGATTCATCATGGTATTATTTTAGATACACGGATCCACACAATGATAAAGAACCATTTTCTAAGGAAAAGGCAGAATATTGGCTTCCTGTGGATCAATATATAGGTGGAATAGAACATGCTATACTTCATCTTCTCTATTCAAGATTTATAACTAAGGTTCTTTATGATGCAGGATATAGCTCTGTTAGAGAACCTTTTAAGAGACTTTTTACTCAGGGAATGGTATATAAAGATGGAGAAATAATGTCAAAATCTTTAGGAAATATTGTTTCTGTGGATTATATGGTGGAAAATTATGGTGCTGATACTGCTCGTCTATTTATATTATTTGTAGCACCTCCTGAGGTAGATGTGGAATGGAGTGATGAAGGAGTAGAAGGTGCAAATAGATTTTTGAATAGATTCTGGAGATTGGTATTGGAAGATGCAGAGATAGAACCTCAAATTGATGAGGAAGAGGAGAAGATTGTAGGAAGGAAATTACATAAAACTATTAAGAAAGTTACTGAAGATATAGAGAATTTTAAGTTTAATACAGCAGTAGCAGCTATTATGGAACTTAGTAATCTTTTAACAGAACATAAAAGAAAATATGGGAGGACACCTGCCTTTGAAGAGGCAATTAGAAATACAATACTTTTACTTTCTCCCTTTGTACCTCATATTACAGAGGAATTATGGAATGAACTGAGATATGATTATAGTATTCATATGCAGAAGTGGCCTACTTACAATCCTGAGCTTATAAAAGAAGAAATTGTTACTGTTGTTATTCAGATTAATGGAAGGGTTAGGGATAGAATTGTTGTGAGTGTTGATTCAACTCAGGAGGAAGTTCTTAACTTAGCACTTCAGAGAGAGAATGTAAAAAGATATCTTGATAATAAGGAGCTTAAAAAAGTTGTTTACATTCCTGGGAAGATATTAAGCTTAAGTATATAAGTTTTTAAAACTTTTTAACAATTATATATTAAAGAGCATGATATAATGTAATTTGAAGTTAAAGAAAAAAATTTAACGATTAGAGGAGGTGTATTATGACTGTTAAAGTAGGTATTAATGGATTTGGAAGAATTGGACGTCAGGTTTTAAAGGCTTTATTAGAACGTCATGCTGATAAAGTTGAAGTAGTGGCTGTTAACGATATAACTGATACAAAGACTTTGGCGCACCTTTTTAAATATGACTCCAATTATGGAGTATATAAAGGAGAGGTAAAATATACTGATACCTCTGTAGTAATAGATGGAAAGGATATCCGAGTATTTGCTGAAAAGGATCCAGCGAATATTCCTTGGAAGAGTTTAGGTGCAAATATAGTTATAGAATCCACAGGGCTTTTTACTGACGCAGAAAAAGCAAAAGTGCATATTACATCCGGTGGAGCTAAAAAAGTGATAATCTCTGCTCCTGCAAAAGGTGAAGATATTACTATAGTTATGGGTGTAAATGAAGAGAAATATGATCCTGCAAAGCATAATATTATCTCTAATGCTTCTTGTACTACAAATAGTTTAGCACCAGTAGCAAAAGTGCTTCTTGACAACTTTGGAATAGAAAAAGGACTTATGACTACAATTCATTCTTACACTAATGACCAAAAGATTCTTGATCTTCCTCATAAGGATTTGAGAAGAGCAAGAGCAGCAGCTTTAAATATTATTCCTACAAGTACTGGTGCAGCAAAAGCTATTGGAAGTGTGATTCCAGAACTTAATGGTAAACTGCATGGGGTCGCTCTGAGAGTTCCTACACCAACAGTTTCTGTAACAGATTTGGTATGTGTATTGCAGAAAGAAGTAACAGTAGAGGAAGTAAACGGAGCATTTAAAAAGGCAGCAGAAGGAAGAATGAGAGGAATCCTTGGTGTTACCGAGGAAGAGCTTGTTTCTATGGATTTCAAAGGGACCACATATTCTACAGTAGTGGATCTTCCTTCTACCATAGTAATCGGAAAGAATCTTGTGAAAGTGTTTGCCTGGTATGATAATGAATGGGGTTATGCATGCAGGTTAGCTGATTTAACAGCTTATGTAGCAGAAAAACTATAAATTTATACCAGGTTTATACTTTTTTGTGGGGAGGCATTAAGCCTCCCCACAATTTTTAGTATCTTAAAAATGCACCTATATTTTGAATCTTGTTACTTAATTCTTTATTCTTAATATATCTTAACTCTGCTCCATTAGTTACTGCTTCTTCTATGAGTTCATCCACAATATCTGCTCTTTTATCCATAGGTTTATTGCAGAATGGACACTCTTCAAGATATGAACTTATGAAGGCACAAGACGGGCACTGAAATCCTGACAGTTCAAAGCTATTATCAACTAAGATAGTTTGTACCCTTTTTTCATGTACGGCATAAGCTACATTTTCAATTCCTAAAGTAGCCTCTTTTCCCTTGGCAGAGGTTACAATTAGTGAGTCTATTAAATCATTTATTTCGGATTCTTCATATTTTTCTATAAATTCCAAGGCTTTTTCTAAGATTTCTTTAATAGGAGATTCTATATCTATACTTATCTCGCCTATTACTAACTCTCTTAATCTTTTAGGAAGGATATCTAAGAACTCAGAGATATTTTTAGGAGACGTACTTCCCAATATGATTTTTTCTTTTGCTTCTACTTTTTTATCTAAGAAATCTATTACTTCTTTAAAATGCCACAATACATGGGTCTCATGCCATCTTTGCCAATCTGTAGCTTCCCATCCACCTTGTTTGTGTTTTTTTGGTATTTCTTCTTTTATCTCTCCTTCTTCCGTTATCTCTCCTATGAAGTATTTAAAAATTCTTGCATCTCCCTTTGATAGTATGACTAAATAGTAGGGGCTATTAGCAATTAAAAGATGCGATAGAGGGCGTGTATATGGATCTTTATCTATTACAAGTTTATTTTTTATGGATGGATAAAGGGGGATCATGTAACTCCAATTTTTTGCACTACACCTAAATAAAATAATAGTATTAGCAGAGCCAAAAGAGCCTTGATCAATAATATGCTCAATATTCTCAAGATCTTCTAAAACAGATTTTTTAATTTCTCCATCTAAATTTAGAGACTCAAGAGCATTTTTTTTGAGACTTTTCCATATGATTTTGTATTCCCCTTTGGGATTTACCAAAGGGGATACATTTAAATATAGGGAAGTAATCAAATAAGGAGGGAAATTGAGATTTCCTAAATCTTTAAGTACTTCTCTGTTCAGCACTCTCTCTCACCTCCAAAAGAGCAAGATTCAGGACTTCATCGGCATGTTCTACAAAATAGAAGGTCATATCTTTTTTTACCTCTTCTGGAATCTCTTCCAAGTCCTTTTCATTTTCCTTAGGCATTATTACAGCAGTAAGTCCTGCTCTATGAGCTGCAAGTACTTTTTCTCTTATTCCTCCTACTGGTAAGACCTTTCCTCTTAGAGTTATTTCACCAGTCATTCCAATATCTTTTTTGACAGGACGTTTTGTTAATGCAGAAGCTATAGCAGTTGCAATAGTAACACCTGCAGAAGGTCCATCTTTTGGAATTCCTCCAGAAGGGACATTAACATGAATATCAGATTTCTCAAGAATTTCATAGTTTACATTTAAATCCTTAAGCTTTGATCTTACATAAGAGAGTGCTGCTTTTGCTGATTCTTGCATAACTTCTCCAAGTTTTCCTGTGAGAATAAGATTTCCTTTACCCTCTACAAGAAGAGCTTCTACAAAGAGTATATCTCCACCTGTCTCTGTCCAGGCAAGTCCAGTGGCTACGCCTATCTCGTCTTTTTCGCCCTTCATTCCAAAAGAATATATTTCAGGACCTAAATATTTTGTTATATTTTCAGCAGAAACTATAACTTTTTCATTTATACTTCCTTCTGCTATTCCCTTTGCTACCTTTCTACATATAGTGGCAATTTCTCTTTCTAAATTTCTAACTCCAGCTTCTCTGGTATATTCTCTTATAATCTTACTTAATGCTTCATCAGTAATCTCTAATCTATCTTTTTCTAAGCCATGCTCTTTTAACTGTCTTGGAATTAAGAATCCCTTTGCTATTCCAAGTTTTTGGTATTCGGTGTATCCAGGAAGTTCCAGTACTTCCATTCTATCTAAGAGGGCTGGTGGGATTGTATAAAGTACATTTGCTGTTGTTATGAACATTACTTTTGAAAGATCAAAAGGAACTCCTAAATAATTATCTACAAAGGTATTATTCTGTTCAGGATCAAGGACTTCTAATAAAGCAGCTGAAGGATCTCCTCTAAAATCTGAACCTATCTTATCAATCTCATCAAGCATAAATACAGGATTGTTTGATTCTGCTTTTCTTATTCCCTGGATTATTCTACCAGGAAGAGCACCCACATAAGTTCTTCTATGCCCTCTTATTTCAGCTTCATCTCTAATTCCACCTAAGGATATTCTTACAAATTTTCTTCCTAAGGCTCTTGCTATAGATTTTCCTAAGGAAGTTTTTCCAACTCCTGGGGGACCTACAAAGCAAAGGATGGGACCTTTCATATCGCTTTTTAATTTTCTTACTGCTAAATATTCTAAGATTCTTTCCTTCACCTTTTCTAAATCATAATGATCCTCATTGAGTACTTCTTCAGCTTTGCTAATATCTAAATTATCTTCTGTAGATTGTGCCCAAGGTAGACTGATAAGCCAATCTAAATAGGTTCTTGTTACTGTATATTCTGCAGATCCAGGGGGCATCTGTTCAAGTCTTTCAAGTTCTCTTTCTGCTTCTTTCATAGCTTCAGGAGGAAGTTTTACTTCTTGCAATTTTTGTCTAAGCTCATTTATCTCCATCTCTCTTGGATCTGTTTCTCCTAATTCTTTTTGTATAGCTCTCATCTGTTGCCTTAGGAAATACTCTTTCTGACTTTTCTCTATCTCATCTTTTACCTCATTTTGTATTTTATTAGCTATCTCCAGAATTTCTAACTCTCGCATCAAGTAATAAGTAACCTTTTGTAATCTTTCTTTTACATCAATGGTTTCAAGGATTTCTTGCTTTTCATTTACATTAAGATTTGAATTGAAGGCAATAAAATCTGCAAGCCTTCCTGGTTCTTGTATATTCATGGCATTGACAAGAAGTTCCTCTGGGAATTGAGGTATTAGGGATGCCATTTTCTGAAACAGGTTAAGAAGATTTCTCATTAGCCCTTCTATTTCAACATTTTTTTCAACCTTTTCCTCTATTACCTCTACTTTTGCTTGAAAATAAGGATCAATTTGTGAAAATTCAACAACTCTTACCCTTTGAAGCCCTTGTACAAAAAGCCTGAGAGTATTATCAGGAAAGCGTAAGCTTCTTACTATAACACCTACAGTCCCTATTCTATGGATATCTTCAGGGGTGGGTTCTTCTACAGGATTTTTCTGCATACAAAGTCCTATAAGTTTATTTCCTGAGAGGGCGTCTTCTACCAGCTTTATACTCTTATCTCTTCCTACCACAAGAGGTATAAGCATTTGAGGATATACCACTGTCTCTCTCAATGGTAATATGGGAAGTATCTCTGGTATATCTTGGGGTTGTGTTAGTTCTTTATTTTCCATGTCTTTGACCCTCCTTTCTTTACTTTTTGGGAAGAGCAATCTCCAAAAACCCATCTCTGTATACTGCTTCAGCTTTTTCTGGGTCAACTTCTGCAGGAAGATAAATTACCCTTTCAAAAGGTCCGAAATTTATTTCCATCTGATAGTATATCTCAGGATCTGCCACATATCTTTCTTGTCTTGTACCTCTTAATATTAATTTCCCTTCTTGAAAAGTAAGGTCAATGTCTTCTTTCCTCACTCCAGCTATCTCAACTAAAAGAACAATCTTGTCATCAGTCTCATAGATATCTATCCTTGGTACCCATGCGCCCCATTGCATAGAAAAACGAGAGCTTTCTCTGTGAAAGCAATCTACTATTTGGAATACATGGTCTTTAAAGGGATTATTTCCTTGCATAGATATCTTCCTCCTCTCTATGATATTCCTTTGTAGTATTTTTTCCATTTTTTTCATTATATCATATATAAAAAGTGTGACATAAATCACTTTCTTTATTTATATTTTTTAGGATATAATAAAAATGGGAAAGATAAAGATTTTTGAGGAGAGGTGAGATGTAATGAAAAAGTATTTGATTCTTTTTACAGTGATTTCCTTAATTTTCCTTACCGAGGTTTCCTTTGCTGTAACGACTTCTTTTTCTTTTAAAGATCTCTTATATGATCCAAGGGCTATGGGTATGGCAGGAGCAATGACTGCTCTTGCTGATTCGCCTACTGCTGCAATTTTTAATCCTGCATTGATGGGAGAATACTCCCACTTAGCTTTAAAGCTTGGTGTAGGATTATCTCCTCTTGATGAAACTAATATACAAAATTGGCAGACTTTGAGCGAGTACATTCAAGCTTTGGGAGAAGGGGAAGAGCCACCAGATGGAGAAATCCAATCTATGCTTTCTCTCGGAGGATATTTAAATCTTGGTATTAGTAAAATTGGAATAACTATATTTGGAGATGGAGATGTAAATGCAGATTACTATAAATACTCAAATCCTTCTCCTGATCTTACAGAAACTGCTGTTGATGTAGCTGTAAACTTAACAGGAGATGCTGATTTGAATGGAGCAGTGACAGTAGCTATTCCAGCAATTGATATTCTTGGAGTAAAATTAAATATTGGTGCTAATTTAAGAGTAAATGATACTGTAACTTTAGGAACTTCAATTGATGCATATGCTACTCCTGTGGGAACAACTATAGCAGAAACGACAGGGACTTACAATGATAGTGATTATTATAGAAGAACATATTCATTGATTGATCAAAAGTATTTAGCAGTTGATGCTGGAGCGTATCTGAGGTTTTCACCATTTATAGCAGCAGGTTTAGTCTTTAAAAATGCTTATGCTACCCCATTAGAAGGGAAAGTTACAAGTGGTATAGAAGAGGGATATTTTGATACTAATAGTGAATTAATTACTACTCAAACATACACTGAAACTTCCGGGCCTTATGATGTAGTTTTGCCAGAGCTATCTACCAAAGCAGGAGTTTTTGTAAAAATTCCTGCTATTAATACAAGAATTGCTATTGATACTGATCTTGATGCTAGCTTTCAGCCTACATTATATAGAGTAGGTATAGAACAGCCATTATTAATGCTATTAGGAAGAGTCGGAGCAATTCTTGACACGAATTTCCAACCTATGCTTTATACTTTTGGTGCTGGTATAGATTTGCGTCTTATAAAGGTAGATTTAGGAGTTGTTTTTGAACCTGAGGATCTAACAATTCCTGTTGCTGCGGCAATCTCTGGGTCTATTGGTTTCTAAGAAAAGAAAAGGGGGGGGAAAGCTTTTGCTTTCCCCCCCCTTAAGATTTTTTAGCCTTTATTAGTTTTTTAATGAAGTTTTATATCTAAGCTTATAAACCAACTCTAAAAGTTCAAGTACTGAGTCATCTGCTAAGGAATAATAAACATGCTGTCCTACACGTCTCTTCTTTAAAAGTCCTAAATTGTAAAGATCTTTAAGATTTTGAGAAGTATTAGCAAAAGATGCATTGATTATTTTTGCTATCTCTCCAGCGCTTTTTTCTCCTTCACTAAGA
>JAKOUL010000019.1 GCA_029776735.1 Dictyoglomota bacterium
AATATACTATTGTATACTCAAAAAAATTTAAAAGATTTTTTAGTGTAGAGAAAAAAATCCATCCCAGTCAGAATTTCTTTTCTCAAAAGATGCCCCTTTAAGGGGCATCTTTTTTTAATAGGAAAGCTTTTTTTAAATTATCCACATTTTACTATTAATACTACAAAAGAGAATAATAAGAATAAAATACTAGTAGTAGTAGTAAGTGTTGTGGATACTGTGGATAATCTTCCGAAAGATAGCAAATAGAAGTGATTTAATTGTGGATAAGTTTTCCTAACTTATTCACAATATCCACAATTTATAGCTTAAGGACAAAGTTATCCACAATTTATTAAAGTTATCCACAGACTTATCCACAAGCTATCCACATTTTTATCCACAACTTAGGATATAGCTAAATAGAGGAAAGGTTAAAAATGATAGTAAAATATTAGGTTTTGAGAGGTTTTTTTAAGATGATACTACTCTATCATTGGAGAATAGGGTTTTTCCTATAATAGAATATATTTTTCATGGTCTCAATAATAGTTATATATATTAACAAAAAGCTTAATTTTTATTATAGAAATTCCCTTATCCTATTTAAGAGATCCTTCATGGGATAGGTATCAAACCACTCTTTTCCTGTGAGTTCATTGGCATAAGCTTTGTAGATCATAGATACAAGATCCTTTAATTCCCTGGGAAGTTTTGGGGGATTTCCTACATAATCTTTCCAATGAAATCTATCTTTCTTTTTTGCTTCCTCAATCTCTTTATACCATTCGGTCTTTCTGTAAAATATTCGGGCAATCTCTTTACTTATAGGAATAGAGTTATACGTAAATCTACATTCATCAAGAGTACCTACAGCATCCACAAGAATGAAATTTCTTTCTAAGTCAAAGGCAAATTCTACCTTTCCATCTTCATTTATAAGTTCAATTTTTTCTCCTTCTTTTGTAATCATATCATCAATAAATAAAGTGCTATCTATAAGATTACGAAACTCTTCCTCTGAAAGTCCACTGATCTCTCTTGCCTCATCTTTTGATAGATATCTATCATTGATCTCTAATTTTGTAGAGAAATCAACTATAGGCTTTTCTAATTTCTCTCCAGGAGATGGAATCTTGGAAAGTCCAAGATTTTCTATCTTTAAGTTTCCCTCTTTTAATCTTCTAAACACAGAAGACCCTTCAGGTAGAGAGTTTCTATAGATCACCTCTAAGGGTATTAAAAAGTTTAACTTCTCTTTTTTAAATATGGAATAATCATATACTCCATTACTTAGATCAGGTTTTAGGACTCTTACCATTTTAAATTCCATGATATTTGATGGAGATTTCAATTCCGATAGACTTTTTACCTTATCATCTTCTACAATTCCTATATAATGGGTTTTTATACCCATATTCTCCAATCTTTCAAAGAAATAAGAGGTAGCAATACATATAGCCTTTCCTTTATCCTCTATATGGTCTGGCATCTCTCCAAAGTCAAAGACTGAGTATCGGTCTGAGAATACAAATCTACCTCTTCCGAGAGAATGTTCTTTTGGATTTTCCAGTATGATAAGATCCTTTACGCTACCCATGAGACCTCACTTCTTCATCAGCTTTTTCTATCTCGGCTCTTTTCTCCTCTTGATACCTTTTTATTTTTTCACTGAGCTCTGGATATTTGAGAGATAATATCTTTATCGCAGAAAGTGCTGCCTCTTCAGGCTCTAATACCGTTAGAGGTGCAACACCTGAGGGCATTCTCAATGTGGAGAATACATCTACTCCTGAAAACTTATCACTATATGGTGGGCATGCAATTACAGGTTTTGTGGTGTTTGCATCTGTAAATCCTGAAAGGGCATTGCTTCTTCCTGCAACTGTGATGAATACTACATCTTCC
>JAKOUL010000020.1 GCA_029776735.1 Dictyoglomota bacterium
AATATACTATTGTATACTCAAAAAAATTTAAAAGATTTTTTAGTGTAGAGAAAAAAATCCATCCCAGTCAGAATTTCTTTTCTCAAAAGATGCCCCTTTAAGGGGCATCTTTTTTTAATAGGAAAGCTTTTTTTAAATTATCCACATTTTACTATTAATACTACAAAAGAGAATAATAAGAATAAAATACTAGTAGTAGTAATAGGTGTTGTGGATACTGTGGATAATCTTCAGAAAGATAGTTAATAGGAATGATTTAATTGTGGATAAGTTTTCCTAACTTATTCACAGTATCCACAGTTTATAGCATGGAGACAAAGTTATCCACAATTTATTAAAGTTATCCACAGACTTATCCACAGTCTATCCACATTTTTATCCACAACTTAGGATATAGATAAATAGAGGAAAGTTTAAAGAAGATAGTAAAACAGTAGTTTTTAAAGAGTTTTCCTTAAGATAATTATATATTATCAAGTCTGAAAGGTCTTTTTCTTCTACTGGAATATATTTTTAATGGTTGCTATATAGTAATTTATATTAACAAAATACTTAAGTATTTATAGAAATTCCTTTATTCTATTTAAGAGATCCTTCATGGGATAGGTATCAAACCACTCTTTCCCTGTGAGTTCATTGGCATAAGCTTTGTAGATCATGGATATAAGATTCTTTAATTCCTTGGGAAGTTTTGGGGGACTTTCCACATAATCTTTCCAATGAAATCTGTCCTTCTTTTTTGCTTCCTCAATCTCTTTATACCATTCGGTCTTTCTGTAAAATATTCTTGCAATCTCTTTACTTATAGGAATAGAGGTATATGTAAATCTACATTCATCCAGAGTCCCTACAGCATCCACAAGGATAAAGTTCCTTTCTAAGTCAAAGGCAAATTCTACCTTTCCATCTTCATTTATAAGTGCAATCTTTTCCCCTTCTTTTGTAAGCATATCATCAATAAATAAAGTGATATCTATAAGTTTATGAAACTCTTCCTCTGAAAGTCCACTAATCTCTCTTGCTTCATCTTTTGATAGATATCTATCATTGATCTCTAATTTTGTGGAGAAATCAACTATAGGCTTTTCTAATTTCTCTCCAGGAGATGGCATCTTGGGAAGTCCCAGATCTTCTATCTTTAAGCTTCCCTCTTTTAATCTTCTAAATACAGAAGATCCTTCAGGTAGAGAATTCCTATAGATCACCTCTAAAGGTATTAAGAAGTTTGCCTTCTCTTTTTTGAATATGGAATAATCATATACTCCGTTACTTAGGTCAGGTTTTAGGACTCTTACCATTTTAAATTCCATGATATTTGATGGAGATTTTAATTCCGAGAGGCTTTTTACCTGATCATCTTCTACGAGTCCTATATAATGGGTTTTTATGCCCATATTCTCTAATCTTTCAAAGAAATAAGCTGTAGCAATACATATAGCCTTCCCTTTATCTTCTATATGGTCTGGCATCTCTCCAAAGTCAAAGACCGAATATCTATCTGAGAATACAAATCTACCTCTTCCAAGAGTATTTTTTTTGGGATTTTCCAGTATGATAAGATCCTTTACGCTACCCATGAGACCTCACTTCTTCATCAGCTTTTTCTATCTCAGCTCTTTTCTCCTCTTGATATCTTCTCACTTTTTCATTAAGTTCTGGATATTTGAGGGCTAATATTTTTATAGCAGAAAGTGCTGCCTCTTCAGGCTCTAATACCGTTAGAGGTGCAACACCTGAGGGCATTCTCAATGTGGAGAATACATCTACTCCTGAAAACTTATCACTATATGGTGGGCATGCAATTACAGGTTTTGTGGTGTTTGCATCTGTAAATCCTGAAAGGGCATTGCTTCTTCCTGCAACTGTGATGAATACTACATCTTCC
>JAKOUL010000028.1 GCA_029776735.1 Dictyoglomota bacterium
ATGTGGGAATATATACTTGTGGCCCCACAGTATATAATTATGCCCACATTGGTAATCTTAGAACTTACATATTTGAAGATATATTAAAAAGAGTATTAATATACAATGGCTTTATTGTAAAACATGTGATGAATATTACTGATGTGGGACATCTCACCTCTGATGCCGATGAAGGAGAAGATAAGATAGAAAGAGAAGCTCAAAAAGAGAGAAGAAGTGCCTGGGAAATTGCAGAATTCTATACTCAAGCTTTCTTCAGAGACATAGAAAGGCTAAATATCTTAGAGCCAACTATAATTTGTAAGGCTACAGAACATATTTCTGATTTCATAGAGTTCATAAAAATCTTAGAAGCAAAAGGCTATACTTATAGAATCTCTGATGGCATCTATTTTGATACATCTAAGTTTACTGATTATGGGAATTTAGCAGGGCAAGATGTGGAGGATCTTCTTCCTGGCGCAAGAGTAGAATTTAACCCTGAAAAAAGAAATCCTAATGATTTTGCTCTATGGAAATTCTCTCCTAAGGATGTAAAGAGACAAATGGAATGGGATTCTCCATGGGGGACAGGATTTCCTGGATGGCATATTGAATGCTCTGTAATGTCCACAAAATATTTAGGACAACCTTTTGATATACACTGTGGAGGAGTAGATCATATTCCTATCCACCATACTAATGAGATTGCTCAATCAGAAGCAGCTTATGATAAACCTATGGCAAAATATTGGCTTCACGGAGAGTTTTTAGTAATGGGAGAGAAAAGAATGGCAAAATCAGAAGGAAATTTTTTAACTCTCTCTGATTTGGAAGAAAAGGGTTATAATCCACTCTCCTATAGATATTTTTGTCTTAATGCCCACTATAGATCTCCACTAAGATTTACATGGTCTGCCTTAGAAGGTGCCCAGAGAGCCTTAAACAGATTGTATGAAAATATAAAAAGATATCCTAAGAAAGATGTGGACTTCCATAAGGAATACGAAGAAAGATTCCATATGGCTATAAATGATAATCTTGATATGCCTAAAGCCCTATCTATTGCATGGGAACTTATAAGAGATAATACCGTCTCTCCAGAAGTAAAAAGAGCAACGTTACTACAATTTGATAAAGTTTTAGGACTTTCCTTAGATAACCCTCCTGAGATCAAAATAGAAGTCCCAGAAGAAATCTGGGAACTCATAGAAGAAAGAGAAAAGGCAAGAAAAGAAAAGAATTGGAAGGGTGCAGATAGAATAAGAGAAGAGATACAAAATAGAGGTTATATCATTGAAGATACACCTCAAGGACCAAGAATTAAAAAGCAACTATAATTCTACGTCCATTTTCTTATCTACCACATTAAATGTTATTTAATCTTTTACATTTCTTCTATACTCCCGATTGCTTCATTTTTTAAATAATCCTTATTAGCATCATAAAATTCCGTTTAAAATTTCTATGTTAAAATATCCTTGGAGAGGTGGCCGAGTGGATGAAGGCGCTCGCCTCGAAAGCGAGTAGGCTGTAAAACAGTCTCGTGGGTTCGAATCCCGCCCTCTCCGCCATCTTTGATTTGAAATGGCTCTAAATTTTTCCTTTATTAAAACGATTGCTTATAAATAGATATTGTTGTAAAATATTCTAAAAATCAAATAAAGGAGGTCTTAATATGCCTTTTGTAGATCATCGCTCCCAAAAAATCAGAAGAAATAAAGAGGAGCTTTTAAAGCATCTTCAAACTTTTAAATTAGATTTGAAAGTTTCTGTAGGAATTTGGTATTTTTCACCTGCAGGTGGAAGATTCCATGACGCTTATACAGATCCTACAAGTATTCCTGAAAGAATAGAAATAGCAGCGGAGATGGCAAAATTTGGGGTAAAGGGAATAGAAGCTCATTATCCCAGTGAGGTTAATGAAGAAAATTTACACCTGTATAAAAAATTAGAAAAAGAAGCAGGAATAAGACTTGTTGCAGTACCTCTAAGTTTATTCTACGATAGAACCTTTGAATTTGGCTCTCTTTCAAATCCATATGAAAAATATCGTAAAATAGCCTATGAAAGATTAGTCGGTGGATTAAAACTCGTAAAAGAAGCTAACGCAGATGTATGTATAATTTGGCCGGGAATTGATGGATATACTTATTCCTACGGACATCCATACTACCATATGTGGGACACCTTTGAAGAATTAGTAGCTCAAGCTATGGATGAGGTACCAGGAGTACAAGTAGCTATAGAGCCAAAACCATATGAACCTGCGCCAAATAATATTTATAGGACTACTGCAGATGGAATTTTAGCAGTAAAGGATATTGAAGCAAGGCTGAAAAATCCAGAGAATTTAAAAATTTTACAAGAAGGACATGCATTAGCAGGTCTCAACCCTGAGGTTGGACATGTGAGAATGGGATTTGAAGATTTACCATATGCTTATGCAAGAGTTGCAAGAGAGGGAAGATTATTCCATACTCACTGGAACAGTCAACCCCTTGGAAACTATGACCAAGATTTAGATATCGGAGTAGTAGATTGGGATGCTACAGAATCACTCCTATATACTTTAAAGATGATAGGATATCAAGGGTATTTTGGTATAGATATAAACCCAGAAAGAATACCTGTATTAAAAGCCATAGAGATTAATACAAAAGTTCTTAAAATTATGAATGAAAGAATAGAAAGATTACCTCATGATAGAATCCTTGAATGCTATTTTGATCCAGAAAACCACAGAGGAGAACTTGAATTAATCTTAGCTGAAAATCACAAGTAAATTCTAAAATAAATTCTATTTATACATAATTTTAGGGGAAGGATTTAAATCCTTCCCTTTTTTATTGTCATTTCCCCTTTACTATATATTGAGGTATGTTATAATTATAACCACAATATTTAGTGGGGTGTTTTAATTTGAAGTGTCCTTTTTGTGGATATGAAGAGACTCTTGTGATTGATACAAGAGAGATTGAAGAACAGAAAGTTGTTAGAAGAAGAAGACAATGTCTCAATTGCAAAGAGAGATTTACAACCTATGAGAGAATTGAAGAAAAACCTATAATGGTAATAAAAAAAGACGGAAGAAGAGAGCCATTTGATAGGAATAAACTCCTTGCAGGATTACAAAGAGCTGTAGTGAAAAGAAATATTGAAAGTGAAAAATTAGAGACAATAATTGATGAGATTATAGGGGATATTAAAAAACAAGGAGTAGGCGAGATAACCTCAAAAGAAATAGGGGAGAAGGTCCTTGAAAAGCTAAAAAATTTGGATGCAGTAGCATATATAAGATTTGCTTCTGTATATCAAGAGTTTAGCTCTCTGGAAGAGTTTACAAACTTATTATCTCAAATGAAAAAAGAGTAAATTGTTTAGGGGAGGTGTAGAAGTATGAAAAGCGGCCTAAATGATCTTATAAAAGAATATTTAAATCAAAAGGACTGGAGAGTAAATGAAAATTCTAATATGAGTTACTCTCTCCAAGGCTTAAACTATTATCTTTACTCATCTCTTATTGCCAGATACTGGCTTGAAGAGATCTACCCTCCAGAAATTGCAAAGGCACATCAAAACGGAGACTTTCATATCCATGATTTAGGCTCTTTATCAGTATACTGTGTGGGCTGGGATCTTGAAAGTTTACTTTTAAAAGGGTTTAGAGGGGTAGAAGGAAAGATAGCAAGTAAACCTGCAAAACATTTTAGGACAGCCTTAGGACAGATTGTAAATTTCATGTTTACCCTTCAGGGAGAAGCCGCAGGAGCTATAGCGTTCTCTAATTTTGATACTTTTTTAGCACCCTTTATAGCCTATGATGATCTTACTTATAACGAAGTAAAACAAGCTATACAAGAATTTATATTCAACTTAAATATTCCCACAAGAACAGGATTCCAAACTCCCTTTACAAATCTAAGCTTTGACCTTGTAGTTCCTAACGACTTAAAGGATAAAAAGGTCATTATCGGTGGGGAAAGAAAAGATGTAACATACTCTGAATTTCAGAGAGAAATGGACCTTCTCAATGAAGCCTTTGCAGAAGTTATGATTGAAGGAGATGCTAATGGAAGAATATTTACATTCCCAATTCCCACTTACAGCATCACAAAAGATTTTCCATGGGAAAAAGCAAATCTCACTAAAATCTGGGAGATGACAGCAAAATATGGGACTCCATATTTCTCTAACTTTGTAAACTCAGATATGGATCCTTCTGATGTAAGAAGTATGTGCTGCAGATTAAGATTAGATAATTCATTGATAAGGCAAAAAGCTCTTAGTTTTAGTTTAGAAACTTCAGGTAAAAATGTGGAGGAACTTAGGCATAGAGGTGGAGGTCTTTTTGGAGCAAACCCACTTACAGGAAGTATAGGTGTAGTTACAATCAACCTATCCAGATTAGGATATCTTTCTGAAAATGAAGATGAATTCCTTGAAAGACTTTCCCATCTCATGGACCTTGCAAAAGAAAGCCTTGAGATAAAAAGAGGAGTAATAGAAGATCTCACTCATAAGGACTTATATCCTTATTCTAAATATTATCTATCTGAAGTATATGAGTTCACAGGACAATACTGGGGAAATCATTTTGCAACAATAGGCATTATAGGTATGCATGAGGCATGTATGAATCTTTTAGGAGAGGGCATTGAAACTTCCACAGGAAGAGAATTTGCCATAAAAGTATTAAAGTTCATGAGAGAGAAACTTTTAGAATATCAGAAAGAAACTAATAATTTGTATAATCTGGAGGCAACACCTGGTGAAGGTACATCTTATAGACTTGCAAGAATAGATAAATCAAAATTTCCTGACATATATACATCTGGAAAAGATGAGCCATTCTATACTAATTCTACTCAACCACCTGTAGATTATTCAGCAGACCCCTTTGAAGTATTAGAACACCAAGATGAGCTTCAAAGTTTATATACCGGTGGCACGGTACTTCATATTTTCTTAGGAGAAGCATTAGAGGATATAGCGAATGTAAAAGAAGCAGTAAAATTAATAACAAGTAATTACAGACTACCTTATTTTACTCTTACTCCTACTTTTAGTATCTGTCCAGAGCATGGATATATTCGTGGAAACCATGAGAAATGTCCATCTTGTGGAAAAGAGACAGAGATATATTCAAGGGTTGTAGGATACTATCGCCCCATAAAGAGTTGGAATAAGGGTAAACAGGAAGAGTTTAAAATGAGAAAACCTTTTGTATTAGCTTTAAAGGAGACGAGAAAAATTGAAAATCTCAGGTTACCTGGGGTTTAGCCTTATTGATTATCCAGGAAAAACAAGCCTTGTGGTCTTTACTCAGGGCTGTAATTTTAGATGTCCTTTTTGCCACAACCCTGAGCTTGTATCCACGAGGAAAAAAGGAACTTATTCCGAAGAATTTATAATAGAAGAGATTGAAAGAAGAAGAAAATTAATCCAAGGTGTAGTAATAACAGGAGGGGAGCCTACTATACAAGAGGATCTTCCCTCCTTTCTTTTTAAACTAAAAAGAAAAAGACTGTCTATAAAATTAGATACTAATGGCTCAAATCCAAAAATGCTTATTGAACTGATAAAGGGGAAATTAATAGATTACGTGGCATTAGATTTTAAAACTTCT
Organism: Dictyoglomota bacterium; assembly: GCA_029776735.1. Next base: position 5,609 of record JAKOUL010000028.1, read on the forward strand.
CTTAAAAAATATTTTATTGCTACAGGATTAAGCGAAAAAGATGCCCAGAAACACGTTAAGAATTTATTGGAATCTCTAAAAATCTTAAAAGAATCATCTACACCTTTTGAAGTAAGAACCACTGTAGTGCCTAAAATTGTAGAAGAAAATGATCTCATAAATATTAGAGAAATTATAGGAGATCTTCCATATTTTTTACAAGATTTTAGACCTGAGAAAACATTAAGCTATAAATTGAGAGAAGAAAAACCTTATCCTAAGGAAATATTAGCAAAATGGAATGAAGAAATAAAAAGCTCTATAAGAGGATACTTTTAAAATTATTTTTGATTATTCATACTCCTCATCAATATTAAACCTAAAATTGCAGCAACCAATCCCTGGAGAAAATTTAATCTATACCCACCTAAATCTATAAGCAAACCAGAAGTAAAATAGGCAATAACCTGAGATATAGAAATAACTAATGTATTAACTCCCACAAAACTTCCTGCCTTATCCTTGGGAATATAACTTAATATGAGACTATAAGGTACCACCGATAAAGATCCAAGACTTACCCCATAAAGAATAGAAGAAAAAAGAGCATGCTGAATTCTATAAGTTTGAGAATACATAAAACTACTAATGCCTAAAAGTCCCAATGAGAGAGCAGAAATTTTTTCCTTTGAAAATCTATCGGCAAGAAAGCCTGCTCCAAAAGTACTTAAAGCAGTTATTATACCATAAATAGCAAGTACTACCATATAATCACTTAAAGAAGCTGACAATGCGTCTTGAAAAAATAAAAGAAGGAATGAGCTTACAGAAGAAATCCCGTACCATACAAAAAATTGGAGAAGAAATAGCTTAATCCATAATTTATTATGAAAAAAATTAAGATCTATAGTATTTTTATTTCTTTCTTCTCCTTCATTTTTCTCAGAGATAAATAAAAGGAATATAATGGAAATTAAGAATCCCCATATGATAAGTTTAAAAGTCAGATTAGAAGCATGAGCAATAACCACAATAAAAATATATACACCCTGAAAAGCTTGAGATATGAAATTTATAATGCCTGTAGCACTCGCAAGCATACCCTTAGGAAAAAGATCTGGAACAAGAGATTGATATGGAGAAAAACCAGCATAGAAAAATATATAAATGAGAGTAAGAAAAAGATAAAGCTCCTGTGAAGAATTTATTTTTTCAAATCTATTAAAAAGAATTGCCAAGATAAGGAGAGAAAATATTATTATTATTTTTCTTCCCTTTAAAATCCACTTTAATCTATCAGAGATGTATCCAATAACTGGAGGTATAACAATTCCAACAAAGCTTCCCAGCGAAAGTAAAAAACCTATTTCAGTTTTTGAAGTAAGGAACTTACTGATTAAAAAAATTAAAGAAAAACTTTTAAAAGCCTGGAAAAAGGAAAATCCTACTCCTCCCAGACTTGTAAAGAACACAAGCTTTAAAAAATTTTTCTTCTCTATACTTTCCACAATAAAGTAATTTTACCATTATTTCAAAAAGAGTGGAAAATATATTAAGAATTTAGCTCCTCTAATACTTGCTTCACATACTCTTCTAATTTACGATCTTCCGAATACTTTTTCCCAATCTCTGTGATATTCTCCACAGCTTCTTTTACAAAATCTCTAAGATCACCTTCATAGTATTTTGCAATATTTCTATAAAAATATGGGAAATTTTGTCTCTTTTCAAAGGTAAGATGAGAAAAGAAATGTTTTACTTCTGAAGTACTATTCTTAATAAAATTATCCCATTCTTTCCTAAATTCATCTTCTAAGCCTTCCTTTTCAAATCTATTCAGCATTCTTTGCCAGAAAATAAAAAATGAGTTCAAAATATCCAACTTAGCATTATCTCCTAAGGCTAAGATCAACTTCTTATCTAAGAGGGATTTTATTATTTGAAGAGATCTGAGCTCTCCAAAAGGTAAAATCTCTTTTATTTCGGAAAGACTTCTTTCTCCATCAAAAAACCAGAGAACTATATTCTCTTCAATATTTTCACTATAATTTACTGATACAAAGATTTTATCCATTAAAGGAGAGAGTTCTTGATCAAGGAACATTATCTTTGCAGTATCTATTACATTATTTACCCCAAGTTTTCCATAATTCTCTAAGAAACTAAAGACTTTCTTAATAATCTCAAAGAATTCTTCCTGAGATATATCCCTTACAAATGGATAAATATCATACCATACTACCTTTCGCTCCTTTGTTAAAGCCTCAAATAAAGAAACGTAATAGGTAGAAAAATCTTTCAAAAATTCTCCCCATTTCTTCCTGAAACTTCTCTCTTCCTCTCTCTCTAAGGTAGAAAGAAAATATCTCCAAAATGTATAAGCCCAAAAAAGATTTAAATTCTCATCAATTCTTAAAAGCTTTTCTTCTTCCCTTAACTTGGTGATTGCTCTTAAGGTGCGAGACTCCCCATAAGGAGAGTTTAAGATAATATCCTTTGTTTTTCCCAAACCATCAAATAGAGAACCTATCTCTTTTTCTTCATCAGTTAAATTCTTTGTATCTACAAATAGAAATATCAAGTCTTCTAAATACTCAACAAGATCAATATCTTTAGAAACATCTACTAATATATGTAGAGGGTCTAAATTGAGCTTATTTGATGGAGATTTTTCATCAGGATAAAAAGCAAAATATCCATCTCCCCAAAAATTTAATCCAAGAATTGCATCTTCATCTTCGCAGTTTTGAGCTTTGATATGAGTTATCATACCATCTTCAAAGTATATCTCAGTCTTCTTTGACCCATTAGTAAGCTCTAATCTCCCTGATCTTCTACCAAAAGAAAGAGTTTCAAAAACCTCCCACAAAGAGAGACTTTTTAGATCTCCACTAAGACTCATTTCTATACCCCCTCTCTCAAAATATTAGTAAGAAGGGGAAAACCCTCCTTTGAGCTTCCCCTTCTCTTTTCATTATATCAAATTTTTAAAAATTTAAATATTTTTCTGAAATTTTAGCACAACTTAATCCAAATAATCCTTATAGTATTTTGCAAATAAATCGTATAATTCGGGAGTAATTTTAAAACCAGTTTTTCCTTCTGTAATTACTAAGTCATCAATATAGAAAGAAAGAGTCACATTACCAGGTACCTCCACATAAAGGGTTAACTCCTCTACAGAAACATCTGCAGGAATACTATAGGTTCCAGCAAATTCAACCCATTTTCCACTGGGAACTACACCATGCTTTATCCAGTTATACTGAGTGCTTCCATCAGTATTATATTTTCTCTGCATTGTAAGACCCATATTCTGATCAGAACCAGAGTTTTGAAACACCCAGATTGATATGCTATAAGTCTTCCCAGGCTTTAAGATATTCTTAAGAGGAATCTGAGCTCCATGCCAATCTGCACTTCTTCCTTCTATATAAAGGCTAAACTTTCCAGCATGTGCTTCTTTATCCGTAACAGTTATCTTAACCCCACTTCCTCTTGGTTGCCATCCTTCTATATCTCCAGATTCAAAAGTAGTAAGCACCACTGCTTTAGGGACTTCAGATACTTTCCCCTCAACTTCTGGAGTGGTAGGTACAGGCACTTGAGATACCTCTTGAGGCTTTGCACATCCCGAGATAAGAACAATAAAGATCAAAAGGAGTGTAACAACTAAAAATTTTTTCATTAGATATCCCTCCTAATACAGGATTTAATAGGGGAAGAGTTTTACTCTTCCCCTCCAAATGCCTATTGCTCGTATATTACTAAGTCGTCAATGTAATAAGAAAGTGTAGCCGTAGGCGACTCCACATAAAGAAGCAGATAAGTAGCGGTAGCAGGAACAGGATATGAGTTACTTAGTTCAATCCAAGTTTTGTCTGGAACATCTTTCTGGTACACTACACTATCGTAGTCAGTTAATCCATCATTATTTTTTCTTTCCATAGTAAGAGTAAGCTTCTGACTAGTACCAGATTCCTGATATACCCAGATTGATATGTTATAAGCTTTATTAGGTTGTAAGTACTGAGCCCCATCCTCTTTTAACATTTCAATCTGAGCTCCATGCCAAGTGCCATTTCTTCCTGATACATATAAGGAATATTCACCAGTATGTTTAACAGCAGTAGTTGGAGTTATTGTTACTCCGCCTCCTCTTGGCTGCCATCCCTGTGCTGAACCATCTTCAAAATCTGTAGAGATTACAGGCTGCCTTTCCTCAGGTAGTGGTGTCTCTTCTTTAGGAGCACAACCTGAGACCATCACCATTAAAAGGGTACTTAATAGCAAGATACTCAAAACTTTTTTGACCATCCTAACTCACCCTCCTTTTTAAATAATTATACAAACGCTTTTAACATTTGAAAACATGAAGAGGAAGGAAATAAACTCTCCTTCCCCCTCAATTTTTACTACTTAAAGAAGAACTGCTCTGGGAAGGAATTTAATTCTGATCTCACAGGATCGTCCCAGATTATTCCGTCAGGTACATTCTTTAGATTATTCTTTACAACTACAAGCTGTGGTAATCCTCCCACGGTACCAATGATCCATATATTCTTCCTATGTAATGTAATCATCTGTTTTATAAGAAGATCCCTTTTCTTTGCATCAGTAGTAACATTAATTTGATCCCATAATTCATAGACCTTCTTTAAATCACCACTGGGTTCTTCTCCTTCTTTGCCCTTAGTCCAATACCATCTTGCATAAAGCGGTGCCCATGGTCCATCGGTCCATGTTCCAAGAAGTCTTCCTGCAGAAATTGCTACATTTGTCATACGATCCATGACCCATATACCAATCTCTATATCTCCGGAGTCACAATTAGTGGTATATAAACTCCTATCAACTTGTTTAATAATAGTCTTGATTCCTACCGCTTCCCAGTAGCTCTTAAGAAGCTCCATAGTGCCCATATTAGCATTACCAGGATAACTGGTAAAGCTTACCACAAGCTCTATAGGTTTCCCATCAGGTCCAACTCTAAAACCATCTTTACCTACTTTTAAGCCCAAAGTATCAAGAAGCCTTTTTGCCCTTGCCGGATCATATTGAGCATAAGCCTTTGCCCACGCTGCATCATAGTAAGCTCCGCCTGGCGGTATTGCAGCTTGCATTGGCACACCCAATCCAAAGTAGAGAATCTTATTGATCTCATCTCTATTTATAGCCAAGGATAGTGCTTGTCTAAACCTCACATCCTGGAATAACTTTCTCTTTATAGGATCCTTTATGTTTTGGTTAAGATAAACAGCAGGATCCGCACCTGTACCAGATCTCCAAGTAAGTACTTTGTAATTTCCTTTATCTTTATTCTGCATAAATAGAGTATAGTTAGGAAGTTTTATATTACGAGCCTGCATATCTATTTCTCCAGCAATTGCCTTCATATTGATCATTTCTGCATCACTTACTAAATAATGTACTACTCTATCCACATATGGAAGTTGATTTCCCTCTGGATCTACTACTGGATAATATGGGTTCCTCTCCATCACATATACTGGCTCGTTGGGAGTCTTACTGGTTACTTTCCAAGGCGACATAGTAGGAAGATCAGGATTTTGTATGTAATCAATCATATACTGGAATAACTCATACCATTTACTAAATCCTTTCTGTTTTGTTAAAGTTTCAAGTTTATCTTTAGATGTATATTTAGGATGAAATTGTTTTAAATAATGCATAGGTGCATAGAAAGAGAGAGAGCCTTTTGAAGTATCAATAAACCATCCCTGAGTAGGAAACGAATAAATAAACATTGGGTTTGGTTCTTTAAAGGTAATTTTAAAAGTATAAGTATCAACCTTTTCAAATTTTGCTTTTTCGTTTCCGCTCATTAGACCAGAAGGGAATGTTGGTGTCAACTCTTCATTATTAATTACGTCTTCGTACCAGAACATCACATCATCTACTGTCATTGGTACACCATCAGACCATTTAAGCCCTTCTCTTAACTTAAATGTGTAAACTTTTCCATCTTTAGAGATAGTATATTTCTCTACAAGCCAAGGTAAGATAGTTTTACTATCAGAAGCCCATCTTAACAAGTTATTTGCATCATAACACAATTTTCCAATACACCATCTATCACCAGGTCCCAGCCAAGCTCTTCTTATAGTACCACCATATTTTCCAATTTCCTCAAATGGTTTTACCACTATAGGATTCTTAGGAAGTCTCTCTTCCACAGGAGGTAATTTCCCTTGCTTAACAAGTTGAGCAAGCATGGGAGACTCATTATACTTCTTTTGTCCTACAATGGTATTTCCAAATATCAACAGGAAAATTAATAAAACTGATAGAAACTTAACACACCTCATACCTTCACCCCCAAAACTTTAAGAAATTGGGATTCCTTTAAGATCTAACTCCTTTGCAAAGTGGCATGCTACATAATGCTCATTGCCAATATCTGCTAATTCAGGTCTCACCTCCTTACATACATCTTTCACATAATTACATCTGGGATGGAAATAACATCCAGAAGGAGGATTAGATGCATCAGGTACTTCTCCTTTTAGAAGTACCCTTTTCATTTTCATATTAGGATCAGGTTTTGGTACCGCAGAAAGGAGAGCCTCTGTATAAGGATGCTTTGGATTCTCAAATATCTCTTCCGTCTTTGCAAGTTCTACAATTTTTCCTACATACATCACTGCGACCCTATCACAAATATGCTCCACTACTCCTAAATCGTGAGAAATAAATAAGTAAGTAAGATGAAACTCCTCCTGGAGATCCCTAAGAAGATTTAATACCTGTGCTTGTATAGAGACATCCAGAGCTGATACAGGTTCATCGCACACCACAAGTTTTGGATTCAAAGCAAGAGCCCTTGCGATACTTATCCTCTGCCTCTGTCCTCCAGAGAAAGCATGAGGATATCTTCTCATATATTCTGGTCTTAATCCCACTTCTCTCATCAAGTATGCTACCCTATCGTCAAGTTCCTTTCCCTTTGCAATTCCATTTACAAGAAGTGGTTCACCAATAATATCTTTTACGGTCATTCTTGGATTAAGAGATCTAAAGGGATCTTGGAAAATCATCTGCATATATTTTCTTATTTTATTTAGCTCCTTATAAGGAAGTTTAGATACATCTATGGACTCCCCATCCACATGAAGAATTATCTCTCCATCTGTAGGATCATAAGCCCTCAAAATCACTTTACCAGTAGTTGTCTTTCCACAACCCGATTCTCCTACAAGTCCAAGAGTTTCCCCTTCCCTTATAAAAAAGCTTATATCATCTACAGCTCTTATTGTAGCTATCTGTCTCTTAAAAAATCCTTCTGTAATAGGAAAATATTTCTTTAAATTTTTTACCTCTAATAATACATTATCCATGATTTTCCACCTCTCCATATAATAGACAGCTTACTTTATGTCCTGGTTTTATTTCTTTTAGCTCTGGCACTCTAACATCACACAATCCCCTTACAAATTCAGGACATCTTGGGTGGAAATTACATCCCGTAGGAAGATTATAAGGATCAGGAACCATACCTTTTATTGCTTTTAATCTTCCCTCTACTCTTTTCCCAATTTTAGGAATAGACTCTAAAAGTGCTTTTGTATAAGGATGACTTGGGTTATGAAATATCTCTTCTACAGAAGCACTTTCCACAATCTTACCTAAATACATTACAACAACATCTTCAGCCATCTCTGCAACCACACCTAAATTATGAGTTATCATCATGACTGCCATACCAAATTGCTTTTGGAGTTCTTTCATAAGTTCCAAAATTTGAGCCTGAATAGTAACATCCAAGCTCGTGGTAGGCTCATCTGCAATAAGAAGCTGTGGTCTACAGGAAAGAGCCATGGCAATCATTGCCCTCTGTAACATTCCTCCACTAAATTGATGAGGATATTCATCAATCCTAAGTTCTGGACGTGGAATACCTGCAATTCTCATAAGTTCTATAACAACTTCTCTTGCTTTTTTCTTATCCAAATTTTGATGAAGAATCACAGCCTCCATAATCTGCTCTCCCACAGTATGTACAGGAGAAAAGGAAGCACCTGGTTCTTGGAATATCATAGCTATCTCTTTCCCTCTTATATTTCTAATTTCATCTCCTTTTGGATCTAATTTTGTTATATCAATAACTTCACCATCTTTATGAAAGAGAATCTCCCCTTGAATTTTGCTTCTTGGACCTGTCAGTTTTAAAATTGATAATGCAGTAACACTTTTTCCGCAACCAGATTCTCCTACAATTCCAAGAGTTTTTCCTGGTTCAACATCAAAGCTTATGCCATCTACAGCTTTTACAACCCCTTCATCCAGTACAAAATACGTCTTTAGATCTTTTACTTCTAATAATTTATCCATTTTGTTTCCTCCTTATCTTGAATAAGGATCAGCTGCATCTCTCAAACCATCTCCTACAAAATTAAAAGACAGAACTACAATGATAATAAAAACTACAGGTAAAAGAAGCCAAGGGGCTAAAGCAACAGTCCTGAAGTTTTGAGCATCTTGAATCAAAACACCCCAGCTTATAGCTGGAGGTCTTATACCCAATCCTAAAAAGCTTAATGAGGTCTCTCCTATTATCATACTCGGTATAGAAAGAGTCAAAGATGCAATAATATGGCTTAGGAATGAGGGAAGCATATGCCTAAAGATTATTCTTCTCTCACTTGCTCCTGCAAGTTTTGCAGCAGTAACAAAATCTTCCTCTCTTAAGGATAAAAACTTACTCCTTACTTCTCTTGCAAGACCAGTCCACCCAATAAAAGAGAGTATTATGGATATAGCAAAATACACCTTTACAGGAGACCAATTAGCAGGTACCGCTGCTGAAAGAGCCATCCATAAAGGTAATGTGGGGATACTTCTTATAATCTCTATTATACGTTGAATTAATAAATCAAAAGGACCTCCATAATATCCTGAAATTCCTCCAATCACAATTCCAAAAATAAAACTCAAGAAAATACCCACAAGTCCTACAGTCATAGAAATACGAGTACCATAGATAACCCTTGAAAAAACATCTCTTCCCATACTATCAGTACCAAATAGGAATACATGTCCTCCCTCTTCCACCCCAAAAAGATGAATATTAGTTTTAAATAATCCCAAAAGTTTATATTCATGTCCTCGCACAAAAAATTTTATAGGATATTTTTTACTCTTATCTTCTTTATAGATCCTTTGTAAAGTGACCGGATCAATCTCCATTTGATAACTATAGACAAAAGGTCTTAAGTGGAAACCTGTTTCATCTATAAATCTAACATCCTGAGGTGGAGCAAGTACATATCTAACATCATACTGATGAGGATCATATGGAGCAAAAAACTCACAAAAGGCAGCAATTATATAAAAAATAATAAGGATTATTCCCCCTAAAATAGCAAGCTTATTCCTTCTAAATCTCCACCACATTAGCTTCCATTGAGAAGCTACATAAATCTTTTCTTCTTTTTCACTTAAGATCTCTTCACTTATTTCTTCTCTTTTTTCTAATTCTGCCATAGACCTCCACCCCCCTACTCATACCTTACGCGAGGATCAACCCATGCAAGAAGAATATCTGAGATTAGCGTACCTACTAAAGTGAGGAAGCTTAATAAAAGAAGAAATGCTCCTGCAAGATACATATCCTGATTTCGCAATGATTCCAAAAGAAGTGGACCTGACGTGGGTAAGTTTAAAACAATTGATGTTATCTCTGCACCAGAAACCAGAAACGGAAGAGACCATCCCACAGTACTTACAAATGGGATCATAGCAACTCTCAATGGATATTTAAATATAAGTTTCCATTCTTTAAGCCCTTTTGCCCTTGCAGTTAAAACATACGGTTTATTTAATTCATCAAGAAGGTTAGCTCTTAAAGTTCTTATCAGTCCAGCAGTATTAGCAGCACCTATGATAATAACAGGAATCCATATGTGTTTTAACATATCTACAAACTTAGCAAAGCTCCAAGGTGCCTCTAAATATTCTGGGGAGAATAGTCCTGCAAGACTTTGTCCAAAATAAGCATAGGCAAACCAAAGGATAATCAAGGCTACTAAAAACGCAGGGACAGAGAGTCCTATATATCCTAAAAAAGTAAATATATAATCCCCTATAGAATACTGGTGTGTAGCAGAATAAGTCCCAATCAAGAAAGAAACTATCCATATAAATAGCAGAGTTAAAAGAGAAATAACAAAAGTGAGTAAAATTCTTTCTCCAATTAATTCACTCACCGGTCTATTGTAAATCAGAGATCTCCCAAAATCTCCATGAAGTACATTCCAAGCCCAAAGTAAATATTGTTCCCAAACAGGTTTATCCAAACCATATCTCTGCTTTAGAGCTTCTATCGTTTCTATGTTTACCGATTCACCACTGGCAGCAAGCTGAGCGATATAAGAGGTAAGAAAATCTCCTGGGGGTAGCTGTATTATTACAAATACAATTATTGATATAAAAAGTAACGTTATAAACATATAAAGAAACCGTTTAAGAATATAATCTCTCACCTCAGTCTCCCTCCTCTATTATACCTTTACTTTATCTTTTAAAACTTTATTAAAGATTAAGTTACATAGATTTTTAAAAATCCCCATTTTATAATCCTCATTTGCCCCTTTAACCCTTAGAAAACGATTGCTAATCGTTTTCTACTAATATAAAATATTTTCATTAAAAAGTCAATTTAAATAAACTTTTGTTTTTTCTTGAAAGAAAGAAGAAAAACATTTAAAATAATAAAAATAAAAATATTTTTTATATTTCATAACAAAAGGTTAAAATTATTAGAGCAAGGAGAAAAAAATGAGAAGACAAGAAAAAAAATCACCTACTATGAAAGATGTAGCCAAACTTGCTGGGGTTTCTATAAGCACTGTATCTCATGTAATAAACAAAACAAGATATGTAGAGAAAGAAACGAGAGAAAAGGTATATGAAGCTATAAAAGCTTTAGATTACAGACCTAATACTCTCGCGAGTAGTCTAAGAAAAAAAGTTTCAAGTACTATTGGGCTTATAATTTCAAATATTACAAATCTCTTTTATCCTGAAGTGGTAAGAGGAGTAGAAGATTACCTTGCAAAATATAATTATAATCTTATCCTATGTAATTCTGACGAGGATGTAGAAAAGGAAAAAAAATATATAGAAGTACTCTTTAGCAGAAGAGTAGATGGGCTAATAATTACTCCTAGTAAAAGCAGTGAAACAAGAGATAATTTAGATCTATTTAGGGAAAGAAATACTCCCGTAGTGCTTGTGGATAGAAAAATTGAGGGTTTAGAAGAGGACGTAGTACTTGCAGATAACATAGGTGGAGCTCATGAAGCAGTAAGATATCTCTTAAGTCTTGGACACAGAAGAATAGGAATTATTACTGGACCTCTTGATACTACTACGGGATCTGAAAGATTAGAGGGATATTTTAAAGCTCTTTCAGATCTAAATATAAAAAAAGATGATAGCCTTATTTATGAAGGAGATTTTAAAGAAGAAAGTGGGTATAGAGGAGTCAAAGAATTACTAAGCTTACCAAATCCACCCACAGCAATTTTCGCAACTAATAACTTAATGTCTCTTGGAGCATTAAAGGGAATTTTTGAGCTAAATTTAAAAATACCAAAAGATATTTCTTTAATCTCCTTTGATGATATGGAATGGTTTCCTTATTTTTCTCCACCTTTAACTGCAATTTACCAGCCTGCTTACGAACTTGGAGAGGCAGCAGTAAAACTTCTTTTTGAGAGATTTAGAAAGGGAAGGAAAAGAAGAAAAGAAGTTATTCTTCCCACAAAATTAATTGTAAGAGATTCATGTTCTTCAATTAAAAAAATAATATGAGTTTTCCATATACAGCCTACTTAGATATAGAAACTACAGGGTTAAGTCCTATATATTCAGATATTACCGTTATTGGTATATATCTGGAAAACCTTGAGGAAGAAAGATTTATTCAGCTTATCGGAGATGAAATTACTCCTTTTAACTTGATGCTCATATTAGAAAAAGTAAAAGATATTTATACTTTTAACGGTTCAAGATTTGATTTACCATTTATAAGGGAAAAATTAGGAATTGATCTTAAGGAACTTTTCATCCATCACGATCTTATGTATAAATGTTGGGAAAGGAATCTCTATGGTGGCCTAAAAGCTGTGGAGAGAAAACTTGGGATAGAGAGAAAATTAAAAGAGGTTGATGGAAGATTGGCAGTGATTCTCTGGGAAAGATATGTGAGATTTGATGATAAGTATGCATTAGAAATGCTTCTTTTATATAACCGAGAGGATGTAATAAACTTAAAAATTCTAAGAGAAAAATTAGAAGAATTTGACCAACTTAGTCTGGGACAGATTTAGAAATCTTCCCAACACTGAATATCTTCTTCAAAAGGATTAGAAAAAACAGCATATGATAGTGCTCTACAACCTATACAATCCTCTATAGGGCATAAATAACATTTCCCTTTTAAATTTTCTTTTTCTAAACTTTTCCTAAATTCAACCAATCTATCATAGACATCGCCAAAACTTTCTTTAATTAGATTTCCTATTACTAAAGGAAGTCTCCTACAAGGGTACACATCTCCATTAGGCATTATTGCACATGATTCTCCCAGATTACATAAAGCTCCCAAAATTTCATCACTCTCAAAATTTATAAAGAAAGCCTTATAAGGAAGTAAGTCTTTCGTCTCTACCTCAGCCCATTCTGATATCTTTTGGATTACCATATACCATTCATAACTACTAAGCACCTTATCTTTAATTTTTGCTCCCTCTCCTAAGGGAATAAATCTTTCTAACATAAAGCCTTTTACTCCCATATTTTTTGCCAGCTTATACATCTCATCAAGTTCTTCGTAGTTGTATTTTGCTAATGTAAACATAAAGAGAAAACTATGGGAAAAATCCTTTAAATTTTCTAATACTGTTTCAAAATTCCCATATCCTCTTATTCTATCATTAGTCTCTTCTTTAGCTCCTTCTAAAGAGATTTTAATATCATTTAACTTTTTATAATCTTTAATCTGCGGATAAGACTTCTTTAAGAAAATTCCATTCGTAATAATGTTTACTTCCCTTACTAAAGGATTTTTTTCTGTTTCTTCTAAAACAGGAATAAAAAGAGGGGAAACCAAAGGTTCTCCTCCTGTAAGATTTATTCCTATGCTATCAAAACCTTTTATCTCTAAAGAATTAGTTATATCTCCCAAAATTTTTCTTACTTCTTCCATAGGAAGATCTTTTTTATTATCAAAGTTTTCCTGATAACAATGTTTACATCTTAAATTACAAAGGTCTGTAATATGCCATTGGAATGAAAAATTATTTTCCATATTTTTACAAGATGGCTTGACGCTTTAGAAATTAATCCTCCCTTTCTCCTTTTGGATCTATGTGAACAATTACTTGAGAGTCCTCAATATTTCCTTTTATGGAATCTTGCACCTTTAGAGCAATTTCATGAGCTTCTTTAGCACTGATATTATCTTCAACCTCAATATGTAAAGTAATCACCATATTGCTTTGATAATTATGTAATGTAATATCATGGAGATTTAGCACGCCAGGAATAGAGAGAGCAATACTTTTTATCTTTTCAACAAACTCATTACTGGGGGCTTCACCAATAAGAAAACTTGCAGAATTTTTAATAAGCTCTACTCCTACCCAAGCGATAAGTACAGCTACCCCAACTCCCATAATTCCATCTAATACATAGAAACCAAATCTTGTAGTAACAAGCCCTAATGCAACTAAAGTTGTAGCGATAGCATCACTTCTGTGATGCCAAGCATCTGCAATAAGAGATAAGGAATCTATCTTCTTTCCAAGAAAGATAGAAAATCTTGCCATCCATTCCTTAAATATGGCAGAGAGAATAAGTAATAAGAAAATAATAATATTAAATTCTACTTTTTGAGGTTTTAAAATCCTATCTACAGCACTTCTACCAACATCATAAGCTACAATCAAGAGGAGAAAAGCTATAATTATGGTAGCTATTTGTTCTATTCTTCCATGCCCAAAGGGGTGCTCTTTATCTGCCGGTCTTCCACCAAGCTTAAAACCCAAAATCACAACCACAGAGGTTAATACATCTGATAAAGAGTGGAAAGCATCTGCAATCAATGATATACTATTCAGATATACTCCACATAGAAATTTAAAAACAAAAAGAACTAAATTTCCAATGGCACTCACCCAGCCCTCCACATAGCCTATAAGCTTCCTCTCAGGCTTTCTTTTAGAAAATATCCTATTAAAAAGCCGAGCATTAAACCCCATGGTTTCACCTCCAAAGGTTAAAAAAAGATAAAAGAACTCCCCTATTAAATTAATTTGAAAGGTATAATTTGATTTTTTTAATTGAGCAGAATTGTACAATAAAAAATGTATAGATGTCAAATTTTAAAAATTTATAAATAAATCATCTTTCGTGTCATTCCACCATCTACAATAAAATGTGCTCCTGTAATAAAAGATGCCTTATCAGAGACCAAAAATAAAATCAAATTTGCGATATCCTCGGGTTTCCCCACTCTACCTACAGGATGTTGCTTATGATCAAGCTCTGTAAGCTCTGGCTCTTTTCTTAATGATCTCTTTTTCCATTCGCTTACCTCAATCCAACCAGGACTTATACAATTCACCCTAACATCAGGTCCAAGACTAATAGCAAGCGCATGACTTAAAGCATATATCCCTCCTTTTGAGGCGGAATATGCTTCAGTATTAGGCTCGGACATAAAAGCTCTGGTAGAAGAGATATTTATAATTACTCCATTCTCTTTTTTTAAACATGGATATGCATATTTAGCACAAAGAAAAGCCCCTGTAAGGTTAACTGAGAGTATCTTATTCCACTCCTCTAAGGTAAGTTCTGATATATGTTTATTTATGGCAATTCCTGCATTATTTACTAAAATATCCAATCTACCAAATATTCTCATGGTTTCTTCTATCATGTTTTTAACCATATTCTCATCTGCCACATCAGTTTTTATAAATTTTACATTTCCAATTGGCAAGAATTCTTCTTCCGTCTCTCTTCCTGCCTCTTCATCTATATCTGCAATAACTACAGAAATACCACTCTCTAAAAATTTTTTAGTGGTAGCTTTTCCTATTCCTTGAGCTCCTCCAGTAACAATTGCAAGTTTCTTTAACAAATAAATCTACCTCCAGCACCTCTAATCATTAAAATTTCCAATTTTTAGCAGTTTCAATAAGTGCTCTAATATTCTTTTCAGGAGTTCCAGGTGATACTCCACCACCTGCAGAAAGGAGAAGACCTTTATTTTTTCCAAAATCCTTTAAAATACTTTCTACACTCTTTCTAACATCATCCTCGGTACCTTTCACAAGCACATCCAAAGGAGGTACATTCCCCATCAAACAAATCTTACCTTGAGTTACCTTATATACTTCTTTTATATTTTGAAGATGAGTAAAGTTAAATATATTTATACCTAATTCAGGAAGATATTTATAATAAACAGCATTATTTGTATCATTATGATAAATTTTTACAGGAAAATCAAATGAAGAAAAGATCTTTTTCAATGCAGAATGAGCAAATTCTAAATAATCCTCTTCTGAGAAGAAACCAATTATGTCATCTAACAAAATAATGCCTTCCACATCTTGAAGCACCTCAGTTTGAGCAGTGATCCAGTCAATAGCTAACTTTGTTGTAATTTCAATTAATCTCTTTGCCTCGTCAGGATACATCTTTACTGCAATTAAAAATTCTGTAACTCCCATAATGTGAGAAGCAATAGCAAAAGGACCACGTGCAGCAACAATCTTTATTTTTTCTCCCATCTTATTAATCTTAGGTTCCACATATTTATAGAATTCTAAAACCAATGGCATCAAACCATCTGTTTTAGGATTTGGAACTTTATTCTTCTTAAGAAAGTCTGGCAGATCATCTGCAGACTCAATAATAGGCTGAATATTAGGAGTAGAATTATCACTGAAAACTATCTTAGAACCAAAACCAGAAGGTTCTTGCGCCATTCCAAGCTCTACCCAGTAATCGGGTATAAAAATCACCTCTGGAAATCTTTTCTTTATTTCCTTATAAGCCTCAAGCCAAACTTCTGGAATCACGTAAAATTGAAGATGAGAAATGCCTAAAAAACCTGGTATCCAAGGACTATCTACAATAAGAGCAATAGGAACTTCACTCTGTTCCTTTAGATTTGCACTATCAAGTAAAACCTGCCATTCCTTATCATTCATTCAAAGCTTCCTCCTCTATTTATGGATATATTTTCCTTCCCTTTTCATCTGGAATACCAGTCTTTCTAAAAAAGTAGGTATTAATTACATCTCTCCACTCTTTTGCATCTTCCATCTGTTTATTTAGTCTTTCAAGGACTCTTTCAAATATTTTACCATCAATCTTACCTTTTAACTCTATCCATTTTTCTCTAAGTTCTTCTGCTCCTTCTACTCCTTCAAAATGAGAATCATAAATAAACTGCAAGAGAGTTTTCCCTGATTTTAGTTTAAAATTGTAGGGTATCCTATGAAAAAATAGTAGCAAATCTTCAGGACATTTTTCTATATCCTCATAAATTTTCTTCCAAGGAGAATGGTACTGCAAAGTATATCCAGTACCTTTTGAGGTTCTATCTATACCTATTGCCTCCCAGTTTGCCTTATGATAAGTCCCCCAATGAGAATACTCATAACCTTCTGGATTAGGACCATAATGGTATCCTGGATTAACCATCCATCCTAACCCTAATGGAGTAGTATAATTTTCATATATCCTATGAGATTTAAGAAGCATGAAAGAGATATTTTCAACAATTTTTTTATCATCACCAAAAGTTAATTTTATCCAATCCTCTAATATTTTCTCTATTTTTTCATCAGGATTCCATGCTAACCTACCAAAGGTATAAAGGTTTGATTGAGCTAAATCATGCCCTGTCCAGTTAGGATCATCTCCTACATTAGAAATTCCAGCAAATCCATTGTTTTTTTTGTTAAAGACATTACCTTTAAGAATCTCTTTTACAGTAGATCCCTCTCCTTTTGCATAAGTATCAAAATCTAAAACCTCTTTCCATAAAGTACCCAGATAGCATAGATGTATTTGCTGACCTGTATACTCCTGAGTTATTTGAAGCTCAAGAATCTCGTTAGTATTTTCCAATCCTCCAAATAATGGAGACACAGGCTCTCGCACTTGAAAGTCCATAGGACCATACTTTATTTGTAGCAAAACATTCTCCTTAAATTTCCCATCTAAGGGCTTAAAATTTTCATAAGCTGCCTTAGCTCTATCCGTTTTTGTATCTCTCCAATCTTGCATACAATTATATACAAAGGCTCTCCAGATCACATAACCTCCAAAGGGTTCTAAAGCCTCTGCT
>JAKOUL010000037.1 GCA_029776735.1 Dictyoglomota bacterium
GATATAAAACCTCAAGATGCCTTAGAAGCTTATCATACTTTATGGAAGATAGAAGAATCTTTCCGCATTATGAAAAGTACTTTAGAAGTCAGACCTATCTTTCACTGGACAGAAAATAGAATCAAAGGACATTTGGTTATCTGTTTCTTAGCTTTCCTTCTGGAGAGGACTCTGGAGTTCAAGTTACAGGAAAGCGAAGAGAAAGCTTCTCCAGAGGAAATCCGGGAAGCTTTAAACTCCCTGAATTTTGCTGAAGTGAAAATTGAAAATCAACAGTTCTTGCTCAAAATCAAAGGAACGGAACTGAGTAATAAAATCTTAAAACTCTTCAAAATTAAACCCCCTAAAAATATCACCCCTAAAGAAGAACTATCTCTGTAGACCACTTAAGGTAGTGAGTGTAGTGGCAAAATAGCAGATTCTAATTTAGAGAATATAGATTTGATGCAGGTTTCAGCTAAGTGAAGTGTCAAAGTCAGGGCGTCCTGGGAAGATTTACTATTCTGCGAATATTGCGTCATGATGTTTATTATATATTGGCTATGGATGCTTGTCTTACTTTAGGCCTAATTTTGTTGGGATTAATGGGTTTATCTTTAGAAGATGGCTATATGAAACGCGCCCTTTTTTCTATCGGCATTTCTTGTCTTCTGGGAGGGATATATCTTTTGGATTTCATCTATCGCCCTACTTCTGACTCCCCTTCCTTTTTTCTCGCTTTGCGGAAAAAAATTTGGCCGGGTTGTGGCTGTTTATCTATGTTTTTTTCTTGCAAGGGACAAAAGATTTGCTGCGAACTAAAACCCGTTTTCGTTATTTATTACTCTGGATTACTTTGGCGTTGGTGGTAGAAATTTTCTTGCAGTTCTCTCATCTTCAGATCAGACAGTTCAGTAATTTTGCTATCATTTTTGCTTTATTACTCCCTCTTGTTGCTAGCGGGGGAGTTCTTTACTTCAAAAAATTAACCATCATATTTTTCTGGACCTTTCTTACTATCACTATTTTTCATCTTTTTTACTCTCTCATATTAGGGGAAACCGGGATTTTTTTTAGTAAGTTATGGAATTCTTGTAAGTATAGCAGGGCTTGGGTTTATCATTTTGACGCCTTAACCGGAGCTTACAGCCGGGGAATAATTTCTCAAATTAATTTCTCCTCTCGGGATTACCTGATGATGGGTGATATCAATGGTTTCAAAAAATATAACGACCTTTATAGCCATACCGCAGGAGACTACCTTCTTCAAAGTATGGTGAAGAACCTCCAGAGCTCTATAAGACATAATGATTATGTTATTCGAATGGGGGGAGATGCATTTCTAGTAGTTTTAAAAAATTGCACAGGATATGAAATGGAGAAGGCAATAGAGCAGATTAAAAATTCTTTTCTGACTGATGAAAATAACTCAGGTGTTACTATGTCCTGGGGAGAAGCGGTGGCAGGAGATAATTTTGAACCGAAGTTCAACCTAAAATAGCTATAATGTCCTATTTTAGCTGATTTCTCTCCAATAAGTAGTATAGACTTTCCTCTATAATTATTTTATATAATAGTTGATTTATATGCTACTATGGTTTAATATAGTAGTATAGACTAAAGAGGAGGGAAGTCAATGTTTGTTAAAGTAACCCCCCGGAAGAAAGGTAACAAAACTT
>JAKOUL010000049.1 GCA_029776735.1 Dictyoglomota bacterium
AATAAGAGATGAGTTAGTATATTTTCTTTCACATCTAAAAAACTGAAGGGATTTAGGTAATTGGCTATTCAAGCTTTCCATAATTTCATTTTTCTCCATTTCCTTTCCCAAAGTTATATCTATCCAATCTTGTTCACTTTCTACACCTACAGGGCAAGGGAGACCAAAAGATATTAAAGGCTTTGGGTTAAAGCCTTGGGAGTAACATATAGGAAGATAACTACGTCTTAAAGCCCTAATTAAAAAGCTTAGCAAATCATTAGAGCTTACATATTTCAATAATTCTTTTTTGTAAAAGGCAAGCCGATAAATAAATTTATCCATGAATAACACCGCAATAATCGCAAGAAACTCCCCACTCACAAGGTGAAGTTTCCTCTCCTTTGTAAGCTTTTTCTCTCTCTTTTAGAAGATACAATTTTGTGACACCACAAGAAATATGATCCCAAGGTAAAGGTAGATTTAAGTCTCTTCCTTCTAAATACTGTTCAGGATTTATATCTTCCATCAAAAAAGTTTCTTTCCAGATATTAGGATTTAAATATTCACTCCAGCTTTCAAATCTACTCCCTTTTTTCCATGCTTGAAGAAGTATTTTTGATAGTCTCCTGTCTCCACGAGAGAAAATTGCCTCTAAATAACTCATACTATAATCATGAAAGTCCAATTCCACATTTCTTCTTTTCAGCCCTTTTAAAAGAATGCTTTTTCTTCTTTCAATCACTTCTTCCTTTTCAAACTTCTCCCATTGGAATGGAGTGTGGGGTTTTGGAATAAAGACAGAAAAGCCAAGATGCAAACTTACTCTTTTATTTAGATTTATTATCCTCTTTATTAGATTTACTATTTCTTCTATATCTTCATCTGTTTCAGTAGGGAGTCCTAACATAAAATACAGCTTTACTCTATTCCATCCTTTGCTAAAAGCAATCTCAAGGGTTTTAAAAAAGTCTTCCTCTTTCAAACCTTTGTTTATTACTTTTCTAAGCCGTTCAGTCCCTGCTTCAATAGCAAAAGTTAACCCTGACTTTCTTACCTTCTCTATTTTTTCTGCAAGTTCCAGAGAAAAATTATCAGCTCTAAGAGAAGGTAAAGAAAAGTTTACATACATAGATGAAAATTCAGAATTTAAAATATCTATTAGTTTTTCTATTTCAGGATAATCACTGCTGCTTAAAGACAAAAGACTTATTTCTTCATATCCTGCTGAATCTATAATTTCTTTTACATACCTTTTTATGGTTTCAATACTTCTGTATCTTTTAGGTCTATAGATATAACCTGCAAAACAAAAACGGCAATTTCTTTGACATCCACGCATTATCTCTATTACCCCTCTATCATGAACTACTTCTTGCAAAGGAAGAATAGGATTTGTAGGAAAAGGAGCTTTATCTAAGTTGTTTATTACTCTTTTCTCTATTTTTTTTGGTACCCAGGAATATTTAGGTTTGATCGTTAGAAAATTATTTCCATCATAGTCTGTTTCATATAATGAAGGTATATATACTCCTTGTATTTCAGAAAGCTTTTTAAAGAGCTCCATCTTAGTTCTTCCTGAGCCTTTCCATGCAAGATATGTGTCTGCTATCCGATCTAAAGCCTCTTCTGCTTCTCCAATAAAGAATATATCAACAAAATCCGCCAATGGCTCAGGGTTTAAAACTGAAGGACCACCAACAATAATTAGAGGATGAGCTTCGGTTCTTGCATAGGAAAAGAGAGGAACATTAGCAAGTGACAAGATTGTTAATATTCCTGTGTAAGTAAGTTCATATGCAACACTAAAAGCAATCCAATCAAATTCTGAGAGAGGTTTTTTAGTTTCTAACGAAAAAAGGGGAATCCTTTTATCTCGTAGCTTTCTTTCTAAATCTATACCTGGAGAAAAAACTCTCTCACATAGAGTATCTTCACGTCTATTTAAGATATAATAGATAATTTGAAAACCAAGATGAGACATTCCTACTTCATATAAGTCTGGAAAAGCAAGAGCAACTTTCAGCTTAGTTTTATCCCAATCTTTTATCATTATATTATGTTCATTTCCAATATATCTTGAAGGCTTTTCTATATCATTTAATAGGAAATCAAAATCTGTCATATATCTTCTTTTCACCTCTGATAGAGATATTTATCAAAAAACTTAGCATAGCATAATTAGTTATAAGTGAGGTACGTGCAAAACTTATAAAAGGGAGTGGTATACCTACAACTGGAGCAAGTCCCATAACCATACAAAGATTAACAAAGACTTGAAAAAACCAGGTAAAAAGTATACCTCCACTGATCATCTTGCCAAAATCATCTTTTGCATCTTTCCAAATATACCATGTATATCTAAAAAGAAGATAATATAAAAGTATTAATAATACTCCACCAATAAATCCGAATTCTTCCCCTATTGCGGAAAAAATAAAATCTGTATGTTGTTCAGGGATCAAGTTTAAATGAGTTTGAGGTCCTTTCAACCATCCTTTCCCTAAAACCTTACCTGAGCCAATAGTTATAATAGATTGGATCACTTGATAACCACTTCCTAAAGGATCTTTCATAGGGTCTAAAAAACTTATTATTCTTTCTTGTTGGTAAGGTTTTAAAAGGAGCCAGAAGAATGGTAGAAGAACAATTATCAAAAGAACAGTTCTTACTAAGTATTTAAAAGGAATTTCAGAAAGATAGATAAGAAAAAAGCCTGTAGCCATTATAACAATTGCAGTTCCCAGATCAGGTTGTAAAATTACTGCAAGTGTAGGGATAGAGATTAATATAATTGAAACTGCAAAATCTACAAAGTCTAAATATTTTTTCTTTGTTTTTAATTCTACAAAGAAACCAGAGATACTTAGAATAACTAAAAGTTTAGCAAGCTCTGAAGGCTGGAATGAAAAGCCAAAGATAGAAAACCACCTTTGAGCTCCCATAGTTTCTCTTCCAAAAAAGAATACAAGAAAAAGCAATAATATATTTATAATATATAAATATTTCCATCCCTTTTCCCAATTCCTATAGTGTATAGAAAGAAAAATAAAGAAAACAAATACTCCAATTACAAATGCAACTACTTGTCTTCCCACAAAAACGTAAGGAGATTGCTCTCTTGCTATAAGTTTAGTAGCAGTAGTATCGTAAATCAGGAAAAAGCCAATTATAGTCAGTAGTATAGCAATAGAAATTAGTCTTATCTCTCTATTCTTCATGATTTATCAATCCATTTTCCAGAGAATCAGACCTGAGATTGGTTTAGGATAAAAATAAGTGGATTTCTGTGGTAATCTTTCGTTATTTATAGCTAAAGCATATATTATTTCTATAGGAATAGATGGGAGAACAAAAGAAGATGAGTATTCCCCTGTATGTAATAAATTTTTTACTTCATTTATATCATGCGAAAATCTAATATAACCATCCTGTTGCAATTCATTCTCCGTCTTGCCTAAAATACCCCCCCATACTCCCTTTTGCAATAATGTAGTAGGAAGAATCCACCAAAGATTTGAGCCTTCTCCTTTTTGAGAAAGATATGATTCTTTTGGGATTAACTTATATAATTTGTTTTTACACCAATAATAGATAAAAGGAACTGAGGAATCAAAAATTAAAGTTAATTCATCGTATTTTTTTGACTCCAGAATTATATGGAAATTTTTTTCTATATCCTCCAGACTAATATCTATATCTTTTCTGACAATCCTATGAGTAGGCAATATCTTTATCCCTGGATCATAAAGATCTGTCAAAAGGATAAGGATATACTTAGTTTTTTCATCTTTAGTTTCATTATAGAATAACCAAGAAGCTTCATACCTATGATGACCATCGGCAATAAGAATTTTTTTATCATCAAAAAATTTTTTGATAGTTTCTATTACACCATCATCTGTTATTTTCCATAAGGTATGTTCTCTCTCATCCCAACTAATTACTTTTATTATAGCATTCTCTCTTTCCACATTACTCCATAAAGAACCCAATATACTCCCTTTGTCTTCGTAAATTCCCCATATAGGTTCTAAATTTGCTCTTGTATGTCTCAGAATTTCAAGTCTATCTTCTTTAGGTCCAGAAAAAGTATGCTCATGAGGCAATATTTCTCTTCCCAAAGGCTTAAGAGCTAAGACTCCCAAAAGTCCATAAGAGTTTTTTTTCCTTCCTTTCCACTCATATTTTTGTTTATATAGATAAAAAGCAGAATCTTCTTGGACTAAGATTTTTTCCTTTATCCATCCATTTAAAAGTTCTGATATAGCGTCATAATCTGGAGGAATACGATCTCCAAGAGTTAAATGAGTAATATTATACTGATGTGAATTTAAATATTTTCCTCTTTCTTCTTTAGAAATTACATCATAAGAAGGAGCTACCAACTTTTCTAAAGGTAAATTACTATTGTATCTTAATGCTTTAAAAGGGAGTAGCTCTACCATAATTTTTAACCTTCCTTCCTTTTTGGTAAAATAATTTCAAATTTAGTACCTTCATTCAATTTACTTTCAACTTTTATATCCCATCCGTGTCTCTCTACAAGTTTTTTGACGATAGATAAACCCAGTCCTGTACTAAAACCATCTTCATTTGTACGGGATTTACTAATCCTATAAAATCTATCAAATATTCTATTAAGATCTTTCTCAGGTATCCCTACACCTGTATCTTTTACAAAAATAGAGATAGATTCTTTATTCTTTTTGATACTTACCTCTACCTTTCCACCATCAAAAGTATATTTTACCGCATTCTCTATTAAATTAAAAAGAATTGTATCTAAATGTTGGGGATCAGCTTCAATAACCAAATCATCAGGGATTTTAACCTTTATTTTTAATTTCTTCTTAGAAATATAAGGATTTAGTCTCTCTACCACATTTATTACAGCTTCAACCAACTTAATTTCTTTAAGCTGTAATTCTATGACTCCTGCCTCTAATCGGGAAAGGTTCAGCAAATTGCTTACTAATTTTCCCATTCTTTCTATCTCTTTTCTGAGATATGGAAAAAATTCATTGTATATTTCATCAAGAGTAATCTTTTTTTCAGAAAAAAGGTCTATAAGAATTTGAACTGATGTTAAAGGTGTTCTTAATTCATGAGAGGCATTTCCTAAAAATTCTTTGAAGTTTTCTTCCATCTTTTGAAGAGGTGTATTATCAGTAACTATCAACATTACTTCTTCATTCTTCTTCAAATAAAATGATTCAATTTCCAAATATTTCTTTTCTTTCCCCCAAAAGTTAAGAGAAATTTTATTTTTAGTATGATTTTCTAAAGTTTTCTTAAAAATGTCGTCTATCTCATAATCAGGTATTACTTCTATAAGTTTTTTTCTACTTCCATTATTCAAAATATCAAGAAGCTCCTTAGCTTTAGGATTTGCATAAACCAAATAACCATTCTTATTCAAAATTAGAATGCCTATAGGAGCATCTTCTGTTAGAACATGCCATCTCTCTCTAAGTTTATCTATTTTTCAGTTCCCTCCTGGAATTTATATCCTAAGTTTCTTACAGTTATTATATATTTGGGATGGCTTGGATCGTCTTCTATTTTCTCCCTTAACCACCTGATATATACATCTACAGCTCTTGGTTCTCCCCAAAAGTTTTCCCCCCATATATGTTTTATTATCATATCCCTGGTCCAAACCCTGCCAGGTGCTGAAAGCAAAAGTTTCAAAATTTCAAATTCTCTATAAGAAAGGTCTACCTCTTTTCCCCTTATTTTTGCTGTCCTTTTAACAAGATCCATTTCAAAAGGAGGAACAACAATCTTTTGACTCTTAGTAATATCCGATTGGTATCTCCTCAACACTGCCTCAATTCTTGCTAAGAGCTCCTTTGCTCCAAAAGGTTTTGTAATATAATCATCAGCTCCCATTTTTAGTCCTAAGACTTTATCCACTTCCTCATCTTTTGCAGTAAGCATTATAATAGGTACATTGCTTATTTTTCTTATCTCTTTACATACCTCCCAACCATCTTTTTCTGGTAACATAATATCAAGAAGTACTAAGTCAGGATTAAAAAGTTTAAACTTATCAAGTGCCTCAATTCCATCATAAGCCATATCCACTTGATATCCCTCTTTAGATAGTAAAAGCGTAAGCGAGTTTACAATCCCCTTGTCATCTTCCACAAGAAGTATCTTCTTCATATCCTCACCTCAAAATCTTTTAAAAATATTACTCTTCCCAATCTTAAAAGATTTGCTCCTTCTTCAATAGCAATTCTAAAATCCTCTGACATTCCCATAGAGATATAAGGTAAGTTTAATTTTAAATCTTTATTCAATTTTCTCCATATTTCATAAAGTCTTCTAAATACACTTCTAACTACTTCCTTATCTGAGATTAAAGGTCCTATAGTCATTACTCCTTGTACCTTAATATTTTTTAGTTCAAAAATCTTTTCATAAACACTCCAAAAATCTTCCTCAAGAAATCCATGTTTTGTGGGTTCTCTTGATAAGTTAAATTGTATTAAGAGATCCACTTCCTTTCCCTCTTTCTCTGCTATTTTGTTAATCGCATATGCTAAATCCAAACTGTCCAAAGAATGAATAAGAGAAAATAGATTAATTGCGTTTCTAATTTTATTTTTTTGAAGATGCCCTACCATATGCCATTCACATTGTAGATCTTGAAGAAGGTTAATCTTTTTCTCTGCTTCTTGCACTCTGTTCTCCCCTATTTTTTTAATTCCAACCCTTACTGCCTCTTCAATGTAAGAAGTAGGACAACCTTTAGAAACGGCAACAACTTCTATTTTATTGGGATTTCTTCCTGTCTTTATTGCAGTTTCATAAATGATTTCTTGCACCCTATTCCAATTTTCCTTAATGAAATCAGCATTCATCTTCTATATACTCTTTTCTATTTTCCCCTCTATGATTCTCTCTTTTAATATTATATTGTTAACCTCTAAAGGTAAAGTGGTTATTTTATAAAATTTATTTAAAATTTCAGTTTTTATTACTCTTGTTTTTATTAGAATTTTTTCTGGATAGTCAATATTCAGTATAAGGAAACTTTGTTCAGGAATCTTATCTTTTGTAAAGATAATAAGGCTTTGTGGAGGGAACTCTCTTATTACAGCAATAACAGAGTCCTTAGTAATTTTTTTATTTATAAAAGTGTAGTTTTTAATTCTTTTTAGGTCTGACGGACTAATGTCTTTAGTATTTTTTCCTTTTAAAAGAAGCTCATCCAAAGAAAAGATTATGTAACCTGATTTATATGCATAGATAGTATTTTTTTCTTTCTCTTCCTCAGTAATTTTTACCATTCTTTTCTCAATATCAATTAATTTTTGAAACAATAAATTTCTTTCTGGGATCAGTGATTTTATATTTTGCCATACCTCATCAGCTTTATTAATATCATTTTTAAAAGAGTATAATCTCATCTCGTCAAAAAGAAGATTAATCTTTTCCCCCACAGCATCTATTTCTTTGATAGTCTCATCGTATTCCTGATTAATACTAATTTTACTTTTAATAGGCTGCAAGTCTTCAGTATTTATATGTCCTACAACTTGTCCTACTCTAACTTTCTCTAATTCTTTAACAGTACTTATAAAGACTCCATCTTCCGGAGATCTTATAGGATATTCCTCAAAAGTAAAAATCCCAATAAATGAGTGATCATCATTCTTAGGAACAAAGGACAAGAGTGAAATTACTATTAACAAGATAACTAAGAAAAGATAAAGCAATCTTTTCTTTTTCTTTCCCTTTCCTTTGTTTAGACGATAGAATTCTTCTTTCTTGTAACTCATCTTTTAAGGTAAATAAAGGCTATATTTCTTTTTAAAGTTCTATCTCTCCTATGGGAAAAGAAGTTTTTATTACAAAAAGTACATATATCTGAAATATCAATATTTTTTTCTGGTATTTCTTCTGCCATAAGCTCTTCCCGAAGTAGATCTATAAGGGCATAATAAAATTTACCATCTTTCCTTTTAAGAAACTTCTTGTACCTATTGGGAAGTTGGATTATAAAATCTTCTTTAACCTCAAAACAACAGGAATGAATACTTGGACCCACCCCTATATAAATATCTGAAGCAGAAATATTATGTAAACTTTTTAGTTGCATTATAACTTTTTGGGGAAAATCTTTTATAGTACCTCTCCATCCAGAATGAACAAGTCCCACTAACTTTATTTTTGGAATATAGATAAATATCGGAATGCAGTCTGCAAAAAACATTATTAATACTCTTTTCTTTTCATGTGTAATCAAGGCATCACTTTTATAAGCAATTTTAGGGAATAATAAGTTTTTAGATTCCGAAGTAAAGTAAATCTGATTTCCATGAACCTGTTCAGCAATAACCCATCTTTTAGGATGCGTTTTTACCATACCCATAAAAAGAAGATAAGAAGGTAGATTTGAAAGTTTGAAGGGATAGACAAAGGAATAAGGAGATGATAAAAAACCATGAGATATTTCGGAAAAATTTTCTAATAATTTTGACTTCCAAACTGCCATTTCAAGTACATACTCCACACATTTTACAGTTTTGTGTACAAGGAAGAGTTATCTCTCCTCTATAAGCTTTTTCTCTTTCTTTCCATAGATATTCTTTTTTTACTCCTGTATCTATTATGTCCCAAGGAAGATATTCTGTACTCCCTTTTTCTTTATATAGATATACTTCTTTAGCCCAAGAATCTTCTTCTAAAAATTTCTGAAGAACATTTTTCTTTAATCCATCTTTATATATATGATTCCACAGAGAGCCTATTCTCCGATCCCCTCTACTAAGAATACCTTGCCATAGACTCCAATAATAATCTTTCATTTCTATCTTTAGTTTAGAGATCTCTTTTAGATTTTTCTTCAAAAATTTTTGAGTCTCAAGAATATATTCTTTTTCTGCCAGTTTTTCCCATTGAAATGGAGTATGCACTTTTGGAATAAAAGTAGAAAAACTTGTAGAAATCTCTATATTTTTATTTATTTTACGTATATTCGTGATCAATTCAACAATTTTTTGGATATCCTCTTCTTCCTCGGTAGGAAGTCCAAGCATGAAGTATAGTTTTATAGTATTAACAGGATAATCTTTTAATATTTCAACAAAATTTAATATATCCTCATTGGTAAATTTTTTATTCAAAACTCTTCGTAATCTATCAGAACCAGTTTCGGGAGCAATTGTTACAGTTTTCTGATTTGTAAGTCCAATAATATCTAAAATGTCAGAAGTAATATCTTCTAATCTCAAAGAAGAAAAGGAAATTATTATTTCTTCACTTTTTAGATATGATCCTATACCTTTAAATTTAATAGATTGGTCTATAGTGGGAACAATAAAGCCAAGCTTTGGTATCTGTTCTTCATATAATTCTTTAACCTTCTTATAAACCTTATCTATTGAAGAAGCCCTATAAGGTCTATAAAAGTATCCTGCCAAACAAAATCTACATTGATATTTACAACCCCTTACAAGCTCGCATAGAGCCATATCAGAGAAAGCAGCTTCATCTGTCACAATAGGAGACACCATAGGATCCTCAGGAAAATTTAGATATATTCTTCTTTTTATTGGGATCTTCTGAGAACCCATATATTTTTCTATACCACCATCTTTATTATAAACTGCACTTAAAAAAGAGGGAACATATACACCTTCAATATTTTGTGCTTCAATAAGAAATCTTTTTTTATCCCAATTATTCTCCCTTTTTGTAAGAAGCATTAAAGACATCTCCTCTATAAAATCTTCCCCTTCACCTATAAATACAAGATCAAAGACCTCTGAGATAGGTTCGGGATTAGAACTTAAAGCTATTCCTCCCCCAATTATTATAGGGAAAGAATCATCTCTTTCTTTAGATAAGATAGGAATTTTTTCCATGGATAAAATCTGAATGACGTTAAAAAAATCCAGTTCAAAACTTACAGAGAAGAGCCATACATCAAAATCTTTTGCAGATCTAAAAGTTTCCATGGAATAAACCTTAAAATTTTCTCTTCTTTTCCAATCAGAAGGTATATAAGCTCTCTCACAAAGGATACCTTCTTGATCATTTAAAAGCTTATAAAGTCCCGTATAACCTAAGTTATTTACACTTGTAGAATACTCATTTGGATATATAAAAAGTAGATTTACATCCCCTCCCCTTTTAGTAACCTTATACCCCTTTTCTTTTTCTAACTTTTCTATAATCTCCTTTTTTAGCTTCCAGTTCAAGAGTATTTCTTTCTCCGTAATATAGCAGGTATATCAAGATCCTCTTCAGAAATATTTACAAATTCCTTCCTTGCGGTACCTTCTTCTTGAGAGACACTCTCTTCTTGCTGACTAAATCCAGTAGCAATTAAGGTGATTTTTATACTGTCTTTCATATTTTCATCTATAACAGCCCCAAATTTAATATTTGCTTCAGGATCGACCCGAGGATTTATAATCTCTGCTATCTCTTCTACTTCTTGAAGAGAAAGATCAGGTCCACCTGTCACATTAAAAATCACGCCTTTAGCCCCATTTATAGAAAAGTCCAAGAGAGGGCTCTGAAGAGCACTTTGTGCTGCCTCTTTTGCTCTATTCTCTCCTCTTCCTATCCCTATTCCCATATATGCTGTTCCTGCTTTTAACATAATAGATTGTATATCTGCAAAATCTAAATTAATAAGGCCTGGAACTGTGATAAGTTCTGTAATTCCCTGGACTGCTTGTTTCAATACTTCATCTGCTTTCTTAAAAGACTCTAAAAGAGGAGTGTTTCTATCTACCATCTTTAAAAGTTTATCATTAGGTATGATCAAAAGAGTATCTACTTTATTTTTTAGCTTTTCTATACCTTCCATAGCACTAACTCTTCTTTTTCTCCCTTCAAAACTGAAAGGTACAGTGACTACTGCGATTACAAGTTTTGTGATTTCTTTAGCAATTTCAGCAATTATAGGCGATGCTCCTGTTCCTGTCCCACCGCCCATTCCCGCGGTAAGGAAAATCATATCTGCATCTTGTAAAACTTCCTTTATTAGTTCTTTACTTTCAATAGCTGCATCTTCTCCAATTTTGGGATCACCTCCTGCTCCTAATCCTTGAGTTATCTGTTCTCCAATTTGGATTTTATGATGTGCTTTGCTCAAACTTAGCACCTGGACATCAGTATTTACTGCAATAAACTCTACTCCCTGTATCCCTGCTCCAATCATTCTATTTATTGCATTTCCTCCACCACCGCCTACTCCTATAACTTTGATTCTTGCTTTCAATTCTCCTCCATCATCAAATCTCTGTAAAAACAATTTTAGACACCCCCTTTTCAATTGATTATTCTTTAAAAGGTTTTAGTATATTGTTAAATGTTTCTTTTAAATAGTCAAGGAATTTTCTACTCTTTTCCTCAGAATTAGTATCTTTTGTAACCCTTTTTAATGCTCCCACTGCACATGAATAAAAAACTGCCTCGTTTTCATTCATTCCTAAAAAATTCGCCATTTCTGATGGATAACTTAACCTCACGGGTATATTTAAATAATCACTTGTAAAATCTACAATACCATCTAATAATGCAGTTCCTCCTGTAAGAACAATACCTCCTGGAATAAGCTCCAAAGGAGAGTTTAATTCCTCTAATTTTCTTGCAATAAACTCAAGAATTTCTTCTACTCTTGGCTGTATTATCTCTCTTACCTGAGAGGTAGTAATTTTGATTTTTTTCTCCTGAAGAGACATCACTTCTAAAGTTTCTTCTTTATCATTTTTCAATGTACCAAGAATTTTCTTAGCTCTTTCTGCTTCTTCTGTGGATATTCTCAAGGTAATTGCAAGATCCTTTGTAATCTTTTCTCCACCTAATTTTAATATTCCTATGGAGTGAATATAGCCTTCTTCAAAAACTGCAAGATTTGTTAGATCACCACCTATATCCACCATAACAACCCCAAGTTTTTTCTCTTCAGGTGTAAGTACAGCTTCGGCAGATGCAACTTCTTGCGGGATAAAACCATCTACATTTATTTCTGCTTTCTCTAATGTATTCATAATATTCCTCAATTGAACTTTATCATGAGTAATCAATAATAAATCTGATTCCAACCTGGTTCCAACCATATTAATAGGGTTACTTATTCCATCCTGTCCATCAAGTTTAAATCCTCTTACCATATGGTATATAATCTCCCGATCAGAAGGAATTGCCGTTGCCTTTGCGGCTTCTATAGCTCTTTCTACATCCTTTTCTGTTACCTCTTGATCTCTACTTTTAACTATGATCATACCTCTACTTGGTATTGCGGTAATTTTTTCTCCCCCTATAGCCACAAAAGTTCTCTGAAGATTTTTAATTCCTGCCATCTTAACTGCCTTATTTATTGCTTCTGCTATACTAGAACTAGCTTCATTTATATCTGTGATCAGCCCATATCTTACTCCTCTTGCCTGGACAAGAGAAAATCCTGCAATTTCAACTTCCTTTTCGTCAATATTTCCTATGATTACTGTAATCTTAGTTGAACCTAAATCAATAGCTCCAACAATTTCCGACATTAACTTATTTATCCTCCAATACTTGGGATATGGAACCTAAAATCTAAAATCTTTTTACTTTTATTTGCTACTTCTCCAAGTATTTCGTTGATAAGCTGTATTTTTTCATTATAATCATCTATATTTAATCTAAGAATAATATTATTGCTATATATTTCAAAATATTTTCCCAAAAACTTTATTCTTTTAATCTCTATTTTATCTGAAAAAACATTTATAATATCTTTTATCATATTGATATCACTTGTGCCTTCTACCTCAATAATATCTGTATTCCCAATAAATCTATCCATAGGATAAAATTTCTGATTATAATAATATTTTTTATCGCCTTTCTTAATAACCACAAATGTTTTTTCTTCCTCCCATTTTATTTTAATCCCCAAAGGAAGAAAGCTTACTCTATCTATAATTACATTATAGTCTTTAGCTATCCTCTCTTCCAATGAAGAAATATTAATAAATAAAAAGTTATGCCATTTCAGATGCTTCTCTAACTCTTTCTTTAACATTCCATCCGGAGGAACTAACGATATATAAAAGATAAAAGTAAAAGAAAATAATAATAATAGTATAATAGTTATTAGCAATGCTTTTCCCATCTTCTCACCATAAAACAATCTCAAGTTCCAAATCTATACCATAAGCCTCCTTTACCTTTTCACGTATTAGATCTATAAGTTCTTTAACATCTTTAGCTTTTGCCTTTCCTAAATTAACTATAATATTAGCATGTTCATAAGAAACCATAGCATCTCCGACTTTTTTTCCTTTAAATCCAAGACTTTCAATAAAGTATCCTGCAGATCCTTCCTTAGGATTTCTAAATATACTACCAGCAGATGGCAATCTTGGTAACCTTTTAGCTCTTTCTTTTAGATAACTTTTAATTAGACTTAGCGCTATATCTTTTGGTTGTTTTTTAACCTTAATAATAACAGACTTTATAATTAAATTAGAAGTAATATTTGAATGTCTATAGGAAAACTCTAAATCCTTTTTATCTATATCTTTTTCTTTTAAATTTTCATCTATTACTGTAACCCTTTTTACATAATCTCCTATAGACATTCCCCAAGCACCTGCATTTCCTTGAACAGCTCCGCCGAGAGTACCAGGAATTCCAATCATAAATTCAATTCCACCTAAATTGTTCTCCATCAAAAAAGAGAGTAGAGAAGAAATTAAGCAGCCGGCTTCAACTTCAATTAGAAAAGAATCTATAAGTTTCGTCTTCCCTAAATTTTTATTAAGTCTGATAACTGCACCTTCTATTCCTTCGTCAGGAATTAAAATATTACTCCCTTGACCTAAGATCTTTACAGGTATTTTTTTAATGGATAAATTATCTAAAATAGAAATAAGTTCCTCCCAAGAATTGGGAATTATCAAAAAATCCGCTTTACCTCCAATTTTAAAGGAAGTGTAAGGTGCAAGATCTATATCCTTATATAATCTACCTTTAAATTCTTTTATCACTGGTTATATTCAACCTCGTTTTCTCTACTATAGGTTGATAAAAGAGCCTCCCCAACTTTCCATATATCTCCAGCCCCAAGAGTCAAAAATAAATCTCCCTCTTTTAATACTTCTGAAGCTTTAGATGCAACTCCTGCAATATCTTCTGCAAAATAAACTTCTATATGAGGATATTTTTCTTTAATTATGTCGTGAATCTTTTTTCCAGATACTCCTGGAATTGGCTTTTCTCCTGCAGAATAAATCTCTGTTAAAATTAAAACATCACTTAGAGAAAGAGCATCTACTAATTCTTCGATCAAGAAATAAGTCCTCGTATATCTATGAGGTTGAAATGCAACCACAAGTCTTCTATCATAGAGTTTTAGCGTTTGGAGAGTACATCTTATTTCTGTAGGATGATGCCCATAATCATCAAATATGAGAATATTTTTCTCTATTCTACCTTTAGATTGAAGTCTTCGTTGTACTCCATTAAACTTTCCTAATGCATTTATTGCAGGTTCTAAATCTATACCCAAAATCTTAGCTGTAGCCAATGCTGATAAGGAGTTTAATACATTGTGTTTTCCAGGTATTTTAAGTTTTTCTCTTCCTATCTCTTTATCTTTGTAGTAGACAATATACTCAGAAGAATTACTAGTAAGATCTACTATTTTTGCAGTAAAATGAGCATCAGAAAATCCATAAGTATAGTAAGGTCTTTTTATGTGTGGCAAAATATCTCTTATATTCTCAGATTCAGAACATAATAAAACCTCTCCCTCAGGAGGAATCTTTTCTATAACCTGAAGGAAAGTATTTTTTATATTTGATATGTCTTTATAATAATCTAAGTGGTCATTATCTATATTTGTAACAATAAGAAAATGTGGGGAAAGTTTAAGAATTGAACCATCACTTTCGTCTCCTTCTGCAATTAAAAACTCACCTTTCCCAAGTTTAGCATTACCTCCAATATCTTCAACCTCTCCTCCTACAAGTATTGTAGGATCAAGGTTATTATTTTCTAAGACTAAAGCTACCATTGAGGTAGTTGTTGTCTTACCATGAGCTCCAGCAACAATTATTGACTTTTTTTCTTTAGTAAGAAGTCCAAGCAACTCTCCTCTATGCAAAATTGGGATATTTTTAGACTTAGCAGCAATAAGCTCCTCATTATCTGGAGGTATAGCAGATGAGACCACTACAATCTCTGCATTATCAATATTTTCAGGTCTGTGCCCCTTATAGATCTTTACTCCTTTTGATCTCAATCTAATAGTAGAGAGATTTTCTTGAACATCAGATCCCGAAACCTCATAACCTTTCTCTGCGAAAATGTAAGCAAGGGCACTCATTCCAGTTCCTGCGATACCAATAAAATGAATTCTATGAGAAGAACACAATATTTAATTCCTCCTTTCTAAGGTCTTCAATATAAGATTCCAAAAAAATTCTCTACCATTTGGATTAGAAAGTGAAATACAAATATCTGAGGCTTTTTCAAGCCTCTTGTCATCCCAAGATGTTATAGTTTTTAAAAGAACTTCTGGAGTAAGATCTTTTTCAAAAATAAGATCTCCTCCTCCTGCTTCTACAACTACTTCTGCATTGTATCTTTGATGATCATCCTTAGCATAAGGGTATGGGATATAAACTGCTGGAAGCCCAGCAATAAGAAATTGAGAGATTGTTGTAGCTCCCGCCCTACTTATAGCAAGATCTGCCGCTCTTATAGCTACCTCCATATTTTTAATAAAACTGACAGGTTTATAACCAGCCTCTATCCAATCGGAGGGTATGCTTTTACTAAATTCTTCATAGTGCTTTTCTCCGATCTGGTGTAATATCTGCCAGCCTTCTTTTAGAAGAGATGGGACAATTAATTTTGCTATCTCATTTATTCTCATAGCTCCTTGACTTCCTCCTGTGATCAGAAGAAGTTTACGGTCTAACTTAAATTCTAATTTTCTTTTACATTCTTCTTTATCTCTTGTCAATAATTCTGTTTTTACAAAATTTCCAGTAAGATACACCTTTTTTGTATTATTTAAGAATACCTTTGTTTGAGGAAAACTAATAGCTACTCCAGTAGCAAACTTAGCAAACATCTTTGTTACTCTTCCTGGAAAAACATTCTGTTCATGAAGCCAGAAAGGATAATTTTTTAAAACAGCACTTATAGCTATAGGAACAGTATTATAACTTCCAAATATTATTAAGAGATCAGGTTTCAATTTCTTAAATATATCATTCACTTCTTTTACACTCTTAAAAAGCTTTGTAGATTTTAAGTCAGAGCTTTTACTTATACTAATACCATAAAATGAAAACTTCTCTGAAATTATTTTTTCTTCAAAACTATTCTTTCTACCAATAAAACTTATCTCCCAATGAGGTGCTCTGTCTTTAATAAATTCAGCCATATTTAATCCTGGAAACACATGTCCTCCTGTTCCACCAGTAGCAAAAACTAAGTTTATCATTTTTTATCACCCAAAGTTCCAATTTTCATCAAAAGTCCCACTTGTGCCCAATTTACCACTAGTGCTGATCCTCCAAAACTTAAAAAGGGAAGAGGCAATCCCATTACAGGCATAAAACCTATATTCATAAGTATATTAAGCATTATTTCTATACTCCAAAATACTAATATACCTATTGTTAACATTCCACAAAAAATATCCTTCTTAGAAATAAAAATAAATAAGTAGAATACGCTTAATAATAACATTACATAAATAAAAAGTACAAATATTCCTGCTATTATTCCCCCCTCTTCTAAAATTACAGGAAATAGAAAATCGTTATAAGCTTCTGGAATAGAGAATTTTAATGCTCCTCTCCCCCATCCTTTCCCTAAAAGTCCTCCCTCTTTGATAGCTTTAAGAGCTTGAGTTTGCTGATATGTTGTAAAGAATGGAAAACCAGAAGAAAAAATAAACCTCTCTTTTCTATATTCGCTACTTAGAGTACTTAAAGTTATAAAAGACATTAAAAGAATTAAAACTAAGAAGAACTGTTTGAGATCTATATTCGCAATAAAAAGAATAACAAGAGTTGCTAATGAAAAAAGTATTATCATGCTTATATTAGGTTGAAAATATAAGATTAACGACATACAACCTAAAAATAACAAAATCCACATAAGTCTTATATTTTCAATTCTTTTCTTTTCTCTATTCGCAGAAAGAAAGCTTGCAAGAAAAATAATCCATGTAAATCTTACTACCTCCACAGGTTGGATCTGAATAGGACCGATTTCAATCCATCGAGCTACATCCCTTGATCTCCTTCCAAATGGAGGGATAAACACTAAAACTAAAAGTATCATAGAGAGGATCAATAAAATTACTGCATTTTTCTTCCAAAAATTTATAGGGAAGAAAGCTACCAAGAAAGCACCTGCTATTGCTAAAGGAAGATACGTCAACTGATGCTTTAAAAAATAAGAAGGGTTATTTAAGGAAACACTTGCCCATTTCCAGCTTGCAGTATAAATTACTGGAAGCCCAACAAGCGATAAAAGTAAAGCAAGAATAAATATAATCCTATCAAATCTTTTCATCTTTAATGCTCTCTACAATTCTATTAAAACTTTTTCCTCTCTCCTTATAATTTTCAAACATATCAAAACTTGCACATCCAGGAGATAAAAGAATGATATCACCTGGAACAGATAATTTAAAAGCTTTTAGTACTGCTTCTTCTAATGCATCTTCTTCAAAATATAATATATCGTATTTCTGAGCAAGTTCTCTCATAATCTCTTTTGTTTCTCCTATTAATATTACTCCTCTTACAGAACTTATTTTAATATTTTTAAATAATTCTTCAAAATCAAAGTTCTTATTTCTTCCTCCTAAAATTAGCCAGCTAGGAGAAGAAATACTTCTAACAGCATAAATAGTAGAAATAGGATTTGTGGCTTTTGAGTCATTAATAAAAATTCTTCCTTTTACCTCTCCCACTTTTTCTAATGTGAAGGAAATACCCTTAAAATTTTCTCCAACCTCTTCTATAGTTTCAGGATTAATACCAAGAATCAATGCCACTAAAGAAGCTGCCATAAAATCATTAAGAAAAGCTTGATTTTTTAAACATTTCAAAGGTACTTTTATTTTCCCCTCTTTCCCATTTATCTTAAAATTTAAAAAGGATCCATCTAAGAATATACCATCCCCTTTTAAATTTAAGAGACTAAAAAATAGTTTCTGAGCTCTGCAGATTGATGCAAGTTTCCTTATTTCTTTTTGATCATAGTTTAGAATTGCAAAGTCATTTTCTTTCTGATTCATAAATATTTTTGCCTTTGCTTTAGCATATTCTTCCATACCTTTATATCTATCTAAATGATCAGGGTAAATATTTATAAAAAGGGAAATATAAGGACAGAAAGTCTCTATATCCTCCAGCTGAAAACTACTCACTTCTAATATAAAAAATCCCTCATTTAGGGTTTTTACTACATTTACAAAAGGAACTCCTATATTTCCTGCTACTATATTTTTAATTTGTGCAGCATTTAAAATCTCACCTATTAGAGTACTTGTCGTAGACTTTCCTTTTGTACCAGTCACTGCTATTATAGGAACTTTTGAATAAAGATAAGCAAGTTCTATCTCTCCTATTACCTTTACACCTCTTTTTGATGCCTCTTTATATATAGGATTATCCTTAGATATTCCAGGACTTATAACCAAAAGATCTATATTATTGAGAAGTTCTACAGGATGCTCTCCAAAAAGATATGAGATATTCAGCTCTTTTAACTTAGGAATAAGATCCTTAAAGGCTTCCTCGTTCTTTATATCGTTCACTATTACATTTGCTCTTTCCTCTCTTAGGAACTGAGCTACTCCAAAACCACTTTCTCCAAGTCCCAAAACTAATACATTTCTACCTTTTAAATCTATACCCATAGCAAAATTCCCCCAAGCATCATCACCAAATGTATAATAAAAAATCTTCCTACAATTTTTGTCTCATTCCATCCCTTTAATTCAAAATGATGATGTAAAGGACTCATTAAAAATACCCTTCTTTTCTTCCATTTATAAAAAAATACCTGTATAAAAACAGATAAAGATTCCAATAAAAAAATACCACAAACAAATATCATAAGAAGCTCTAACTTTTTCTCTACAGAAACAGCAGCTATAGCTCCTCCAAGAGCAAAAGCACCTACATCACTCATAAATATTTGTGCGGGATGTATGTTATACCATAGAAATCCCATTAAAGCACCAAGAAGAACAATTATCCCCACCGAAAGCAAATTATTAGAAGGATTTATAAAAAGAAGAGCCAAAAGACTTGCAAAAGTAGTACTCCCTGCAAGTCCATCAAGTCCATCAGTAAGATTTACAGCATTAGGGATTGCCATAAATAAGACTATAAAAAGTAAAAAATAAAGAAGCTTTGATTCGTAAAGAAGGTGACTTCCCCATAAAATTCTATAGTCAAAAGGAGAATAGATACTAAAGAGAATAACTGAAATAATAAAAGTAATTATAAGTTTTCGGAGAGGACGAATACCATAATCTTTATTCCTCAAAAGTTTTAAATCATCAATAAGACCCAAAAGTCCAAAAGATAAGACACAAATGGAGAAAAATCTGGTTTCTTTAAAAAAAAGAAAGGGAAGTAGAGATAACAAAAATATAATACCACCAATAATAGGAGTGCCAGTTTTTTCAAAATGTTTTGAAGGACCTTCCTTTCTTATATACTTTCCTATATTTTTACTTTTTTGAAAGCCAATCAAATATTTTAAGAGAAAAAGAGAGATAAAAAAAGATAAAAAGCCATAAATAATATTCTCTTTCATAATATAGCCTCCAAAAACTCTACAAAGGCTTCCATCTTCATTCCACGAGAGCCTTTTATAAGAATTACATCCTTAGGCTGTAAGACTTTCTTTAAAATCTCTTCAATCTCTTTTCTTTCTTTTGCATAAATTACTTTCTCTTCTTTTTGAGA
>JAKOUL010000085.1 GCA_029776735.1 Dictyoglomota bacterium
GAATAAGATGCCATAAAAACTGCATCTTTTATATCAAGTTTTGCTCTTTCCACCATATTTTTTACAGCTCTATTCAATGTTAAACTGCTTCCTGCTAAGGTTCCATTTTCAAGGGTTGCCTTCCCATTTTTTACAATAACCTTTTGTTTGGAGAGTTCATAATCTCCATCAGGAAGTCCTGCGGCTTCCATAGCATCAGTAATAAGTATAACTTTCTCCTTTGGTTTTACCTTAGTGACAAGGGTTAATATATGATCTGCAAGATGATATCCATCTGCTATGATCTCCACACTCAGTTGATCGTTAATAAGAGAAACTCCTATTATTCCAGGATCTCTATGATGAAGAGGTCTCATTCCATTGAAAAGGTGAGTAACATGGGAAAGCCCAAGTTTTATTGCGTTCTCTATGATCTCTGCAGTAGCATCGGTATGTCCTGCAGAGACTTTTATATTTCTTTTGGATAGATACCTGATAATATCAAAAGATCCCTCAATTTCTGGGGCAAGGGTCATAAGCTTTAGATTTTCCGAAGTAAGCTCTTCTAAATACTCTATTTTGGGTGGCAAGATACAATCTTCTCTTTGAGCTCCTTTATATTTTGCATTTAAAAAGGGTCCTTCAAGATGTATTCCTAAAATCTTTGCTCCATTAAAATTTTTTCTTCCTATGAAATTTTCAATATTCTCTACACTCTTTCTCATATTCTTAAGAGGTGCCGTAACTATTGTAGGAAGAAAGCCAATAACTCCATGTTTTGCAATAAACTGAGAGATAATCTCTAAGGATTCTGATTTTCCATCTATAACATCTCTTCCAAAAGAACCATGAATATGTACATCAATAAATCCAGGAGAAATGTATAGGTTACTAAAATCAAAAATTTCTGCATCCTTTCCTTTGTACTTTTCTCCTTTTCCAACACTTACAATTTTATCTCCTTCTATCTCCACATATCCATGCTCTATAATACTATCTTTTAATATAATGTTACCTAATAGAATTTTTCTCATCTTTATAGGCTTTTTATCCTTTCTTTATAGATTTTTATGAGCTTTTCATTACTCTCTTCTTCCTTTTGAGAAGTAGGCCATTTAAAAACTGGAGGTGTAATACCAGCCCTTTCTAATTCTTCAACAGTTTCTGTAAATATGATATTTAAAACTACAGAAGCTAAAATATTGGAGACAGGTCCTACTTCTATATCTCCTATAGGAACAAGAGTATCTTCAGGAGGTCCTGGAAGTAAGATAGTTAGATCAGAGACATCTCTTAAATTCTTTCCCGAGGAATGTTTAGAAGGGAAGTTAGCATTTTGTTCATTTACTAAAGCTGTTATAAAAAGCCCTCTTTTTTTAGCTTCTAAGGCTACGTCAATAACTATGGTGTCTCTTCCAGAGTAAGAAAGTATATATAATATTTCATCTTCCCTTAAGTCATATTTATCAAGGATAGTTTTCCCGCATCCTTCTGTTTTGTTTAAAAATGTAGATTTAAAGTTTCTATTATGTA
>JAKOUL010000095.1 GCA_029776735.1 Dictyoglomota bacterium
GGTCTTGGAGAGAAAGAAAAAAATCTCATAGAAACCATAAGCTTACTTTCTAACTGGAAAATAACAATTGCTTTATTTGCTTTTACGCCTCTTTCCGGCACACCCATCTCTCATTTAAAACCTCCAGAACACTTTACTTACAGAAAGATACAAATTATCACCTACCTTCTTCAAAAAAGAATTATCTCTTTTAAAGATCTATTATTCAATGAAGACAAATTAATCCTAACTCAAGAAATCTTAAATCTAACTTATCCTATTTTCCCAAAAATTTTCAAAACATTGGGCTGTCCCTATTGTAATAGACCGTATTACAATGAAAGTCCTAAAATGATACCTTATAATTTCCATAGAGATTTAAAAGAAGAAGAGATAAAAGACATAAAGAGGTTACTTGAAAATGAGTCAAGATCCTTTGGTACAGAAGATCCTGCTAATAATAAGAGAACTCTCTAAAATCTATTATGAAGAGACCTTCTTAGTGGGAGGTTTTATCAGAGACCTTCTCTTAGGAAAAGAGGCAAAAGATTTGGATTTTCTATTAGATCCTTTTAATTATGATTTCTTACAGAAGTTATCTCATATATTTAAAGGGAAATTAGTAACTTTAGACGATGAACGCAAATATTACCGAATTGTGATAGAAAAAGATAAAAGGACTTATAACTTAGACTTTACCCCTATATATCAAAAAAATTTATTCCTTGAATTGTCAAGAAGAGACTTTACTATAAACTCCATTGCTTTAAATCTTAAAGACTTTCAGATTATAGACCCATTAAATGGGATTAAAGATCTCTCTCAAAATATCTTAAAAATGTCTTCTCCTTTGTCTTTTAAAGAAGACCCTCTGAGAATTCTTAGGGCTTTTCGTTTTATCGGGGCTGGTTTCAAAATTGAGGAGAAAACCTTAGAGAATATGAAAAGAGAGAGGAAAAGACTTAAGAATGTAAAGCCAGAAAGAATTCATGAAGAAATATACAAAATATTGCGGAATCCATTCACAAAAGATATATGGGAAAAAATGGAAGAAACTAGTGCCTTAGAGATACTATTTCCTGAACTTATAGAGCTACAAAAAATTCCATGGAGTAACCCCCATCATGAAGATGCTTTTCAACACTCTCTAAGTACCCTATCAGCATTAGAATTCCTCTACTTTCATTTAGAAAACTTATTTCCTGATTTAAATGATAAGATCAAACTATATTTAGAAGAGAAAATTTTTTCAGAATACTCAAAGAAGGAAGCCTTAAAATTAATGGCTCTTTTTCATGATATAGGTAAAATAAAGACCTTTTCTATTGACGAAAAGGGACTTGTACATTATTACAGACACTCAGAACAAGGAGCTATAATAATCCAAGATATTGGAGAAAGACTTAGATTTAGCAATAAAGAGATAACTTTTTACCAGAAATTAATTCAACATCATATGTATCTTATAAACTTTCTTCAAAATTTAAATAATCTATCTATGTATAAATTAATTAATAGAGTACAGGAGGATACACCAGGTTTAGTACTACTTTTTACTGCTGATCAACTTGCCATAAAGGGAGAAAAAAGCATATTAGATTTTGCAAAGAAGCTATTAAAAGAATTCTTTGATATTAAAAATCTACCAAAACCCTTACTAAATGGTAAAGAAATTATGAAAATCTTCAATTTAAAACAGTCACCTTTAGTAGGAGAATTAAAGGAAAAGCTTATAGAAGCCCAGGTAAAAAATCTTATTAAAACAAGAGAAGAAGCCATTAATTATTTAAAGGGAATTTTAAAAGATGAAACAAGTTCCCAATGAAATAATAGAAATAGTAATGAAAGACCTTATCAAAGATATGTACTTCCCTTTTTCTTGGGGGAGAGAAACCTTAAGATACCTATACTTCTTCCAAAAAGGAGAGGAAGAAAATTTATTAAAATCCTTTGAGACTTTTAAAACATTTCAAGAGTGGAGCAAGAAAAACGAGGAGACCCTATATCAATTTATTCAGAAAATAACCCTTATAAGAGATATGAGAGAAGAATTTTTAAAATCAGAAAGAAAAAAAATTTTAGAGATAGAAATAACCAAAGTAATAGATACCATTAAAGAATTCATCTATAAGAACCAAATTCCCATCAATGAAGATACTAAAAATTTATCTATCTCAGAGCTTGGATCCCAAAATTTTATATGGGAAGCACTATCTTTTTATCTTAAAAATGTCAAGTTTATAACATATTCTTTAAACTTTTCCTACTACGCGAGCCTTTCAGCAGATTTTCAATTCATTGGCAAAAAAAATTATCAGCTGAACACTTTATATAAAGTAAAAGAAGAGATCTCTTTCCTTCAAAGCTTAATTCTTGCTCTTTCAGGAATACCTTGCAAGGAAGAATTAATAGTATTTTCTCTTCCTAAGGATATTCAGTTAGAAGGGACCCTTGAGAGAAAGGAAATTATATGGTTTGATAAAGAGCACTTTATTTTTCATAAATAACAATTTCTACTTTTTTAACCCAAAACTCACCACTGGCCTCTTTTTCAAGACAAATCTCTATCACATTTGTTTGTCCAGAAACCCAGAATTCTGAAATATTTAGGGATGGAGTAATATAGAAATCAGTGCCAAAATCAAATCCCTTTATTAAAGTTTTGGAATTCACTATTATTTCCACAGGAGCCCATGAATCTTGTGTTAAAAATGAAGAAGCCATTCCTGTAATTCTCAATATTATCCTCTTAGGGGAGGTAAGAGAAGACACAGGTGTATAGATCTTTAAAGAGCTTCCTCCTTTTAAAAATACTAAATGAAAATCTCCATCTTCTTTCTCCAAAGACATGCCTTTCCCTAACTCAAAGACTAAATTTCCCTTGGGGGGATTTTTAGAAAAATCTAC
This sequence comes from Dictyoglomota bacterium, assembly GCA_029776735.1. The sequence continues at coordinate 2,887 of JAKOUL010000095.1, forward strand.
TAAGAAAGACTCTTTTGCAATACCTAAATTAAGCACACATAGTAATAATGCTAAAAGTAGATATTTTTTAAATTGATTTTTTTTCATGAAGCTACCTCCTTAATTTTCTCTTTTGATTGCTCTCGGATGAGCAGAAAAATAAACCTTTTTAATCTGTTCCGAAGTAAGATGAGTATATATTTGAGTAGTTGAAATTTTTGCATGTCCCAGAAGCTCTTGAACAAACCTAAGATCTGCTCCTCCCTCTAAAAGATGGGTAGCAAATGTATGCCTTAGAGTATGAGGAGATATCTTTTTATTTATCACCTTACCATACTTATCCACTATTAGTCTTACTCCCCTATCACTAATCCTTTCTCCTTTAGCATTTAGAAAAAAGGCTTTTGTAGGATTTTTCATGAGTTTTTGTCTTACATGATCCTGATAAAGCTTTAGCACCTCTAATGTATGCTCTCCCAAAATTACAATTCTCTCCTTAGCTCTCTTTCCAAAAACTCTAATTTCTCCATAATTCCAATTAATATCCTCTTCATTGATTCCTACAAGTTCACTAACCCTAACACCTGTAGCATAAAGAGTTTCTAAAATAGCTCTATCTCTAATACCAAGTAGATTACTCATAGAAGGAGATTCAAGAAGCTTCATAACATCATTCACAGATAAAAAATTAGGAAGCCTCTCCTCAAGTTTTGGTGTAGGAATAAACATTGTAAGATCTTCTTTTATCTTTTCAAACCTAAGAAGATATTCAAAAAAACTCCTAAGAGTTATAACTTTTCTAACAAAAGTACTCTTCTTATAATTCTTTTGTGAAAGATATTGAAGAAAATTTCTTACGTTCTTCTTATTTGTAAAATCCAAATCATCTTTACAAAAATTATAAAAATCCATAAGATCATTATAATAACACCGCAAAGTATTAGGAGAATAATTCCTTTCAAATCTTAAATAATTTATAAAATTATCTATTTCCGTTTTAAGATCTAACTTCATAAATTAATTCCAAACCTCTTAATCATATCGTCAAGATCTTTAAGAGCTCTTTCAACAAGAAGCTTCTTCTTTAAATTCTTATCTTTTACTGGCATTTCTAATGGGGGGAAAAGACCAAAATTAGCATTCATAGGCTGATAGTATTTTACTGGAACTTTTGTAGTTACATACCCTAAAAGAGTCCCTATCATTGTAGTTTGTGGAAGAGTAATAGTTGGTCTGCCTTTTGCAAGACGTGCCGCATTTATACCTGCTATAATCCCCATAGCTGCAGATTCCATATAACCTTCTACTCCTATAATCTGACCTGCAAAAAGAATCCTTTCATCTTTTATAAACTGAAGTGTAGGCTTCAAAAATTTGGGGGCGTAAAAATAAGTATTTCTATGCATAACCCCATATCTTGCAAATTCCGCATTTTCAAGCCCAGGAATCATCCTAAAAATTCTTCTCTGTTCTTTAAACTTTAACCTTGTCTGAAAACCCACCATACTATATAGAGATCCTTGAATGTTTTCTGGACGAAGCTGTACCACTGCATATGGTTCTTTCCCCACCTTAGGATCTACGAGTCCTACAGGCTTCATAGGACCAAATCTCAAGGTATCAAGACCTCTTTTTGCAAGAATCTCTATAGGTAAACATCCCTCAAAAAATTTCTCTTCTCCTGGGAAATGAGAGTCTACAACCTCTGCATTTATAAGTTCGGTTACAAATCTCTCATATTCTTCTTTAGTTAAAGGACAATTCAAATAGCCTTCTTCACCTTTTCCATACCTTGAAGCGCTATATACCTTTTTAAAATCAATACTTTCTGCATATATAATAGGAGAAACTGCATCATAGAAATACAAAGAGTTTGTATCAAGTATATCCATTAGATACTCAGCAAAATCAGAGGAAGTAAGAGGACCTGTAGCTACAACTACTATTCCTTCAGAAGGTATCGTTTTTATCTCTTCTCTAATTATAGTAACATAAGGATTTTCCTCAAGGATTTGTTGTACTCTTTTAGAAAAAAACTCACGGTCTACAGCTAAAGCAATCCCTGCAGGTAGTTTTACTTCTTGTGCAACTCTTAAAAGAAGAGAATCCAATCTCTTCATTTCTTCTTTAAGAAGTCCAGAAGCATTAGTAATCTCTGTGGATTTAAAAGAATTACTACATACAAGTTCTGCAAGATATTCTGTTTTATGAATAGGTGTTGTTACTAATGGTCTCATCTCATAGATTTCAACAGGAATTTTTCTTTTTGCTACTTGCCATGCCGCTTCACAACCAGCAAGGCCGCCACCAATTACTCTTACTTTTTCCACGATTTTGTTCTCCTTCTGGTCCAAACTATATAATCACATTCCTTATTACTACATTTTTTAAATTTCTCACTACGGAGTAAAATACTTCCACATTTAGGACATTTCTCAGATAAAGGCTCATATGGAGAAGCAAAGGTACATTTAGGATAATTAGTACATCCCCAAAAAGTTCTTGACTTACCTTTGCCTTTTCTTGCTCTCTTCTTTACAACAGCACCACCACACAAAGGACATTTTCCCTCTGCCTCTTCATAAATAGGTCTTGTATACTTACATTCTGGATACTTAGAACATGCATAGTATTCCCCATTTTTATTCCTTCTCAAAAGCAAGACACTTCCACAAAGAGGACATTTTTCATCAGTTTTTTCTGCCACTAATATTTTTTGAGTATCATTATAAGCAGCTTCTAATTCTTCCTTAAAATGCGGGTAAAATTCATTAAGAACCTCAAGTCCTTTAATCTTTCCATTTTCAATCTTATCCAAATTTTCTTCCATCTCTGCAGTAAATTTAACATCTATTAAATGTGGGAAACTCTGAGTTAAAAATTTATTTACAACTTTACCAAGAGTAGTAGGTACTAAAAATCTCTCCTTAAGTTCCACATATTTTCTCTCTTTCAAAGTCTCTATTATAGTAGCATAAGTACTGGGTCTCCCTACCCCATTCCTCTCTAAGGTTCTTACTAAGGTTGCTTCTGTATACCTTGAAGGAGGCTGTGTAAAATATTGCTTGGGATCTAAAGAATTAAGAATTAAATCTTCACCGTTCTCTGGTATAAAGACTAACTCTTCTTCATCTTCCTCATTATCATGATAAACTGATAAAAATCCTGGGAATTTCAGAATTCTTCCCTTAGAAAGGAAGGTGAACTCCCCACCTGTTATATATATCTCAATCACATCAAATATGGCTGGAGACATCTGACTCGCTACAAATCTCTCCCATATGAGTTTATAAAGCTTATACTGATCTTCAGTTAAATATTTTTTTACTTCCTCAGGATACCTGTAAATTGATGTAGGTCTAATAGCTTCATGTGCTCCTTGAACTCCTAATTTTTTCTTTTCTTTTTTCTCTTTTCCTAAAAATTCTTTTCCAAACTTCTCTGTAATATATTTTTCTGACTCAGTTCTTGCTTCAGGAGCAATTCTTGTGGAATCTGTCCTCATATATGTTATAAGTCCAACTCTTTCTTCCCCTATATCTACACCCTCATATAGAGATTGAGCAACCTTCATCGTTTTTCCTACAGAAAATCCATATCTTTTTGAGGCTTCTTGCTGCATGGTACTTGTAATAAAAGGTAATGGTGATGATCTCTTTTCTTCACTTCTAATAACATCATCTACATGGTATTTGAGCGCCTCAAGCTTTGTGATAATTTCTTTTACTTCATCTTCAGTTTTAAGATTTAACTCTTCGTCTTTAAATTTTACAAGCTTACCATATATTTTTTTTCCATCTTTATTTTCAAATTCTCCAAAAATATACCAATATTCTTCAGGGACAAACGCTTCAATTTCTTTTTCTCGTTCACAAAGGATTTTCAAAGCTACAGATTGAACCCTACCTGCAGAAAGTCCTCTTCTAACTTTATCCCACAAAAGAGGGCTCAACTGGTATCCCACGAGTCTATCAAGGATTCTTCTTACTTGCTGAGCCTCTACCTTATTCTCATCAATATCTCTTGGAGATTTAATAGCACTCTCTATAACCCTTGGGGTGATCTCGTGAAACTCTATTCTTGAAAACTTCCCTTTAGGGACCTTTAAAATTTGGACTAAATGCCATGCAATAGCTTCTCCTTCTCTATCAGGGTCAGTAGCAAGATAAAGATGCTCTGCATCTTGAGAGAGCTTTTTAATATTTTCTATAACTTCTTTTTTAGAAGGAAGAATTACATATTTAGGTTTAAAATTTTTCTCTATCTCTACTCCAAGTTCCTTTTCAGGAAGATCTCTCACATGCCCATAAGAAGCAATCACTTTAAAATCTTTTCCTAATATTTTTTCAATAGTTTTAGCTTTTGCTGGAGATTCAACTATTACTAACTTTTTATTTTCCTCCATCTCTACACTTCCTTTTTCTTAGCATACCTTTGCCCTGGATATTCTTCTACAAGTCCTTTTGCTTGTAAAGAAATTATTATAAACATAAGTCTCGTAATAGGTATATCTACATTTTTAAAAATATCTTCAATAAATATAGGTTCAAAAGTTAAAATTTGCAATACCCTTTTCTCTTCTGGATCTAAAGAAACAACCTTTACTTCTTTCTCATACTCTATACCAAACTCTTCCAATATATCTCTCACATCTACCACTAATTTAGCTCCTTCTTGAATTAACTTATTAGTCCCTTGACTTTTATCATCAGTTATTCTTCCAGGTATAGCAAAAACTTCCCTCCCTTGATCCAGAGCAAAATCTGCAGTTATCAGAGCTCCACTTTTCTCTCCAGCCTCAACGATAACTACCCCATGAGATATTCCACTTATGATCCTATTTCTCTGAGGAAAGGTATAGCGAGAAGGTTTTGTCCCCAAATGGTACTCAGAGATTAAAGCTCCACTCTCTATAATCTTCTCAGCTAAATTTATATTTCTTGAAGGATAGATATGATCCAGAGAACTTCCCAGAATTGCCCATGTACTTCCCCCACCTTCCAATGCTCCTTTGTGAGCGTAAGTATCTATCCCATAGGCAAGTCCGCTCACTATGACAAACCCATATTTTGCTAATTCTTTTGCTAAATTTTCTGCAATTTTTATTCCATATGAGGTAGGATTTCTTGTACCAACAATAGAAATAAATTTATCTCCTTCTAATATTCCTTGATAAAGAAGGAAAGGTGGAGAACTCTTGATCTCCTTCAAAAGTGGAGGATAGCCATCTTCCCCATATATAACCATTTTTATATTTCTTTTTAAGAGATCCTCCCATAATTTCTCCCATGAAATTTTTCGTCTAAATATCAAAAACTCCTGAATAACAGAAGAATAAGAAAAAAGTTCTAAGATTTCTTTCTCTGGAAGAGAAAAAAGATCTTTTACAGAGATAATATTAGCCCAGTCTTCCCATCTCCTAAACATAGAGGGGAAAAAACTTAAGGCGTATAAAAAAGGTTTGTCCTCATAATTAAAATTATTGCCAAACATTTCTGGGTATTTTAACATAAGAGAGATCTATTTTCAAAAAAGGGTACCTTCCTTTATTAAAGAAGGTACCCTATTATGGTTTTAAGCTAAATATATTAAGAATAAGATTGCCAATACAATTAATACAGGATTGAGGTCTTTGAATTTACCAGAAAGAAGTTTTAATAACACATAACTTAGTATTCCAAAAATCAATCCGTTTGCTACAGAATAGGTAAAAGGCATTGCTATAATAGTTATAAATGCAGGCAGTGCTTCATCTACATCTTTAAAATTAACTTTTAAGATAGGCTCCATCATTAAAAAGCCAACTACAACTAATGCAGGAGCTGTAGCAGAAGAAGGAATCATACCTGCCAAAGGCCAGAAAAACAAGGAAAGTAAGAATAAAATACCTACTACAAACGATACAGCACCTGTTTTTCCTCCCTCAGCAATACCTGCAGCAGATTCCACATAAGTAGTAATTGTAGAGGTACCACAAAGAGCACCTGCTATTGTACCTACCGCGTCACTTACTAAGACTTTTTCCGCTCCATCAAAAAGCCCATCATCTCTCAATATATTAAGTTTTGCTGCAAGCCCTGAAATTGTCCCTACTGTATCAAACATATCTACAAAGGTAAAGGTAAAGAACACTGAAAAAAGTCCCCATTTCAAAGCTCCTAAAATATCCAAAGATAAGAAAGTTTTTGAAAACTCAGTCCAACTGGGTAAAGCAACAATACTACCAGAAATCTGAGTAATGGAAACTCCATTAGAACCTCTTATAAATATTCCTAAGATAGTTGTGATTATAATTCCCAACAGAATATTTCCTTTTACCTTCAGAGCCATAAGTAATGCTATAATTATAATTCCTAATACTGAAAGAAATGTTTCTGGAACTCCAAAATTACCTAATCCTATCAACGTAGCCTCATTCCCTACTACAATTCCTGAGCTTTTTAATCCAATAAAGGCTATAAAAAGTCCTATACCAACTGATGCTGCCATCTTAATATTAAGAGGAATTGACTGAATAATCCATTTTCTTACTGGGGTAATGGAAAGAAGTAAGAAGATTATTCCGTCAATAAAAACGGCTCCCAATGCTACCTGCCATGGAAGACCAAGCCCCTGACACACCGAATAAGCAAAATATGCATTAAGACCCATCCCAGGAGCAAGAGCAAAAGGAAGTTTTGCATAAAGTCCCATAGTTAAAGTTGCAATTCCAGATCCGATAGCTGTTGCCATCATTACTGCACCCTTAGGCATTCCTACATCTCCCAAAATATTTGGGTTTACAAAGAGAATGTATGCCATAGTAACAAATGTGGTAAGTCCTGCTATGATCTCGTCAGTCCAATTAGCATTATGCTTCTTGAACTCAAAATAATCCTCGAGCTTCTTCAAAACTAAAACCCCCCTTTCTTTAAGACTATTTTATAAAATCTTCTAACCCTCTATATGAAACTGCCTCTGCTAAATGCTCTAATTTAATCTCTTCACTACCCTCTAAATCTGCTATAGTTCTTGAAACTCTAATTATTCTATCCATACCTCTTAAAGACAACTTCAACTTTTCCATCACATCAGATAGAAAATTTTTTACCTCAAAAGATAGAGAACAATACTTTTTCAAATGTTTAGGGGACATCTGAGAGTTTGTAAATATTTTTTCTTTTTTAAATCGTTCTTCTTGAATTTTTCTTGCTTTTTCTACTCTTTTTCTAATCTCTTCAGAGCTCTCATAAGAAGTATCACCAAAAATCTTGTCCTTTTCAACTCTCCCTACATATACCCTTAGATCAAATCTATCCAAAAGTGGACCAGAGATCTTACTCCAGTAGTTTCTAATCTCGTAAGGAAAGCAAGTACACTCTTTCTCTTTGTCTCCAAAATAACCACACTTACAAGGGTTCATACTACCTATAAGAATAAATTGTGCAGGATAAGTAACTGAATATTTAGATCTTGAAATTATAACTCTTCCTTCTTCCAAAGGTTGTCTTAAAGCTTCAAGGACATCTCTTCTAAACTCTGGAAGCTCATCCAAAAAAAGTACTCCTCTATGAGCAAGGCTAATCTCACCTACTTGAGGAGTATTTCCTCCTCCTAAAAGTCCTGCATAAGAAACAGTATGATGAGGACTTCTAAAAGGTCTTTTTTGTATTAAATATTCGTCTTTTAAGAGTCCAGCCACACTATAAATCTCCGTGACTTCAAAAGCCTCTTTATAACTCAAAGGAGGGAGAATAGAAGGAAGAGTTCTTGCAAGAAGGGTTTTTCCTGTTCCAGGAGGACCAACCATGAGTACATTATGACCCCCTGAAGCTGAAATTTCTAAAACTCTTTTTGCAACTTCCTGCCCTTTTACAATAGAAAAATCTTCTTCAAAAGAAGGTATATAATCAGGAACTTTAAAGTCCAAAGGATTTATTTTTAATTCGCCTTGTAAGAACTTTACTACTTCAGAAAAATGATCCGCTGGATAGATCTCTATATCTTTTACTAAACTACATTCTAAGGCGTTTCCTTTGGGAACTATAGCTTTTTTATATCCATAATTTTTAAGTCCAGAAATGAGAGAAACCAGTCCTTTGCCACTTCTTATCCTTCCATCAAGAGCAAGTTCTCCTAAGAAAGCTGTTTCATTAGGATCAAAATTAAAATTAATCTGAGTAGAGAGAATACCTATAGCAATAGGAAGATCAAATAAAGCACTATCTTTTCTCAAATCTGCAGGAGCCAAATTTACAGTTATTCTCTTTAAAGGAAATTCATATCCAGAGTTTTTTAATGCTGATCTTACTCTTTCTCTTGCCTCTTGTATTTCTTGTTCTGCAAGACCTACAATATTGAAGCTTGGCACCCCAGGTGAAATATCAATTTCTACTTCTACCTCATAACATTTTAAACCTAAAAGAACAGCAGACTTTACCTTAGAAAGCATTAGGAATATACTCCCACGAAGATATTTTTCCTTCAGGTAAAACTATCACACTCAAAACATCAAATCTTACTCCTTTAACTATCTTTTTATAATTTGCAAGAAACATCTCTGCCATTTTTTTTATCTTCTCCTGTTTTTTATAATCCACTGCTTCAATAGGTTCTCCAAAATTATTATTACTCCTGGTTTTTACCTCCACAAAAACTAAAATTCCACTTTTTTCTACTACTAAATCTAATTCTCCAAATTTAAATCTAAGATTTTTATGTAATATATTAAAACCTCGTCGTTCAAAAAACTCTACTGCAAATTTTTCTCCTATATCTCCTATTTCTTTTTTATTCATAAAAGTTTAAAACTTTTTCTATGGATTTCTGAGATTCCAAATGCCTTAATTTTTTCTCTATGTTCTCTTGTAGCATAACCTTTATGTTTTCCAAAGCCGTACAAAGGATAAGATTTATCAAGTTCTTTCATAAATCTATCCCTAAGCACTTTTGCTACTATAGATGCTGATGCTACATTCAAACAATACCTGTCTCCTTTAACTACCGTCTCCTGAGGAATAGAAAGTTCTGGGATAGGTATATTCCCATCCACCAAAATATATTCTGGCTCTACCTGAAGATTTATAATAGCTCTTTTCATAGCCAGAAAAGTAGCTTTTAGTATACCTAATTCTTCAATTTCTTCTACAGATGAGAAACCAAAACTCCATGCTATAGCTTCTTTTTTTATAACTTCAAAAAGTCCCTCTCTTTTTTTAGGAGTCAAAAGCTTGGAATCCTTTACAGGTATTGAGGAGAAAGGAGGAAGAATAACTGCTCCTGCATAAACAGGACCAGCCAATGCCCCTCTTCCTGCCTCATCTATACCCGCAATAAATCTAAAATAATGCCAAAACTCTCTCTCTCTTTCTCCTATTTCACAGTACCTATTCTTTGAGGAGGCCATAAAAGAAATATCGCTCTACCTATAAGATTTTTTTGGGGGACAAATCCCCAGTATCTACTGTCTACACTTACAGGCCTATTATCTCCCAATACAAAATAATTATCTTCTGGCACTTTTATTGGACCATAGTCATCAAAACTTTTATTTTTAACATAAGGCT
>JAKOUL010000132.1 GCA_029776735.1 Dictyoglomota bacterium
CAAGTTCAGATACTTTACCAGCTAAATCATCATTTAATACATATAGGTCATCCACACTGGTGGAAAGAGCCTCTATGCTAATATTAGCATTTTCTATATTTGCTTCAGCCTCATCAACTCTTGCATTAACAGCATCTATTTGAGATTGCATATCTGAAAGAGCAGTATTTATATCTTCTATCTCAACTGAAAGATCTGATACTTTAGCATCAAGATCTAATATAAATGCGTTAATATCTTCTAACTCTGCTGGAACTTCTATTCCCTGTATACCTTCCACTTTTGCGGAAAGTTCTGCCATCTTGTCCTCTAAAGTAGATAGATCATCTACTCTCTCAGCAAGCTCTGTTAAGTTTGCATTAATATCATCAAGAGCAGTAAATACATCAGAGATTCCAGAATCTACTGCATCAAGTCTTGCCTCCATGTCTCCTGCTCTACTTTCAAGATCGTCTACTCTTCCTACTAACTCACTAATATCAAACATTTCAGCGCTACCAAGTTTCTCTTCTATCATTGCTTCTACTTCATCAATTGATGGCTTATCTATTAAGGCTGCCTCAACATCTGCAACTCTGGAATCAAGATCTATAACGAATCCCTCAAGATCATCTACTCTCCCTGTAAGATCTCCTAACGTCTCTTCCATCATTGCTTCTACTTCATCAATTGATGGCTTATCTATTAAGGCTGCCTCAACATCTGCAACTCTGGAATCAAGATCTGTAACAAATCCCTCAAGATCATCTACTCTAAATGTAAGATCTCCTAACGTCTCTTCCACTTTTTCCTGTACTGTAGCCTCAAACTTTTCTCCTATTACTGCTGCAATCTGCTCTGGAGTTACCTCAACTTTCTCAAAAGATGCGATCTGCTCAGAAAGTTCATCTACTTTATCTTCTAAAGTGCTTACTCTAACATCAAGATCTTCAAATGATGTAGCAATCATTGCCTCTACATCTTCTACACTAACTTTCTCCTCAATTGCTACCTCTAAGTTACTTACTCTACTGTCAAGATCTTCTAAAACCAGATTTAAGTCCTCAATATTTACTCCCATCATTTCAAGCTCTCCCGAAAGCTCCATTACAAGTTCTTTCAATTCTGCAATATCTTCTGCGGAAAGAGCAATTTCCTCTAAATTGAATGTTTGAATTACTTTATATAACAATACTGCTGCTTGATATCTTGTAAGGTATAAATCTCCACCATAAGTATCTGGTCTGATCCCTGCAATTATCCCTAAATCTGAAAGAGCTTTTACTGCTTCTGCTGCCCAATGATTGCTGGGAATATCCTTGAACTTTGTTTGAACTTGAGCATAAGAAACACTAAATAGTAAAATCACCCCTAATAACACAGCTAAAAATTTTCTACTCATACTACCCTCCCGTTCAATAATTAATTTTTAGAAAGAGCTTCCTTTACCTCAAATGAGGTAAGAGCTTCCCCTCTAATTCTCTCAAAGGTGAATTATTCCATAAAGAGTCAAAAGTTTTTTCTCTAATCACCTCCCTTTGAGAAATCTCAATTTAAATTATATTGCTAAAATAAATTCATGTCAATATAAATAAGATTTTATGAATAATCAATCGTTAAAATCTCTTTATTTATTACAAGATTATTTCTATGAATAACTTCCTCATAGGAATCTTCTCCTATGATACCCTTAATCTCTTCTGAAATTTTACCAATTATTTTTAAAAGATCAACACTATCATAATTTGAAATTCCTCTCCCTATTTCATTCCCATCTTCATCACAGATTAAAATAGTATCACCTTTGTAAAACTCTCCTTCTACTTTTTTAATGCCTACAGGAAGAAGACTTTTTCCTTTTAGTAATATGGCTTCCTTTGCTCCTTTATCTATGGTTATCTTACCTTCTGGTTTTGACATAAACAAAATCCAGTGTTTTTTTCTATTTTGAGGCTTCTGAACAGAATAGAATATGGTTCCAATTTTTTCTCCTTTTAAAACTATTCTCTCAAGCACATTATCGGTATCAGCTTTTGCAAGTATCATAGGGATTCCCGCCTCGGTAACAATATGCGCAGCAGAAATTTTTGTATGCATTCCTCCAGTTCCTTTACCAGATCCTGCTAATCTCTCAATATCTTCAGTAATTTTATAAACTTCTTCTATTAACTTAGCCTCAGGGGATTTATAAGGATCAGAAGAATATAATCCTTCTACATCGGAAAGAATAATCAAAAGATCAGCATTCACTGCACAAGCTACTTTAGCAGATAGAGTATCATTATCTCCTATCTTTATCTCTTCTACTGCTACCGTATCGTTTTCATTTATAATAGGAATAACCTTTTCATCTAAAAGGGTTTCAAAGGTTTGAGAAATATTAAGATATCTTCTTCTATCATATAAATCTTCAGCGGTAAGAAGAATTTGAGCAATGGGTTGTTTAAAAATTGAAAAAACTTGTGAATAATACTGCATTAATCTTACCTGTCCTACAGCAGAAAGAGCTTGCTTTGCAGGAAGATCTTTTCTTTTTGCCAATTTTAATAGCATTTCTTTTCCAGATGCTATTGCTCCTGATGAAACTAATATGAGCTCTTTCCCTGACCTTATAAGTTTTACACATTCCTCTGCCAAATGAAGCAGTTTTTCAGAGGAAGGAGCTCCTTTTTCATCAGTGATACTTGAAGTACCAACTTTTACTACTATCCTTTTGTACTTCTCTTTACTCATCAGGAAGTACCACCTTACCTACTTTTTTAGCCTTTCTCCTCACCTCAAGTCTGGGTAGCATTAATATATGTCCACACTTCTCACATTTCATTTTAATATCTACACCTGAAAAAAGTACTATCCATCTATTACCACCACAAGGGTGGTTTTTAGGAAGTTCAAGAATATCTCCTATCTCAATTTTTTCAATCATTCTTCCTCTTCTTCCATCTTAGGCTTAGCTTTGGCAATAATTTCTTCTTGAATCTTTGCAGGCATCTCTTCATAATGAGAAAACTTCATAGAATAAGAGCCTCTTCCTTGGGTTATAGATTTTAAAGTAGAAGAATATCTAAGCATTTCTGCAAGAGGTACCAAAGCTTTCACAACCTGTAATTTTCCAAGGGATTCTATTTGAGTAACTTTTCCTCTTCTTCCATTAAGATCACTTATTATGTCACCAGTATAAGCATCGGGAGCAGTTATCTCTACTTCCATTATCGGCTCAAGTAAAACAGGCCTTGCATCTAAAAATCCCTTTTTAAAGGCTTTTGATGCAGCAATCTTAAATGCCATATCAGAAGAGTCTACCTCATGATAAGATCCATCAAATAAGGTGACTCTTACATCTACAATGGGAAAACCTGCTAAAACACCTTTCTCCATAGCTTCTCTTACACCTTTTTCTACAGCAGGGATATAGTTTTTTGGTACGACTCCTCCCACGATCTTATCAACAAATTCAAATCCTGCTCCACGAGGAAGAGGTTCCAATTCAAGCCATACATGTCCGTATTGTCCTCTACCACCAGTCTGCTTTTTAACTTTACCCTCTGCCTTTGTACTTGCTCTAATAGTCTCTCTATATGCCACTTGAGGAGTACCTAAAGTAACATTAACCCCAAACTTTCTTTGCATTCTTTCAACTACAACCTCAAGGTGAGAGTCCCCCAATCCATAGATGAGCGTTTCATTAGTTTCCAAACTTCTCTGAACCCTTAAAGTGGGATCTTCTTCTAAACTTTTTGCAATAGCAGAACTCATTCTATCTTCATCAGCACGGGACTTTGGTATCACTGCTACAGCAAAAACAGGCTCTGGAAATTCTACAGGGACAATTTTTATGGAGTTTTCTTTATCAGATAACGTATCATTAGTGGAAGTTTCTTTTAGTTTTGTAACCACACCAATATCTCCTGCAACTATCTCAGTAGCAGGTTCTTGGCTCTTTCCCCTCTGATAATAAACTCCTGCAATTTTCTCTTGAACACCTTTTGTAGTATTAAAAAGTACAGAATCGGACTTTAATACTCCTGAAAAGACACGCACAAAACTAATCTTTCCCACAAATGGATCTGCTGAAGTCTTAAAGACAAAAGCGATTAAATTATTATTTTCTGAAATAGAGAGAGATTTTGTTTCATTAGTCTTTATATCTATGATTGGGATCGGAGCCCTCTCCTTAGGATTAGGAAAGAAAGATATAATTGAGTCAAGAAGTTTAGAAACTCCTACATTTTTGAAAGAGGAAACTGGAAAGATAGGATATATTTCTCTATTTTTAAAAGCATCCTTTAAGGTTTTAATAATAAGTTCTTTCTCAATACTTTCTCCTTCCAAATATCTTTGAAGAAGCTCATCATCAAATTCAATGATAGCTTCAATTAGTACTTGTCTATACTTCTCATAATCGGATAAAAGTTCCGATGGTATCTCAGATTCCACAGGTTCACCCTTTTCATCATTATAGATATAAGCCTTACCTTCAAGAAGATCCACTATACCCTTAAAGTTATCCTCTTTCCCGATAGGAATAAAAATAGGTAAAGCTTTATTTCCAAACCTTTCTTGCACAATATTCACATTTTCAAAAAAGTCAGAATTTTCTCTATCAAGTTTATTAATTACAAATGCTACTGGTAATTTTTCTTCCTCTGCCATGCTCCATGCTCTCTCTGTTTGCACCTGAATTCCCGAAATAGCATCTATTACAATTAGCATACTATCAATAGCTCTTATGGCACTTCTCATTTCACTTATAAAATCTGCATAACCAGGTGTATCTACTAAATTAATTTTTTTATTCTTCCATTCTAAAGGTAAGATTGAAAGACTCAAGGATATACCTCTTTTTATTTCTTCAGGTTCAAAATCTGAAACTGTATTGCCGTTTTCTACTCTACCCATACGATCAATGACTTTCGCAGTGTAAAGAACAGCCTCTGCTAAAGTGGTTTTTCCAGCACTTCCATGTCCAAAAAATCCTACATTTCTTAAATCTTCAGTTACATATTTCATTTTTTCCTTTTTACCCCCTTACTTTGTAATTATTTAAAGCTTTTAATAAGAATTATATCAGAAAAACTTGTCTTAAAGTCCTGTACTTCCCAATCCATTTTCTCCCCTTTCAGTTTCAGGAAGTTCTTCTACCTCTTCCCAATCAATCTTAGAATAGGAAAGAATAAGAAATTGAGCTATTCTCATTCCTTTTTTTCCATAAAACACTTCTTTTGAAAAGTTAATAAGATTTACCAAAATCTCACCTCGGTAATCACTATCAATCAGCCCAGGAGTATTTAGGATTGTAATTCCATTCTTTGCAGAAAGACCGCTTCTTGGAAGAACAAAACCTAAATATCCTTCAGGAATTGCAACTCTTATACCTGTAGGAACAATTATACCTCCTTCTATTTCACAAAAAGGATATAAAATAAAATCAATTCTGGAAGAGAGATCTACTGCCACAGATCCAGAAGTAGCATATACAGGAAGCGAAATTTCTTTATCAATTCTCTCAATTAGTATCTTCATTTAATAAGCTTTTGCAAACAGAACTTTTATTTTTGTTTTCTTCCCACAAAGAATACATTTACCATCTTCTTCTTCCCAGTCTATAGGAATATTCCTTATGGTGGCTCCAGTCAACTCCTTTATTTTTAACTCACAGTCTCCATCTCCACACCAACTTGCCTTTACAAAACCCCTTTTAGTATCCATTATATCCTTAAAAGTATTAAAATCTTCTACCTCATAAGTTCTCTCTTCACGGAATTTCATAGCTTTATCAAAAAGTGATTTTTGAATATCTTTTAAAAGGTTAGATATTTCTTCCACCATAATTTCTCTTTTGATTGATGTCTTAGTTCTCAAATCTCTTCTTGCCAGAAAGATTTCATCTTTCTCAACTTCTTTTGGACCTATTTCAAGTCTTATGGGTACTCCTCTCAATTCCCATTCGTTAAACTTCCATCCAGGGGTGTGTTCCTCATCATTATCCACTTTTACTCTAAATTGTCTGCCAAGTACTTCATATATCTCATCTACATATCTATATACTTTTTCCTTATCAGACTCATTTTTCCATATAGGAATTATCACTATCTGGTAAGGGGCTACCTTAGGAGGAAGAACAAGTCCATAATCATCTCCATGTGTCATAATCAATGCTCCAATAATTCTTGTGGAAAGTCCCCAACTGGTCTGCCAAACATATTTTCTCTCCCCATCTAAATCTTGAAACATTATATCAAAAGCTTTTGCAAAATGTTGCCCTAAGTTATGAGATGTTCCCGCTTGAAGAGCCCTTCCATCTTTAAGAAGCACTTCTATTGAATAAGTATGTAATGCCCCTGCAAATTTCTCGTTTTCTGTTTTTTTCCCTGCAATTACAGGGATAGAAAGATCCTCTTCTACAAAATCTTTATAGACAGATAACATTTTTAAAGTCTCTTCTTCAGCCTCTTCCTTAGTCCTATGGGCAGTATGTCCTTCCTGCCATAAAAATTCAGTGGTTCTTAAAAATGGTCGCGTTTCTTTTTCCCATCTTACCACATTAGCCCATTGATTGATTAAAACAGGTAAATCCCGCCAAGATTGTATCCATTGAGCATACATACTACAGATTATAGATTCTGATGTAGGTCTTACAGCTAAAGGCTCTAAAAGATCTTCTCCTCCTCCCTTGGTTACCCAAGCAACTTCCGGAGAAAAACCCTCTACATGTTCTGCTTCTTTTTCAAGAAAACTCTTGGGAATAAATAAAGGGAAATAAGCATTTTCATGTCCTGTATTCTTTATTCTTTCATCTAAAAGTCTCTGAATATTCTCCCAAATAGCATATCCATAAGGTCTAATAACCATACAACCTTTTATAGGAGAATAATCAGCAAGCTTTGCCTTTAGAATTACATCAGTATACCACTTTGAGAAATCTTCTTTTTGAGAGGTAATACTTTCTACAAATTTCTTTTCCATTCTTCTAAATCCCTCCTAAAACTCAAGCCTTATCTTTAAAGGTCCACTGTTGTATGTGTCTTCCACTACTATTACTTTTAAAATTACTTTTTTATTCTCCTCTTTTATTCTATAAACTATATTGTAAAAATCTTCAAGAGAAATTTCCCCTACGGTATTAGATATGGGATCAGGTAATACCCCTTTCTCTTGAGCTATCTTATTTACATCTGCTAAGATGGTCAAAAGTTTCTCCTCAATTTTCTCTATACTTTCGCTACCATCTACAACTCTCAAAAGTATCACATCCCCTGCGTTAAATATAAGTTTATATGGAACTATTTGTAAGTTGATAAGCACAGGCTCATCTTCAAAAATATTTGCTAAGGAAAAAACTCTAATAAGTTTTTCTCCAGGAGAACTAATAGCATCCAGAAGTTTTGACCATTCTGTTTCTGGAATCCATATGTACCCTTTATCGGAACTACCTGCTCCTCTATTTATAGCAATCCCTTCTACTAATGAAAGAAGGGACTTTGCTTCTTTTTGAGCTTCTTCATCTTTTAAACCACCTCTTGTAACAAAATTAAGTATAAGCTCTCCTCTCCTAAAGATCATTCCTTCCGTTCTTAAATTACTTATAGTGATATTTAAAAACTGTATTTCATCCATTAGACCAAGCTTTTCTTCTTCAAGAGTTTCTTTCTCTTTTTCTAAAATAGAAAGTTTCTTAGAAAGCTCATAAATAGATCTTTGATATTTTTCCCTATCTTTTAAAAGGGCTTCTTTTTCTTTTTGCAAAATAGAAAGTTCTTGAGATAATTTTTTTCTATCTTCTTCCAGTTCTTTTAATTTAGCTTGATAAATTGCCAATTCTTTTATGGCTTTCTCTCTATCAATTTTTACATCTTCATATTTTTTAAGAATTTCAGAAAGTTCTTTCTCTTTAGACTCTATAGATGATTGTAAATCAGACATTTCCCCTTTTAACTTTTCCATACCAAAAAGAGCAATTCTCACGTTCTCAGAAAAAATAGAGAGAATTATAAGAGTAAAAACCATAATTAAAATACCAGTAATAACACTTATTATCCGAGAGGTATACTTGGGTCTTAGATTGAATAGAGATAGTTTCTTTTTTCCCGCTTTTCTTCCTACATAGTCTCCTGCATAAGCAACTAAACCGCTTAAGAGCAAAAGTACCAAAACTAATAGGTATCCTGACATTACAAATTAAACCTCTCTCCTAAGAAGATTTTTTTAGCAACTTCATTATTTATGATTTCTTCTGGTGTACCTGAAATAAGTACTTCTCCCGAAGAAATAATATACGCATAATCAGTGATTTCTAAAGTGTCTCTTACATTATGATCTGTTACAAGTATACCAAGACCTTTACTACTAAGATATGATATAGTTTCCTGCAAATTCTGTACAGTAAGCGGATCCACACCTGCAAAAGGTTCATCAAGGAGTATATACTTAGGAGAAAGAGCCAGAACTCTTGCTATTTCTACTCTTCTCCTTTCACCTCCTGAAAGGGTATATCCTAAATTTTTTCTTAATTCTTGTAATTTAAATTCATCTATTAATTCTTCTAATCTTCTCTTTTGTTCTAAAGGAGATAAATCAGTCAACTCAAGGACTAACTTGATATTTTCTTCTACTGTCAGTTTACGAAAAATCGTTGGATCTTGAGCAAGATATCCAATTCCCTTTCTCGCTCTTTTAGGCATTGAAAGGTAAGTTATATCCTCCCCATCAAGAAGGACTTTCCCCTGTTCAGCAAAAACCTCTCCCATTATCGTATAAAAAGTAGTAGTTTTTCCTGCTCCATTAGGACCTAATAATCCTATTACTTTACCAGGAGTAACAGTAAGATAGACGTTTTTTACTACGCATCTCTTACCATAATATTTATAAATTCCAATAGTCTCTAACGCCATAGCACTATGTTATGGAAAAATTAATTTACTGTCAAATTTATTTAATATCATCTTGTAATCCTCTTAAAATCTTCCAAAGAGTTTTATAATCCTTTTTTTGAAGAATATTCATAGTAATAAAATATTCTTTCAAAGCTGAAAAATACCTCCCCTTTTTTAGATTTAAAGTACAAAAAAGTGCATGTAAAGCTTCATTATTGTTATTTATCTTTAATCCTTTATTTACTAACTGCTCCACATCTCCCATATTTTCATCAAGATAATATAAATATGCAAGATAAGCTATGATCCAATCATCATTAGGGTAAAGATCATACAATTTCTCAAAATAGTAAATAGCAAGATTATTTTTCCCTGTAAAGCAATAAAAAAAAGCAGATTTATACATACTAAAAGGATCATTGAGATTCTCTTCAACTTTTAGATTTTTTATATAATTAGGGTTTTTTTCCTCCAAACTTTTATAGATCTCAAATGCTTTCTCAAGATTCCCTTCTGCACCATATACCACAAGTAAATTAAAAAGAATTTCAGGATCATTTGGATTTTTCTTAATTTCCTTTTCATATTCTTTTTTTAGCGAGGGAAAATTAAGGGCATAAGTCATGGAGAAAGATAAAAAAGAGCACAAAATTAATAAAGATATTATCTTTTTAAGAGATAGCTTTTTATTTCTCACTTTAAATTGACAAATTTCATCTCCTTAAGAATCTCTGTGGCAAGAGCAATGGCTAACTTTCCGTCTTCTAAGGTGACTGAAGGATTTGTACCATTAATAATACACTTTATAAAGTGTTCCAATTCAAGTTTTAATGGCTCTTCTTTTTCTAAGACAGGTACCTCTGTTGAAGATTCAATAAGCCTACTATTCCTATGAATAATAGCAATGCTCTGATCAATATAATCTACTATTATCCAATCTCCGTTTTTCTCATGGATATCTGATCTTCTTAACTTTTTAGGACTTGCTTTACTCGCTATAAGATTTGCAAGGATTCCTCCCTCAAATATTATCTCCACGTTAGCAAAATCCTCATAAGGAGTATACATAGAGTAACCTATTGCTTTTATATCCAATACTTTTTTATCTCTTCCAAGAAGATAAAAAAGTATATCTAAATCATGGATCATAAGATCCATAACTACCCCAACATCTGTAGATCTACCATCAAAAGGTCCCATTCTACGAGACTCTATATAAAAAGGCTGCTTAATATACCTTTTTAATTCCTGTACAGCAGGATTAAATCTCTCAATATGTCCTACCTGAAAAACGAGCTCTTTTCCGCTTGCAATATCAAGTAAGCTTTCAGCTTCTTCTAAAGTCTGGGTTACAGGTTTCTCTAAAAATATATGAATTCCTCTCTCTAAAAATTCCTTAGAAATAGGAAAATGAACCTTTGTTGGGGTCACAATACTTACTGCTTCAATTTTGTCAAACAAATCCTTATAATCTTGAGTAACAAAAGGAACATTATATAGAGAAGCTATCTCTTTAGCTCTCTTATAATCTATATCTGCAATTCCTACTAATTCCACTGTAGGAAGCTCACTAAAAATTCTTACATGATGTTGTCCTAAATAACCTACTCCTACTACACCAACCTTAACTTTTCTCATATATACCTCCATCCTCCTCAATCTGCCACTTTATTATTCTTGCATACACTCCATCTTTTTTCAAAAGCTCTTCATGGGTACCTTCTTCCGTAATCTCTCCATTCTCTAACACTATTATTCTGTCTGCTCTTCTAATAGTTGATAGTCTATGAGCAACAATAAAAGCAGTCTTACCTTTCATAAGTTCCTCTAAAGCTTCCTGAACATAAGCTTCTGATTCAGAATCCAAAGCAGATGTAGCTTCATCAAGTATAATCAGTCTGGGTTTCAAAATAAAAGCCCTTGCTATAGCAATCCTTTGAGCCTGTCCTCCAGAAAGTCCAACTCCCCCTTCCCCAATTACTGTGTCATAACCTTCGGAAAGGCTCATAATAAAATCATGAGCCTTTGCTCCTTGGGCAGCCTCTATAATTTCTTCAAAAGAGGCATCGGGTTTTCCATAAGCAATATTATCTTTCACGCTTCCATGAAATATTATAGTTTCCTGAGGAACAAAGCCTATCTGGGATCTTAAGGATTTTAAACTTACTTCTTTTAAATCATACCCATCAATTTTTACTTTCCCTTGGGTAGGATCAATAAAACGAGGTAGGAGATTTACTAAAGAAGTTTTACCAGCCCCGCTACTTCCTACAATTGCAATTTTTTCTCCAGGGTTTACTTTTAAATTTATATGCTGTAATACCCACTGAACTCCGTCATACGTAAAATAGACATCTTCAAACTCTACATATCCTTTTATAGGAGGTAAAGTAATAGGATGTTTAGCTTCAACTACACTTCTTCCTTTTTCCAAGATCTCAAATATCCTCTCAAAAGCTGCATTTGCCTGTCTCAAACCTGCAAGAACTCTTAGTATTGTCTGAGTAGGATCTATAGACATCCCTACATAAGTAAGAAAAGCTATAAAAGAGCCCAAGGAAAGAGCCCCACTTACTATTTTTTTTGTACCTATCCATAGGATAAACACAATAGCTAATGCACTTAAAAAACTTGCAAGGGGAATCTGAATAGCAGTAAGTCTTGCAATCTTAAGATTCCTAAGGAAATTTTTCTCATTTTCATCTTTAAACCTTTCTATCTCCTTATCTTCTTGTGAAAAAACTCTTACAACTCTTGCTCCTTTGATACTTTCTTGTATAAGACTGGTAAGATCTGCAATCTTTCTCTGCACAGCTAAAGACCAATTTTGAATCTCTTTACCAATTCCTGATATGGAGAAGATAAAAAGAGGAATGACTACTATGGTAGCTAAAGCCAGTTGCCAATCAGTAATAAAAATAATTGTTAAAATACCTGTAAGGAGAACTATTGCATAAAGAAGATCTGCTATTCCCGAAAGAAAAGAAGTCTGTATTAGCTGAGTATCCTGAATAGTACGAGTAATAAGATCACCACTACTCCACTTATTGAGAGAATCTAATGAGAGATATTGAATTTTTAAAAAGAGTTTTTCTCTAAGATCCGCAACTAATCTATGACCTATAAAGGCGAATACATAAAGTTGTCCATAGAAAAAGAGACTCCTTATAAAAAGAAGGAAAATTATGATAAAGGAAATCTTATTTAAGGAATTAACATCTTTTAAGTTGGCAAGTTGATCAAGAAGCTCCCCTAAGAATTTAGGAGCATAGAGTTGAGCTCCATTGCTAACAATTATGCACAAAAAACCTATTACAAAATATATCCAATAAGGTTTTAAAAGCTCAAATAACTTCCTTAAGTATTTCATTAATATCTTCCCATATCAATTGTGATGATAAATAATCCTTATTAAAGGATAACAATAAATTTTTATGAATATTCTCAATCTCATCTCTATTTTCCAAAAGACTCCTAAAATATTTTAACACATCTTCAAATTTAAATTTTCCAACAATCTCTGGAACTATTCCAGGCTTAATCTTATTAGGCAGAGCCAGATATGGATTTTTTGCTAAATACAGATTTATAATATAGTCCCTAAACCTGCCTTTAACAAGATTTCCTAAACCTTCTAAAGGAAGGAATTCAGGACGGTGAAGAGGGAGGATTACAAGAATAGGGATCTTCATATAAGAAAGTTGAAGGGTATTGGTACCTGGAAGAGTTATAGCAAAAAGGTAATCTTTTATTTCACCCATGTCATTTAATTCTTTCATTTCTATAGGTAAATTTCTCCATATAGGTTCCAATTTTGAAAGTATATTATTTTTCTCATTAGGGTCTAAAAATGGAGAAAAGAAAATGGTAAATGAAAGATCGGGAAAGCTCTTTGTAATTTCTCTAACTAAAGCAACATAAAAAGGAAGATAAAATCTAAGCCCATAAGCTCTGCTTCCTGGGAAAAGAGCTATCTTTTTACTATCAATAGAAAAAGAATTTTCAGGTAAAAAATCAAACCTTAAATCTCCAACACATAATGAATTAGAAAGTTTAAGAGGTTTATTAGAATAAACCCTCCTATAAAATCTCTCTGCCCAAAATTCTTTCTCCACATAAGCTAAAGAGATTCCATTCCACCTTTTTGCCAAAAGAAGATTGAAAAAAAGATCCCCTCCTATATGAAAAACTATAGTTTCTTCATTAGGTTTGCTCTTAAATTTCTCCCAATAATCATCCGGAGGAACAATTTCTTTGAAAAAATTCCAACTTTTTACTACTTTTTCTTCTTGTCCAGAAGCAAACTGACATTTGTTCAATATCAAACAAAATTCCATATCCTCTGCCCAGGGAGGATTAAAAATTTTTATCCATTGAACTAAAGGATAAAGCCATCCTGAGATCTCTCCTGGACCATTAGCAATAAAATAGAATTTAGTCATAAAATACTTAGAATAAAATTAGATATCCTATCTAAAACCCCATGATCCCCAAGAGTAGATACTATTTCTTTTAAATCCTTTATCATTTCATCCCTCTTATGGACGTCTGATAAGAAGTTTTTTATATCTTTAATTACATTATCCATATCTATGTATTGAACATATTCAGGGAAAATCATTTTACCTCCTAATATATTAGGGATTGCCACATATGGATAATGTACTAACCTCTTAGCCATAAAAAAACTTAGTGGAGATATTTTATAAAAGACAAAAACTGGAGTCTCAAGAATAGCTGCTTCTAATGTAACAGTACCTGATGCTGCAAGAGCTAAATTGGACATCTTCAGAACTTTTTGACTTTCTTTTCCAGAAACAACTTCAATTTTATCTCTTTTATCTTTTACCAAATCAAGAAGAATATTTGAGAACTTATTACTTGCTAAAGGGAGTGTAAAGTGAAAACCATCAGAGTAAAGCCTATCTACAATCTCCATAAATATAGGTGTAAGATTTTTAATTTCCTGAATTCTACTCCCGGGGAAAATACCAATTAAATTATCTTCTTTATCAACTTCATCAAGATAAGAAAGATAATCAATAAGTGGATGCCCAAAAAAAACCACATTATCCGAAAAGTTTTTATAAAACTCATACTCTTGAGGAAATGTTGCTATTATCCAAGTTAGATTTTCTACCATCTCTTTTGCCTTTTCTTTTTTTCCAAAAAGCCAATATTGTGGACTGAAATAATAGATAGTAGGAATATCTAATTTTTTAACATATTTAGCTAAAGGAATATTAAATCCTTGAGCATCTATAAAAATTATAAGATCGGGTTTTGTGTCTTTTATAATTCTTCTAACCTTTTTTTGCAAATCCAATAACTTAGGAATATATGGCAAAGGTTCTATATAACCTACAGTACTATACTGAGTTACATCAGAAATTAGCTCCATTCCTTCTTCTTCCATTCTCTCTCCACCAATTCCATAGATATATAAATCTTTTCTCTTTTCTTTTAGAGCTTGAATTAGTTTTGCACCATGAATATCTGCAGAAACTTCAAGAACTGAGAACATTATTTTCATTTTGTTCTCCTCCAAGATGCTTCTGTAATACCTCTATTAGAATTTCTTAAAAACTCTAATAGAATTTTTGCTTCATCTTCATCATATTTTTCAATCTCTTTCAGCCTATACTCCCAAGAAGCATCCTTGTAAAGGATATGAATAAGGTCTTTAAGCATCTTTATCTTTTCAAAAGAAAACTCTGCTCTCTTAAGACCTATCAGATTTAATCCATAAACTCTTGCGGGATTCCCATCACATAATGTGTAAGGTGGTACATCTTTTATAAGCTTCGTACATCCACCTATCATAGCATATCTACCTATTCTTACAAATTGGTGCACCGCTACAAGACCACTTAAAAATGCTTTTTCTTCTACCTCCACATATCCTGCTAATTGGGCTCCATTAGCAATAATCACATTCTTTCCAACTCTTACATTATGAGCTATATGCGTATATGTCATAAGATAAGCCCCATCTTCAACAATTGTGGCTTTATCTTCCCCAGAAGCACGGTGAAATACGCAGTTTTCCCTGATTACTACATTATCTCCTATTATTAAAAAACTCTCTCCTCCTTTAAAATTCAAATCTTGTGGAATATCTCCTAATACACAACCTGAATGAATATGACAGTTCTTACCAATAATAGTCCCTTTCTTTATATGTACATTATTCTCAATTTTTGTAAAATCTCCTATCTTTACACCTTCCTCAATAACAGTAAACGCGCCAATCTCAACATTTTCTCCTATTTCAGCTTTTTCGTCTACCTCAGCAAATTTATGAATTTTGTTGTCCCAAGGCAATTGTTATCTCTCCTTCCGCTACAAGATTTTCTTCTACCTTTCCTAACCCATGAAATTTAAAAATATTTTGTAATGATTTCTCAAGTTTCACCTCAAGAATTAACTGATCTCCAGGAAATACGGGTTTTCTAAACTTCATATTATCAACTCCTGTAAGATAGGCTGCATAATTTTCTTTTTTTTCTGCATAGGAGAGATAAAGAAAAAGTCCTGCAGTCTGTGCCATAGCTTCTATGATAAGAACACCCGGCATTATAGGTTTCTCTGGAAAATGTCCCATAAAGAAATAATCGTTGTAAGAGACATTTTTAACTGCTCTTATCATTTCACCTTCTTTAAAATCTAAAACCTTATCCACTAATAAAAAAGGAAACCTATGAGGAAGCACTTTAAGAATATCAACATCCACTATTCTACACCCCCCTTATAGTAATACTCCATAAGAAATTCCAATGCTTTTAAATGTAAAGTATGTCCTGAACTTAGAGAGATGATTTCCATTTTTAGCTCCTTTCCAAGAAGGGAAAAATCTCCAATTATATCAAGAATTTTATGTCTCACAGGCTCATCATTGAATCTTGGGGGGTTTACAAATCCATCTTCGTTTATAAGAAGTGCATTATCAAGATCTCCCCCTTTAATAAGCCCTTTTCTCATCAAATCTTCCACTTCAGAGTAGAAACCAAAGGTTCTTGCAGGAGCAATCTCCCTTTCATAGTCTTGAAGATTTTGGAAGTCAAATTTCTGCCATTTAATAATAGTATTAGGAAATGATATTAAACTTATTATCCGAAATACTTCATACGGAAATATTAATATTTCTCCTTTCCCTTCTCTAAAAGAGAAAACCTTATCAATCTCTAACACATCTTTTGGAACTTCCTGTTCTTTTATTCCTGCCTGTTTTAACAAATTCACCCAAGGGAGAGAACTTCCATCAAGTATAGGAATCTCTTCTCCTTCTACTTCTATAAGAAGATTAGAGATGCTTACAGCATAAATAGCCGAAAGCAAATGTTCAACAGTGGCAATGTTCTTCCCATCTCTACCCAAAACTACTCTTCTATTAGTTTCAACTACAAAGTCAACTTTTGCAGGAATTTCCAAACCATCTTTTATAAGTTTAATACCTGTATTAACTGGAGCAGGAAGGAGATTAATTTTTGCATATTCTCCAGTATGAAGTCCTCTTCCCTCTAAACTTACCAACTTTTTTATTGTTTTTTGCTTACTCAAGCTTTTTTCTCAACTTTTTTATTTCTTCCCAGATTTCAGGAAGTTTTCTAATAAGTACCTGAATTTTCATCTCCTCAGTATGGGGCATTGCAGGAAATCCAGAAACTGCCATATTGTCAGGGATATCTTTCGTAACCATACCTCTTGCAAGAATTACTACATTGCTTCCTACCTTTACATGATCTGATACTCCACTTTGACCAGCCATAATCACATTGTTTCCCAATTTAGAACTTCCTGCAATTCCACTCTGCCCCACAACTATACAATTTTCACCTATTGTTACGTTATGACCTATATCAACTAAAGAACCAATTTTTGTCCCTTTTCCTATACGTGTTTCTCCTAAGGTTCCTCTCTCTACGACTGCATTTCCCATTATCTCTACATTATCTTCTATAACTACTTTCCCAATCTGAGGCATCTTTACATGCTCTTTTCCATCCCAAATATATCCCAAACCCTCAACTCCAATACTCGTTCCTGAGTGGATAAGGACATTATCACCAATAAAACAGAGATCATATATGGTAACTCTTGGATAGATTACACAATTCTCTCCTATTTCTACGTTATTTCCTATAATTACTCCGGGAAAGATTTTTGTACCATTCCCTATAGTAACGTTATTCCCTATACTTACATAAGCTCCAATTGCAACATCTTTTCCTAATTTTACATTTTCTCCTAAAATAACAGTAGGGTGGATTCCTTGAGGATATGTCCTCCAATCAAAGATCTTTAAAAGTTTAGCCATTGCTAATCTTGGATTATCCACTTTTACATGAGGACGAGTAGAATACCCATCTTTAGGAATCACAAAAGCTTTTGCCTTTACAGTTTTTTCTACTGTCTCTATATCCTTACTATTAAATATAAAAACTAAGTCATTTTCTCTTGCATTCTCCCAGTCAGAAACTCTTTCAATAGATACATCTTCTCCTACTAACTCTCCATCTACAATCTTTGCAACCTCGCTTAAAAACATTTCTCTCTCCTTACTTATTCAAATTATTCAAAACCTCAGACGTAATATCTATTCCACCCCATAAGAGAAAACTCTTATTTAAAACCACTGAAATTTTTTTGCTTTTTGCAACCTTCTCCACTTCTTTCAATATCTTTGCGTTTATATTTTGTCTTACCCCCTCTACATACACCGCTAATTTTTTCTCCTCATTTAATCTCATCTCATTTATTTTTTCGTCTGTTGTTCCTTTCTTTTTTGCATTGTCAAGAAGTTTCTGAATATTTTCCTGACGTTTTTGTATTTCTGACTGAACTTTCTTAGTATCTTTAAATTCAGAGAATACCTTAGGGTAATCTATATAAGCAACACCTCTATTTTGATCTGAAAAAGCAAAAGAGAAAGAGAAGAAAGAAACAACTATAAATATAATTAGAAAATGCTTCCACCCCTTCATATTTTTACTGTTTTCCTGCTAAAATATTTATCACTTTATCAGTAATATCCACACCACCCCAGATTACTACATCTTGTCCCTGAATATTTTTTGTTAGCACGGCTATATATCCTTCTTTTTTAGAGAGATCAGCAAAAATTTTATCAAGAGTCTTTTTTAGACTTTGTAGAACACCATCTACAGCTTTCTTATAAGGTTCTAATTCTGTATCGTATTGGGTAGAGAGTTTCTTTAATTCATCTTGAGACTTTCCAGCTTTTTGAGCTTCACTTAATTTATTAAGTCTATTTTGATATTCTTGTTGATATTTTGTATAAGCATTCATAAATGGAGGATAGCTTCTTAATAACTGATCTTCATCAATATAAGCTATCTTTCCGGAAGAAGTCTGGGCTCCTACAATCTTTACTCCTAAAAAAGCAAAAGAAGCTAAAAAGAAAATCACTAATACAAAGATTCCGTATCTTTTCATCTTTTATACCTCCTTAAAAATTGATTTCAGAACTTAAATAGAATTTTACAATATCTGAAAAATTAGTATCCAATCCAAAATTGTATCTCCAAGGATCGTAAAATAAGGAAATCATAGCTCCACCGTAACCTTTAAACGAAATATCACTTATTGCTTTTACTTCTTCTGGTCTAAAGATACTTTCACCTCCTAATTCTAAACTTAGATAATTCTTATCTCCTATAGGAAAGGAATATGCAGCTTTGAGAAGAAGTTTACCTCCTTCTATAGATATACCTATAGGATAAACAAACTCTCCCATTAAGCCTATAATTCTTTCATTGATGTCTTCTCCATAACTATTAAAATATTTCCCTGATAAAGTTATAAGAGAATAGTTATATGGAGATCCTCCACCATGAAAATCAAGATTTATTCCCAATAAACTTCCATTTTTATATATTCCATTCTCTTCTACTAAAGTATCTCTTTTTATATTAAAAAAGAGAGCATTATCCCAACTCTGTGGTTCCCACTTGATACCAACCTCTCCTGTAAAATCACGAGAAAGATCTTTATCATAACTGAGACTTAATAGCTTGTCCCCTACTTCTACCCTTAAATTCTCATTCCTCCAAGAAAGTGCATAATCTACCACTCCACCAGTATATTTTATATTGACTCCAAAATTCCCCCATGGGCTTGAGAAATAATTAAAAGAAGAAGATAAGTATTCGTTACTTTTATATTCCAAGGATATCTCCCGAGGAGGTAGATACTTCAAAGACAAGTATAAAACTAAAGAGTTATCTTCCAATTCCCAATTAGGTATGATCTGTAGTTTCAAATCCTTTTTTTCAAGCTTTTTATTAGCATTCTCAATCTTCGTAAGATTTAGATAATCTCCTACCGAAAGATCCAGATATTCTTCTATTACCTTCTTCTCCCAATCATTATTAGCCTTAATTTCTATCCTGCTAATAGGAGGGGTCTCTAACCAATAAAAAGTAAGCATATTGTTTTCAAAAGAGAAAGTAGGATCTTGAATCAGCACAAATCCTTTTTTTCTATAAATTTCTTTTATATTTTCACAATCTTTTTTTATTTTATCTTCTATAAAAAATTTACCTTCAGTACTATAAATCTTCTCTTTTATCTCTTGAAGAGGAACCAGCTTTGCATCAGGAAATTTTATCTGAGAAATTACAGGGTATTCTTCTACTAAAACTATAAGATTATATCCCCCATCAACTTTTTGTAAGGTATATCCTACACTCATGAAAAGTCTACTCTCTTTCAATCTTGATATCTCTCTATTAATCTCATCTTCGGAAACCGAAGTAAACACCTTAATTCCAAAATTAGATTGGACTGTATTATAAGGAACATTTTTTATTCCCTTAAAAACTATACCCTGAATAAAATAATTCTCTCCCGCATATAAGAAGGATACGAGAAAGACAAAAATCATTAGGAATATGATTGATTTTTTCATTCAATTCCCTCCATTTTTCTAAAATATGTCACCAAAGCTAAAGTGAATACGCCATTTAGTATTAGGATCTAATGGGTCATTCCCAAAATTATAACCAAGATCAAGTCTTATAGGAATGATTATTGTTTCATATCTTATACCCAATCCTATACCTGTATATAGCTTTATATCTGAAATGGAAGAGAGCTGATTAACATACCATGTGCTTCCAGAGTCTACAAATAAAACTCCATAAACCCCACTTCCCATGGGAATTCTATACTGAAGATTGAATAATAAATAAGAATCCCCTTTAAATATATTATCAGAAAAGCCTCTTATGGAGTTCACACCTCCTAAGGTAAATAACTCTGAAGAAGGTAAATTACCTTGAGAGAGTCCAGATGCAATTCTCAAGGACAGCACCTGTCTTTCCTTTTGCTCAGATATGGATAAATAAGACTCTCTTTTTGTTACAGGAATATGCCATTGAGTTTCTCCATGATATTTTATAAAATTAGCCTCACTTCCTCCACCAGCAAATTCCAAATTCAAAACTTGTCTTGATCCTTGAGTAGGATTAAACAAAAAGTCCCGATTATCTCTCCATACTCCTAATTTAAAACTGGCAATATTAGTTTGAGAGATAGAGTTAGAATAAGTCTGATAAATATCTTCGTATTTAAAGCCTAAAGAAAGATTCCATATTTTCGTCAAAGGATAAGAGAAAGAAAAAGTTCCACCAGCTCTCTCTTCCTCAATTATAATTGTACTTCCATCTTCTATGCTTGTAGTTGTAGTATTTTTATCATAAAGCTCAAATTGGGAGGAATTTCTACCACCCAAAAACCAAGGATCATAAAAGCTTAGCTGATAATTTACTTTACCTTGTGCTGTAAGAGAAACTTTCAGACTCAGTTGCTGAGCTTTACCCATAAAATTCCCTTCTTTATATTCAACATATCCGTAAAGTCCTGTATCAGTAGCATATCCTCCACCAAAATTTATAGCTCCTGAAAGCTTCTCTTTTGCCACATATACAACTTTAACTTTATCCTCAGAACTTCCCTGCTCAAATCTTATAGAGACATCCTCAAAAATACCTGCATTATATATTCTCTGTAAATCATCTTTTACCTTTTCCCAATTGAAATTCTCTCCTACCTTAAGGGTTATCTCTCTTCTTACCACATTTTCATCGGTGGGTTTCCTTAAAAAAGACATAAAGCTCAGTGAAGATGTTTCAGTAGTGGGAAGAATTTCTACCTCTATATCTTCCACTTTATATTCTTTGAATACAAAAATTATTTCTCCATCTTTTGTAAAATTAAATTCTTGAAGAGTAGTAAAAACAAGTCCCCTGTTTTGCACAAATTTTTGAAGATTAATCAAATCCTGTTTTAAAAGATTAGGATTAAAAGGAGTACCTTCTTTACTAAGAAGCACCCTTTTCAAATCTTCAAAGGATATACCAGATATACCAGTAAAAGTTATCTTATTAATTATTGGGTTCTCCTGAAAGATAAAAATTAATGATATCTCATCATCTTCTACTTTTTTATCTACGTTTACTTCAGAAAAATATCCTGCACTTTCAAACTTAGAAATTTGTTCTGAGATCTTATCTTCTGACACAAAATCTCCAACTTTCAAAATCAAGTATTTTTCTAACTCTTTCATTGAAACATGAGAAGATCCTACAAAATCTAAAGATTTTAAAATAGGATTTTCTACAACATCAAAGGTTAAATATGCAAAATT
>JAKOUL010000136.1 GCA_029776735.1 Dictyoglomota bacterium
TACATACCTGTCCCAAGTTAATCAAGGACTTGCTCTTAAAACTGGTATTGAACATTGGAGAAACAATAAATTCCATACCTCTGGGGCTTTAATATGGCAGTGGAATGATTGTTGTCCTGTAGTGAGTTGGAGTATTATTGATTATTATAAAGAATTAAAACCTGCTTATTATTTTGTGAAAAGGGCTTTTGGAGATATAAAAGTAAATATTGAAGAAAGAGAGGGAAAACTTTACATTTTTGGAGTAAATGATACACTGAGACCTATAGAAGGGAAAATTGAAACAGGATTTAGTAGTTTTAAAGGTCAAGGAAGAGGAAGAAAAGAACTGGAGGTTGAAATCCCTGAAAATTCCTCTGTAATTCTTAATTCTATTCCTATAGGAGATGTAAATAAGCTTGAGGAATTCTTTTATGTAATCCTCTATGATAGAAAAGGTTTTATTGTGGATCGTAATGAGTATTTCTTTGCTCCATTTAAACATTTAAATTTACCTAAAGCTGAAATTCTCTACTCTTTAGAAGAACTTGATAAGAGTATATTTATATTACACCTTGAGAGCGATTTTCTTGCTTTGTGGACTGTTTTGGAATTAGATAATGCAGAATGGGAGGATAATTACTTCAATATTTATCCTAAGAGTAAATATAATGTGATATTTAAGGCACCTTATTCTTTGAAAGAGGTGAAAGAAAATATAGAGATTCTAGGATTTAATTTAAAAAGGACAAGAGAGCTGTAATAGATATTTTAGAGTAATTATTTCTATACACTTCTCAGATATTTAAAGGAGGAGCTTACATGCTCCTCCTAATTTTTATACGTATTTAATACCGTCTTCTTTGAGAAAATCAATAATTTCATCTATATATGCAAAGGCAAGAGCAACTACAGTATCTGCTCCACCATAGTATATACTAAGCCTCCCTGTTTCTACATCACATAAAGCTGCACATGGAAATGCTACATTGGGTACATCTCCTACACATTCATAGTATTCTTGAGGAGAGAGGAGATAGGATCTGGATCTATATTTCACGATCCAGGGTTTTTCTAAATCAAGAAGGGCTGCTCCAAAGCTATATACATAGCCATTACAAGAGAGAAGGACTCCATGATAGATAAGAAGCCATCCCTCGCTGGTTTCAATTGGAGTTGGACCTGCTCCGATCTTGAGAGATTGCCATCCTGAAAATTGATGTCCTGAAGACATGACATGTCTATGACATCCCCAGTGAATCATATCAGGGCTTTCACTATAGAATATGTCTCCAAAGGCAGTATGTCCTTGGTCAGAGGGTCTACTAAGCATAGCATATTTCCCATTTATCTTTTTTGGGAAGAGCACACCATTTCTATTATATGGAAGGAAAGCATTTTCTATCTGATAAAATTCTTTGAAGTCAAAGGTGTATCCTACTCCTATAGTTGGTCCATGATATCCATTACACCAAGTAACATAGTATCTATCATCTATAAATGTTACTCTGGGATCATATTTGTATTCATTTATTAATGGATCTTTTGTTTTCTGAATAAAGTTTATAGGTTCTTCTTCAAGGACCCAATTTATCCCATCTTTGCTAAATCCTGCATGAAGATTCATAGCTCTTGTTCTGTCGTCTACCCTAAAAACTCCGGCAAATTCTCCATTGAAGGTTACTACTGCACTATTAAATATACTATTGGATCTTTTTATATGGTTTCTCTTGATGATTGGATTTTTAGAATAGCGCCAGACCACCTCAGTGCTGCTCTTAGGACGATCCTCCCAAGGAAGATTAGGGATTTTTTCACCAATAACTTTTATTTTTCCCATAATAAAGGCTCCTCCCTTTTTTGTTTTATCTTATCTTAAGGAGATTTGTAAGTCAATAAAATACAATGAAAATAGTAACAAGTTTAAGGAAAGATTTTTTGTTCCCTATCCCCTACCCAATCTTTCTTTTTTTTGGAATCTAAAGAGGAAAAATAAGATTGAATTTATTTATATAGTTTAATAGAGAATTTTAGATGGCTCCTCGGGCAGGTCTCGAACCTGCAACCCGCCGGTTAACAGCCGGCCGCTCTACCATTGAGCTACCGAGGAGTGAGATGATTAGACTTACAATTTTGTAAAATTATATATAAACTTTGTTGAAAAATCAAGGGGTAATAAAAAAGAAGCTTATTTTTATTGAAATTTCCATTTTTCTTTAAAGGTCTTCTCAAGTATAATTTTGTTTAGTAATATAACAAAAGTGTAAAAAAAATAATAAAGTATGAAAAGGAGGAAAGTATATGGCAAAGCTTGTTTTTCCTAAAGATTTTTTATGGGGTACAGCTACAGCATCTTATCAGATAGAAGGAGCTGCTTATGAAGATGGTAAAGGAGAAAGTATATGGGATAGGTTTTCTCATACGCCCGGCACCATATATCAGAATCAAACAGGGGATGTAGCTTCTGATCATTACCACCATTGGGAAGAGGATGTGGAGTTAATGTCTTTTATGGGTCTTAAAAGTTATAGATTTTCTGTTTCATGGCCAAGGATCTTTCCAGAAGGGAAAGGGTCTGTGAACCCTAAAGGAGTTTCTTTTTATGAAAATCTTATAGAAGCATTGCTTTCAAAGGGAATAAAACCTGCTATCACATTGTATCACTGGGATCTACCTCAAGCTTTGGAGGATAAGGGAGGTTGGCTGAATAGGGATACGTCTAAATACTTTGCAGAATATGCTAATTTTATGTTTGATAAATTTGGAGATAGAGTCCCTATCTGGATTACTTTGAATGAACCATGGGTAAATGCCTTCTTAGGATATGCTTTTGGAGTTCATGCTCCAGGGAAGAGGGATATGAAAGGGGCTTTTATTGCCACTCATAACTTCCTCCTTGCCCATGGACTTGCAGTTCAATCTTATAGGCAGAAGAATTATAAAGGGGAGATTGGAATTACTTTGAATTTTTCTCCCGTTTATCCTGCTACAGAAAAAGAGGAAGATCTCAGAGCAGCAGAACTTCAAGATGCTTTTTCTAATAGACTATTCTTAGATCCTATATTCTTTAGAGAGTATCCTGAAGAGGTCTGGAGGATTTTGGAAAGAAGTTACTGGGGTTTTAAGCCTGAGCCTGAAGATTTTGATATTATCAGTAGGCCAATAGATTTTATAGGAATAAACTACTATACAAGAACTATTGTAAAAGCAGATCCAGAGAATAAAGTATTTGGAGTTAAAGAAGTAAAAGGTCCTGGAGAATTTACAGATATGAATTGGGAGATATATCCTGATGGACTATATGATCTTTTAATAAGACTGTATAGAGATTACGAGGTACCTCTTTATATTACTGAAAATGGAGCTGCATTCAGTGATGTAGTGGAAGATGGAAAGATTAGAGATGAAAAGAGAATTGATTATTTAAGGGAACATTTTAAGAGAGCCTATTATGCCATAAGAGATGGTGTAGATCTTAGAGGTTATTTTATATGGACTCTTATGGACAATTTTGAGTGGAGTAATGGATTTAGTAAGAGATTTGGATTAATATATGTAGATTATTCGGATCAAAAAAGGATTTTAAAGGATAGTGCATATTTCTATAAAGAGGTTATTGCAAATAATGGTTTAGGAGAATAAATACTTTGAAAAGTCCCTCCTTTTTAGAATAGACAAAGTTGTCTTGAACTGAAGGAGGGACTTTTTCCATTTATAAGGATGAAATCTTTACATCTCTCAGAGTTTATACCTAAATTTTTAAGATCTTTTATATCTCTTATGCTATTTTCTTCTCTTACTTTTAAGATCTTCTTAGCACTTTGAGGGCCTATTCCAGGAATTCTCAGAAGTTCTAAGTAAGGTGCTTTATTTATCTCTATTGGGAAGAAGTCAGGATGGTTTTTAGCCCATACCATTTTAGGGTCTTCATTTAAAGGAAGATTTCCATTTTCAAATACAAATTCTTCCATAGAAAAAGCATATCTTCTTATTAAAAAGTCTGCTTGATACAGTCTAACCTCTCTCCAAGTAGAAGTAGGAGGAAGATCTTCTAAAGGAGTTTTGGCGATTGGCTGGAAGGCACTAAAGTATGCCCTACCGAGCTGATACTCTTTATAAAGTTTAGAAGTTAAAGAAAGGATCTCTGTATCCTTTTCTTGAGAGGCTCCTACAACAAATTGGGTTGTTATTCCAGCTTTAGGTCTTATTCCTTTTTGAAGAAGATTTTTTAAAACTTCCATCTTTTTAAATAAAAGGGAGAAATTTTTCTCAGGAGCTATTTTCTTTAGATATTCCTCTCCTGGAGCTTCAAGGTTTATAGATACCCTATCGGCATACTTTATTGCAGTTTCTATATAATCTTCTGATGATTCAGGAAGGATTTTTAAGTGTATATAACCTTTAAAATTATGTCTTTCCCTTAATATCTCTACAACTTTTAGCATCTCTTCCATAGTATTCTTAGGAGATTTTGTTACTGCAGAGCTTAAGAATAATCCATCCACAAGATTTTTTCTTTTAAGTTCTAAGAATAGCCTTACCAATTCATCGGCACTGAAACTTATCCTTTGAAAAGAACGATTAGCTCTATTGGCGCAATAATAACAGTTATGAATACAATCATTAGAGAGTAGTATTTTTAAAAGTCTTACAGTTTTTCCATTGGGAAGAGTTGTAGGGTAAATCCACCCCTTTAATGTGGGAGTTCTTTTTACTGCTTCAGGAGAACATAAGAAGGACCCACATAGATCAAATTTTGCAGACTCTGCAAGAATCTCCAACTTATCACTTATGTACAAGTTTCCCTCTTTCGTTTAATTTCTGTTTAATATTATATCACTATGGATCCTTTTTGAAAAGCAAAATTTTTAGATTTT
Organism: Dictyoglomota bacterium; assembly: GCA_029776735.1. The sequence goes on from JAKOUL010000136.1 coordinate 4,857, forward strand.
CTTTGATTCTTTAATCTGTAGCTTAATACGTTCTTTTTGCCTTTTTTCTCTTGCCTTTCTTCTTTTTCTTTTTTGAATTACGTTCCACTGTTTCCCCATTTTTCCACCTCTTTACTACCTATTTTTGTCTAATAGGAAATATTATATCAAAAATCTACTTTTTAAAAAGATCTGTAATCTTTTTAACTAAGGTATCTTTGTTTTCTTCTTTCTCTTCAATGATTAAAAGTGGTTCTTCTCCTGGTCTTACCATAAAAAGTTTTTCCCTGGCAAGTTCCTCAATGATATATGGATCATCCATGTGGTAGGCAATCTCTCTTAATGCCTCTACATCTTTTTGGAGAGCTTCTTCCCTTTTTGTTAGTTCTTCTAATTCTCTTGAATATTCTCTATAATCTCTTATCCCATAATATATTGAAGGACTGAGATATAGAATAAAAAGTATGAAAACTAAAAAGAGAAGACTTCTCTTTTTCTTCTTTTTCTCTTTTTTAGGTAGTTCTTGCCACTCCACGATATATCACTCCTCTTTCAGGATCTATGGTTATGATCTCTCCTTGAGTTAATTTATCCTGCATGCCTTTTGCTCCTACTATTATACTGAGTCCTTTACTTCTCCATGGTATAAGAGATGGAGGAAGCTTTTCATCTTCTATAATTAATCCTTGGAGCTTATCAAGAAGAGGTTCCAATTCTGGGTTAAAAGAAGGTATTAGAAGAATATCGCCTTCATTTACTTTACTTATAGCCTCTTTTACATCTTTAGCAATAGTTGCTTTTGCAGTTTTTGGTTCTCCACCAAGCCCATGTCCTTTTCCTACCATATCGCTAACTATATGTACTTTTATAAGATTAGTCATACCTGATATTCCCATAGGAATTCCAGCGGTTATGACTACTACATCTCCTCTCTTCACATATTCCCTTTGAAGAAGTAATCTTGTAGATTTATCAAACATTTCATCTGTAGTATAAAAAACCTCTGTGAGAAGAGGAACTACTCCCCAACTTAGATTCAGTCTTCTTCTTATTTCAGGAAAAGGGGTAAGGGCAAATATAGTAGAAGAAGGTCTATATTTTGAGGTCTGTCTTGCAGTGAAGCCACTATGGGTTGCTGTAATAATAGCTGAAGCTTTTATCTCTTTTGCAATTTGGCAGGTAGAAAAAGTAATGGCTTGAGTAATATTTTCTTTACAGTCTGATTCTTTCAAAAATTCTTCAAAGGGAAATTCTTCTTCTACTTTTCTTGCAATTTTGTCCATCATCTTTACGCTTTCTATGGGATATTTTCCTGCAGCAGTCTCATTGGAAAGCATAACTGCATCGGTGCCATCAAGTATAGCATTTGCCACATCACTCACTTCTGCCCGAGTAGGAGTAGGATTATCTACCATAGAAATAAGCATTTGAGTAGCAGTAATTACAGGTTTACCTGATATTCTTGTCTCTTTTATAATCTTTTTCTGAATGAGAGGGACTTCCTCATTGGACATTTCAACAGCAAGATCGCCTCTTGCTACCATAATACCATCTGCTACTTCAAGGATCTCTTTGAAGTTATTTACGGCTTCTCTCTTCTCAATTTTTGCAATAACAGGAATTCTCGCATCATGAAGTTCTAAAAATTCTTTTAGCTCTAAGATATCAGAAGCCCTTTGTATAAAAGATAAGGCAATAAAATCTACTCCCCTCTCAATTCCAAAAAGTACATCTTTTTTATCTTTTTCAGTGAGTGGAGATACTTTCAAAGTAGAATCTGGGAAGTTTACTCCTTTATGGTTTGAAAGATAGCCCCCATGAATAATGCTACATATTAATTTATCATCCTTTTTATCAATAGCTTTAAGTTCAATGGCTCCATCATCAATAAGAATTCTTTCTCCTACATTAATATTCTGTAGAAGGTAAGGGTAATTTATATAGAGAAGCTTTTCATTTCCAAGAGTTTCCTTAGAGGTAATAGCTATATTTTCGCCATCTTTGAGATAGATTTTGTTATTTTCTACTTCTCCAACTCTGATTTTAGGACCTTGAAGATCTTGAATGATAGCAATAGGCTTATCTAATTCTTCAGAGAGTTTTCTTATTAATCTTATTTTTTCTCCATGTTCATTATAATCTCCATGGGAGAAATTGAGCCTTGCTGCATCCATTCCTGCAATAATTAAATCTCTGAGCATATCTTCACTTTCACTAACAGGACCTATGGTACATACTATTTTTGTCTTTCTAAACAAATTTTTCTCCTTCCTTGAATTGTTTCATTACGCCATATTCCCCCTTTTAAATCTTAACCATTATTTTATCATAAAATTTTAAAGGATTAGCTCAAAAAGAATTTAAGAAAGAGAAATATTGCAAATACAACACCGCTTTTTATTACATAAGAATAAAGTTTGTTCCAATCTGCCTTGTAATATTCTTTTGTGAGAATTAAGCAAAGATGCATAGGAGACATAAGTACTCCGAAATAACTACTAATAAACCCAAATATAATATATTTTAATGGATTTTGGTAAGGGATCATTTTAAGAAGTATTGGGAAAGATATTCCCACAGAAGCCTGAGTTACTCCAGTAAGAAGTCCTGTTATAAAGGGCAATATAAAGAAAGGTATGAAGTTAGGTATATTAGAGTAATTTAGGAGGTAAGATATATCAGATACTGCTCCAGTAACCTCTAACATTCTTTTAAAGATCATAACAGCGATGATGAGAAGTACGTTTTCAGGCTTTAAAGCGTCTTTCAGGGTATTTTTAATATCCTGAGGGTTATATCTGAATATTAAAAATAGTGCCAAGATTAGTCCTAAAAGTACATAGAGAAGATCTATATGAAAAATTAGAGTTATTAATAAAAGTGCAAGTATAGGTGAAAAGGATATTAAGAAAGTCTTTAATGGATTTTTGATTTCTTCTGAAGGAGCCTCATTTGTATTTGGATTTTCTTCTATGGGAGTTTCATTTGTGTCCGGAGCTTCTTCTGAAATTTCTTCTGGAGCTTTTTCTGAGAGATCTAATTTATAAAAGGCAAAAAATAGTCCTATAGCAAGAACAAGAAGTCCATAAGGGAGAGCTTCTCTTACTAAGATAGGAAGATCTGTTGCACTCAAAACAGAGACAAGTAAAATTCCTGGATAAATAGGAAGAAATGGTTCCCAGACATGTCTAAACCAGTAATTTATATAGCTTTTTCTTTCTGGATCAAGATTTGTATCTTTACCTGCTTCTTCTAAAAGAGGTGCAGAAAATAGAGCTCCTCCCACCGATGGTAGAAGCCCCATAATCATAGGCATAGAGATAAGAAGGAGTCTTTTTTCTTTAATAAGGGATTTAATAGAAAATATCATGTTTTTTAAAAGATCTTTATTCCTTAAGATATTCTCAACTACTGCAATTAAGTATAATATTAATGCTAATTTGATAGTGTCCCATGCTATAGCTCCTTCAAAAACTCCCTTTAATATATCGGAAAAAGGAAGTCCAAAACTTAGTCCCATAATAATACTTCCACCTAAGAGTGCCCATACTAATGGAAACTTTTTACTAATGAGGACTACTATGATGCCAAAGATTATACTTACCTTTAGTAAAGCAATCATTTTATTACCTCCATCCAAAGATTTAATGTAATTAGAGATAGAAGAGTGGAATAAGTTATTACGTGGGAAGAGAATGGATAATCCAGTTTGAACTGGATAGCAAGTACTAAAGCAGTAAGCATGGAAGGCATAGCAGACTCTAAGATTGTTACATTAAAAGGAACTCCAGAAAGATTAAACAAATTGGAAAGTAGAAGGGCAAATAAAGGAAAAGCCAAAAGCTTTAAAATAACCCCAATACTTACTGGAAGATAAGTCTCTTTACTTTCTGGCTTTTCCAAAGATAATCCTAAAAGAAACATCATAAGAGGAGTAGTAGCTCTTCCCAATAGGGAGAAGCTTTCTAATAGGAAATCAGGAATTTTTATAGGTTGTAAAACAAGACCTGCTATCAATCCCCAGAGGGGTGGATTTAATAGTATTTTTTTAAGCGAATTTTCAAATCCAAGTTCCTTTTGAGATGTAAAAAGATTAATAACTAAAATGCCTATAGTATAGACAAATATAATCATTCCTAACTGGTCATAAATAATTGCAAGGCTAAGTCCCTCACTTCCATATAATCTTTCCATAATAGGATATCCTAAAAAGGTTACATTTCCTCCTATAGTGACTAAAAATAGACTTGCAATGGTTTCTCTTTTTAGCTTTAATAGTACGCCAATAATTATAGAGATTGCTCCCACAATAAAACTTGTAATCCATTCTACCATTGCAACCTTTAAAAATGCTCCTTGGGGAGGATTTGAGTAGATGGAGAAGAATACTAAAGCAGGAAGAGAAAAATTATAAACAAATCTTGAAAAAATTTCTGTATCTTTTTGTTTGAAAATTTGGAATTTTTTTGAAAGAAAGCCTAAAAAACTAATTATTATTAATGTAATTAAGGTTTTTATCATTTCTTCTTGGATCCTCCACTTTTATTATAAAGTATATAAAGCTAAATATACTTATAATGAATAATAAAGAAAAGAGAAAAATATAACCTTTCAGGTCTGCAATTTTTCCTGCAAGAAGTGGAAATGCAAAGGAGAAAGGTGAAGAAATAAAGTTTAAAACTCCAATGTAGAGTTCTTTTTTATTATTTGGGGCAAGATCAAGTATTATAGCAAAATCTCCTACTGCAAAGGCACCATTGATGAATCCAAGAAGGATAAAACTTAAGTAAATACAAGTAACAGAATTGCCAAAAATGAGAAGGATCAAATCTATAACAACAAATAATCTACCAAGAGCTAATGTTATCTTATGTCCTAATTTGTCTCCTAAGGGACCATATATAAAAGAAGAGAGACCTTGAGAAGCAAGAAGGATGGCTGTAAAGTCTGCTACTACTTTATCAGAAACAGAGAAATTATTTAGTGCAAATACCGTTACAAAATTTGCGAAACACATAGAGAAGGTATTTACTATCCTTGAAAATATATAGCTTTTAAAGTTTTTATCTATAAAAACTTCCTTTATTCCCTTTAGATATTCCCGTAAAGGAATATCTTTTCCTGGATCCTCATTGGGTTCTTCCTTGGTCATAGCCAAAAATGCAAAGGATATCATTAAGGCTATACTTGCACATAAGAAGGAATAGCCAAAATTATGAGGGAATGGGTATTTGGAAAGAAAATACCTGGCGAGAGCAGCTCCTCCAATTCCTATTATAGCTCCAAATCCACTTCCAAAGGCAAAGAAAGTGCCTCTTTTCTCAGGACGAATGACTTTGCTTATCATGGTCATCCATGGGGGACCTAAAAATCCTGCAGAGAATGTAGCAATTCCAAGCATTAATAAGGAAAGATAAAGAGCAAGTTTAGGGCTTTGAGACGCTATAAAGAAAGATATTAAAGCCAAAAAGAAATAAGGAAGTCTTTCTCCAAGGGTAACTTTTAATACAAGATCTAATTTCTTTTTATACTTCTCTGAATATTTTGCTCCAAGAATAGCAGGTATTGCCCAACCTAAGTTTGATATAGCAGGTATGAGCCCTATCTCTAAATTTCCAGCTCCTAAATGTTTAGCAAAAAGAGGTAAAAGAGTAAGGACTGAACCAAAGGTCATTCCTAAATTGAAAAATGCCATATCTATACTATCTACTATAAAATTTCGTCTATA
>JAKOUL010000007.1 GCA_029776735.1 Dictyoglomota bacterium
TTCCCCATCTATCTCCCCAAATGTTTCACGTGAAACATTTACTTTAACCTTTAAGCTCCTTCATCATCTCTTTTACTTCTTTCTCTCCCTGCTGATAGAATTTTTCTTCATCTTTATCAAGTTCCTTCAAAAGTTTTAAAAATTCGCCAGCATGAACTTTCTCTTCATCAGCAATATCATAGAGAACCTTCTTAGCAAGAGGATCATCGGTAGATTCTGCAATCTCTGTATAAAGTTGAATTGCCTCATACTCCGCAGCAATAAAAAATCTAATGGATCTAATTAACTCCTCTTTATTAACCTTTCTATGCGCACTTAGTACAGAATAAGGAGTACCAAATTCAGGCATTTTACTAATTCCTCCCTCTTGAAATTTATTTAGGTTATTATAACATAAAAAATATGAGAGAGATAGGGTACTTTAACTTCTTTAATAAGAAATAAATCTTCATAATAAAACTTTAATTAGATTCTAAATTAAATTTAATTCTACCTTCATCTTCCTTTAATATTTACTTTTTATTATCATACTTGAAAACTCTATAAAAGGGAGGTGATGTAAAAATTTAAATAATCCTTCTTGAGTATATATCTCCCAAAATATTTAAAGGAGGGAATTTTATGAAAAAAATCTTAGTAATTCTATCCTTAATTCTTCTCTCATCATTAGCATGGGGACAAGTATTAATCAATGGCGCTGGTGCCAGTTTTCCATATCCTCTATACTCTAGGTGGTTTTACGAGTTTGAAAAGGAAACAGGGATAAAAATAAATTATCAAGCAGTAGGGAGTGGCGCAGGAATTCAACAGATACAAGCAGGCACAATAGATTTCGGAGCATCCGATTCTCCTCTTACAGGAAAAGAGCAGCAAGATTCAGGACTCATTATGATCCCAGAAGTAGCAGGAGCAGTAGCTATGGTATATAATCTCCCAGGTATTGACAAAGGACTAAAACTTACAAGACAGATTATTGCAGATATCTACCTTGGAAAAATCAAAAAATGGAATGATCCTAAGATTAAAGCTATAAACCCTGACTTAAAACTCCCTGACGTACCTATCACCGTAGTAAGAAGATCCGATGGAAGTGGGACCACAGATATTTTTACTCATTTTCTATCAGCAGTAAGCCCTGAATGGAAAGAAAAGGTTGGAGCAGGAACATCGGTAAATTGGATAGTAGGATTGGGAGGAAAAGGAAATGCAGGAATAGCAGGGCTTGTCCAAAATACCATTGGAGCCATAGGATATGTAGAACTTGCATATGCAGTGCAGAATAATATTCCATATGCTCAGATTAGAAATAAGTCTGGAAACTATGTATATCCTTCTATAGAAACAACAAAAAATGCTGCACTATCTTATAAAGTACCACAAGATTTTTATGTGTATATCGTAGATGCCTCGGGTAAGAATAGTTACCCCATATCAGGATATACCTTCCTTATTTTAAGGAAAGAGCAAAAGGATTTAGAAAAGGCAAAAGCTATAGTAAAATTCATAAGTTGGGCTTATGAAAAAGGAGATTCCTTTGCAGAAGAACTACTTTATGTCCCACTCCCCGAGGATGTAAAGAAACAAGCCCTAAAAAGATTGGATCTTCTAACCTACCAAAATAAAAAAGTAACAGACCTTCTTAAGTAGCCTTAAAGATATTAGAGGGGGGAAAGGATTTCTCTCCCCCCTTTTATGTTATACTATAACGATATGAAATTTAGAGCATTAGAAGAAGCAGAAGTTATAAAAAGAGAAAAGAGGTTCAGATTATATATAAAACACAATGGTGAAGAAAAGCTATCCTATCTTCCTAACCCTGGAAGGCTTCAGGAAATCATCTATCCTTCTGCAAAAATCTACGTTATGCCCACAGAAAATCCTAAAAGGAAAACAAGATTTGAAGCAGTATTAGGCATGCAAGACTCTCATTTTGTTTCCTTAAATGCAAGTCTTGCTAACAAAATCTTTGAAGAAAGCTTGCCTTTTTTCCCTGTAAAAGTAAAAGAATTTCGTAGAGAAGTTTATTTTCAAGGTAAGAGATACGACTTCCTAATAAATAGTAGAATCTTAATAGAGGTAAAATCAGTTACTCTTGTTAAAGATAGAGTAGGATTATTTCCTGATGCCCCCACAAAAAGAGGTGCTCAGCACTTAGAATTTATGATCGACTGGATCTTTGAAAAATGGGTGGTATTTGTGGTTCAAAGAGACGATGTGGATATAGTTATGCCAAATAAAGAACTGGATCCCAGATTTTACAACTCTGCCAAAAAACTTTACGAGAACAAAGGTGCCTTTTTTGCCTTTAAATGTAATGTAAATCTTGAAGGTATATATTTCAAGGATTTTGTAAATGTCAAAATATAGCTCAGCCATAGAAAAAATTAGAGAAATTGAAGAGATTGCATCTCCTTTAGTAAAAGAAAGATTAAAAGAGTTTGAGGATTTAGGAAAGTATGGAAGTGAATTAGATCTATTTTCAGAACTTTCCTTTTGTATTCTCACAGCTAATTGGTCTGCAAGGATGGGAATAAAGGCTCAAGAATATATAGGAAAGGAAAATTTTGCAACATTACCATTAGAAAAACTCACTGAAAAGCTCTCGGAAACAAAACACAGATATCCAAAAAAAAGAGCAGAATTTATAGTAGAAGATAGAAAATTGATAGGAAGATTACGAGAGATAATATCTTTACCCTCAAAAGAAGCAAGGAAAATTCTTGTAAAAGAAGCAAAGGGGATTGGATGGAAGGAAGGAAGTCATTTTTTGAGGAATAGTGGAAAACTTGATGTAGCAATATTAGATAAACATATTCTTAAATTTCTTTTTGATGAGAAGATTATAGAAGAAATTCCTAAGGGATGGACTCAAAAAAATTATGAAAAGATAGAAGAAGAGTTCACAAAGCTTTCCGAT
>JAKOUL010000008.1 GCA_029776735.1 Dictyoglomota bacterium
ATCGGAAAGCTTTGTGAACTCTTCTTCTATCTTTTCATAATTTTTTTGAGTCCATCCCTTAGGAATTTCTTCTATAATCTTCTCATCAAAAAGAAATTTAAGAATATGTTTATCTAATATTGCTACATCAAGTTTTCCACTATTCCTCAAAAAATGACTTCCTTCCTTCCATCCAATCCCCTTTGCTTCTTTTACAAGAATCTTTCTCGCTTCTTTTGATGGTAAAGATAGTATCTCTCGTAATCTTCCTATCAGTCTTCTATCTTCTACTATAAATTCTGCTCTTTTTTTTGGATATCTGTGTTTTGTTTCTGAGAGCTTTTTAATGAGCCTTTCTAAGGGTAATGTTGCAAAGTTTTCCTTTCCTATGTATTCTTGAGCCTTTATTCCCATCTTTGCAGACCAATTGGCTGTGAGAATACAAAAGGAAAGTTCTGAAAAAAGATCTAATTCACTTCCATACTTTTCTAAATCCTCAAACTCTTTTAATCTTTCTTTTACTAAAAGAGATGCCATCTCTTCAATTTCTCTGATTTTTTCTATAGCTGAGCTATATTTTGACATTTACAAAGTCCTTGAAATATATGCCATTAAGATTTACATTACATTTAAAGGCAAAAAAGGCACCTTTGTTCTCGTAAAGTTTTTTGGCAGAGTTGTAAAATCTTGGATCCATCTCTTCATTTGGCATAACTATATCCACATCATCTCTTTGAACCACAAATACTACCCATTTTTCAAAGAGCCAGTCTGTCATATATTCTAAGTGCTGAGCACCTCTTTCTGTAGGAGCATCAGGAAATAATCCTACTCTATCTTTAACAAGAGTAACTGATTTTACCTCTATTAAAATTCTGCTATTTATTAAAAAGTCGTATCTCTTACCATGAAAATAAACTTCTCTGCTAAATTCTTTCACTTTTACAGGGAAAAAAGGCAAGCTTTCTTCAAAGATTTTGTTAGCAAGACTTGCATTTAAGGAGACAAAATGAGAGTCTTGCATGCCTAATACTGCTTCAAATCTTGTTTTTCTTTTAGGATCTTCTGTGGGCGTAATATAAACTTTTGCAGAAGGATATATGATTTCTTGAAGTCTTCCAGGGTTAGGAAGATAGGATAGCTTTTCTTCACCATTGTGTTTTATGTATAATCTGAACCTCTTTTCTCTTTTTATAACTTCTGCTTCTTCTAATGCTCTAAATTTCATATCTTTATAGTATAACATAAAAGGGGGGAGAAAAATCCTTTCTCCCCCCTCTAATATCTTTGAGGCTACTTAAGAAGGTCTGTTACCTTTTTATTTTGATAGGTTAGAAGATCTAATCTTTTTATGGCTTGTTTCTTTACATTCTCAGGGAGTGGAACATAAAGTAGTTCTTCTGCAAATGAATCTCCTTTTTCATAAGCCCAATTTATGAATTTTACTATAGCTTTTGCCTTTTCTAAGTCCTTTTGTTCTTTCCTTAAGAGAAGGAAGGTATATCCTGATATGGGATAGCTATTCTTACCTGAGGCATCTACAATATACACATAGAAGTCTTGTGGTACTTTATAAGATAGTGCAGCACTTTTTGTGGTTTCTATAGAAGGATATACATAGTTCCCAGATTTATTTCTAATCTGAGCATATGGAATATTATTCTGTACTGCATATGCAAGTTCTACATATCCTATAGCTCCGACGGTATTTTGGACAAGTCCTGCTATCCCTGCATTTCCCCTTCCTCCTAATCCTACTGGCCAATTTACCGATGTTCCTGCTCCAACTTTTTCTTTCCATTCAGGGCTTACTGCTGATAGAAAATGAGTAAAAATATCTGTGGTCCCACTTCCATCGGATCTTCTTACTACGGTGATAGGTATGTCAGGGAGTTTTAAGTCAGGGTTTATAGCTTTAATCTTAGGATCATTCCATTTTTTGATTTTCCCAAGGTAGATATCTGCAATAATCTGTCTTGTAAGTTTTAGTCCTTTATCAATACCTGGAAGATTATATACTATAGCTACTGCTCCTGCTACTTCTGGAATCATAATGAGCCCTGAGTCTTGCTGCTCTTTTCCTGTAAGAGGAGAATCAGATGCTCCAAAATCTACAGTCCCTGCTTGTATCTGTTGAATTCCTGCACCACTTCCTACTGCTTGATAATTTATCTTTATCCCTGTTTCCTTTTCAAACTCGTAAAACCATCTGGAATAAAGAGGATATGGGAAAGTAGCTCCAGCGCCATTGATTAATACTTGTCCCCATGCTAATGATGAGAGAAGGATTAAGGATAGAATTACTAAGATTTTTTTCATAAAATTCCCTCCTTTAAATATTTTCGGAGATATATACGCAAGAGGGATCCTTTCAAATTTTTATATCACCTCCCTTTTACGAGTTTCCAAGTATGATAATAAAAAGTAAATATTAAAGAAAGATGAATTTAAGATTAAAGTTAATTTAGAAATTAATTAAAGTTTTATTATGAAGATTTATTTCTTATTAAAGAAGTAAATGTGCCTATTATACAAAGTACTGTAAAAATGTAGAAAGATGTTCTTGTGGAGAGAAGAAATTTTGATAGACTCTCTGAGTGGATTGGTTCTCCTTTAAGTATTATTGAAAATATAGAAGTTACTATAGCCATACTAAGGGTTTGACCAATAACTCTCATGGTTGCTAATGTGGAAGATGCAATACCATAGGAGTTCTTATCTACCGAGCTCATAATAGCATTTGTGTTTGGTGAAGAAAAAAGAGCAAAGCCAAATCCAAGAGTGGATAGAGCAAAAATTATTATATAGATTGATGTATTGTTGTCAATAAAAGATAGAGAGAAAAGCATTAAGGAGATAATGCCCATACCAACCGAAGCAATTTTCCCAGGATCTTTTCTATCAGATAATCTCCCTGCAAAAGGAGAAAGTAATGCCTGAAACATGGGTTGTAAAAGAAGTATAATCCCAGTTGTTTGAGGTGGTAGATTTTTTATATATTGAAGATATAAGCTCATTAGAAATGATATAGCAGAGGTAGAGCCATAATTAATAAGAGCAGATATGTTAGAGAATAGAAAAAGTCTGTTTTTAGAGAAAAGCTTAACATCAAATACAGGATCCTTTACTCTTCCCTCTCTATAAAAGAATGATATGATCCCAAGGATCCCTAAAAGGATGAAAGTAACGCCTATTTTATCTGTAATTCTTGAGATGCCATAAAGAAATAAGATAGTAGATATGGCATATATAAATGTTCCTAAGAAGTCTATACTTCCTTTTTGAGTTTTCTCATCATCTTTTGTAATAGAAAGCGTAAAGGTAATGATCCCTAATATAAAGGATACAAAAAATATACTTTTCCAGGGAAAATTTTGAATTAAAACTCCACTCAGAACAGGTCCCATGGATAAACCTAAATATACTGCTGTTACGTTTAGACCTAAAAATTTTCCCTTTTCCTCAGGATATAGGGTTGTGAGTATGGCTGTGTTAGTAGCATATATCATAGACGCTCCTATACCTTGCATCACCCTTGAGGATAGTAAAAAGGTTATACTTTTAGAAAAGATAGTAAATAAAGAGCCTAATGAAAATATGATGATTCCTAAGAGATATATCTTTTTTCTCCCGAGTATATCAGAGATCCTACCTAAGGGAAGAAGAAGAACAGAAGTTGCTAATAGATAAGATGTGGAGATCCAACTTAAGGTTACCGAATTTATAGAGAGTTCTCTTCCTATCATAGGAAGAGCTACATTAATAGAAGAGCTTGAGAAAGATGTAAGGAAGGACGCAAGTAATAGCGATATTAATAATCTTTCTTTTTGCGTCATATCTATCTCTCTCATATTTTTTATGTTATAATAACCTAAATAAATTTCAAGAGGGAGGAATTAGTAAAATGCCTGAATTTGGTACTCCTTATTCTGTACTAAGTGCGCATAGAAAGGTTAATAAAGAGGAGTTGGTTAGAGCTGTTAGATTTTTTATTGCTGCGGAGTATGAGGCAATTCAACTTTATACAGAGATTGCAGAATCTACCGATGATCCTCTTGCTAAAAAAGTCCTTTATGATATTGCTGATGAAGAAAGAGTTCATGCTGGCGAATTTTTAAGACTTTTGAAGGAACTTGACAAAGATGAAGAGAAGTTCTATCAGGAAGGAGAAAAGGAAGTAGAAGAAATGATGGAAGAACTTAAAGATTAAAATAAATGTTTCACGTGAAACATTGAGGAGATAGATGGGGAAGGTTATTGTAGTTGCTAATCAGAAAGGTGGAGTTGGTAAAACTACTACCGTTATAAATCTTGGATATATCCTTGCAGAAATGGGGAAAAAAGTGCTTATTGTAGATGCGGATCCCCAAGGGAATGCTACCAGTGGAATTTCTTCTCTTAAAAGTAAAAAACCTAACCTTTATTCTGCTTTAATACAGGAGGTCGTTGTAGAGAATGTGATATATCCCCTTGGGGATGGGAAGAATTCA
>JAKOUL010000026.1 GCA_029776735.1 Dictyoglomota bacterium
GGTAATATCTCTTCATAAGTAGGTCTTTCCTTCTTATAAATAACACCTATAGGAATTTTATCTCCCCATTCCAACGCTTTTTCAAAGGCAAAATGAATATCAGAAGGATCATAATCCTCTGAAAGTTTATATACCCTTTCCTTATACCAAGAAAAAGTATTTACTCTATTAAAAGTAACACAAGGCTGAAGAATATCAAGAGGCTTGAAGAAGTTCAAAAATAGCTTCTATATGCTCTTTTGCGGATTTTTCCCAGGAAAAATCTTTAACCCTTAAAAATCCCTTTTGAATAAGAGTATCCCTAAGATTTTCATCCCCCATAACCCTTTCAATCCCCTCTGTAATACTTTCCAAATCATAAGGATCTACATAGTAGCTTGCATCACCACAGATCTCAGGCAAAGACGATAAATGGGAGACTACAGTAGGACAACCACACGCCATTGCTTCAAGGGGAGGAAGCCCAAATCCTTCATAAAGAGATGGAAAGATAAGAAGAGAAGAAAGATTATATATCTTAGGAAGATCTTCTTTATCAACAAAACCTGTAAAAATTACTCTTTCTCTTAATTTACTTCTCTCAAGAAGATTAAAAATTTCTCTATCTCCCTTAATAAAACCTTCCTTTTTCCCTACTATAACAAAAAATAGATTGTCAATATTTTTCAATACTAATTCAAAGGCTCTTAAACCCATTCTTAAATTTTTATGAGGCTTTACATTCCCAACAAAAAGAATAAACATCGCAGGAAGATTATACTTTTCTTTTACTTTCTCAAGCTCTTCTTTTTCATATCTTTTAAATATACTTGTATCTACTCCGTTGTATATTACCCTTATCTTTCTTTCTTCTATTCCTGTATACTTTATTATCTCTGATTTTGAAAAATTAGAGACTGTGATTATCATATCTGAAAGTTTTACTGCTGATCTAATCAAAATTTTCGCATAATTCCTCTCAAAGAGATTGTATAAATCTCCAAAGGCAAGATGAAATACATCATGGATAGTTACAAGCCTTTTTTTAGTCTTTATAGGGAAAATAGGTACATTAAAGTGAGGAGACCAGAAAAGATCTGCATCTTTAAATTTTAAGATAAATTCCATCTGCTCATAGGGAGAATATATAGGGGATTTCATAGGGATTACTCTTAAATCATCTATATCCAAAAACTTTTCTATTTTTTTAGGATCCCCTAAAAGAGTAACATGGATTTGATTCTTTAAAAAAGGAATCAAATTTTGTAAGTAAGTACCTATCCCTGAGGCATCAATCATACGAGCATCAAGAAAAAGATTAGGCATAAGAGCCCTCCCTTTTAGGGCATACATCTAAGAAAGATAAATTACTTACTTTCTTACATAAACTCTTTTACAACTTTTTCAAAGATCTCTTTTGGATCCCTCTTCTTCCTATATAATGGCTCTCCTCCTAATTGAGGTAATATCTCTTCATAAGTAGGTCTTTCCTTCTTATAAATAACACCTATAGGAATTTTATCTCCCCATTCCAACGCTTTTTCAAAGGCAAAATGAATATCAGAAGGATCATAATCCTCTGAAAGTTTATATACCCTTTCCTTATACCAAGAAAAAGTATTTACTCTATTAAAAGTAACACAAGGCTGAAGAATA
>JAKOUL010000051.1 GCA_029776735.1 Dictyoglomota bacterium
GCCTGGTTTTATTATGATACTACCAGACGAAAAAGATATAAATAAACTAAGCGGGTTTAAAGAGATCGTTAAGCTTTTTCAAGCTTTCTATGAGTATAAAAATTGGATTGAGATTTTAGGTCTTGTAGATGTTTCTTCTTTGAATGAAACCATTGAAAAAGGTGAAGTTTCTGAGGTGATAAAAGTAGCAGAAGCACTGCATGAGAAGAAGATTGCACAGATTGCTGATGAGATCTGTTCTAAACTTCCAGATCTTAAACTGGTATTAATTGCTGGTCCTTCCTCAGCTGGAAAGACTACTTTTAGCAAGAGGCTTCAGATCCAATTAAAGGTTAATGGTTTAAACCCTATAGTGATTGAAACAGATGATTATTTCTTACCTCCTGAATATATAGCTCGGGATGAATTTGGAAATTATGATTTTGATAATCCCAATGCCCTGGATATCCCTCTTCTTAATGAACATTTAAATATCCTTATGAATGGTGGAGAGGTTGAGCTTCCTCATTATAATTTTCAAAAGAGAAGGAGAGAAAATTCAGGAAAAGTAGTAAAAATTGATAATAGAAGCATAATAGTAATGGAGGGGATTCATGCATTAAATCCAGACTTAACAACACTTGTCCCAGGATATATGAAGTATCATATATTTGTAAGTGCTTTAACCCATCTTAATATTGATAATCAAAATAGAGTCCCTACTACTGATTCCAGGCTTATAAGAAGAATTGTAAGAGATAGTATATTTAGGGGATATGGAGCCATAGATTCTATTAGACAATGGCCATCGGTAAGAAGGGCAGAAGATCTTTATATATTTCCTACTCAAGAAAGAGCTGATGTGATGTTTAATTCTGCTTTAGTATATGAATTTTCAGTACTTAAACTTTTTGCAGAGCCTATGTTAAAGGTTTTGCCATCACATTATCCAGAATATCCAGAGGCAAAAAGGCTTCTTGATATCCTTTCCCATTTCTTACCTCTTTCTCCTACAGAAGTGCCTATGACCTCTATATTAAGAGAATTTATAGGGGGGAGTTCTTTTACTTACTAAGTCTTGTATTCTTCAAATAATTCAGTAGATATATATCTTTCTCCAGTATCAGGAATAATTACTACGATCATTTTACCTTTATTCTCTTCTCTTTCAGCCACCTTTATGGCTCCATAAACGGCAGCACCTGAAGATATTCCACATAAAAGACCTTCTTCTTTCATCAATCTTTTAGCCATATTTATGGCATCAGAGTCTTCTACTTGAATGATCTCATCTAAAATCTTTGTATTTAAAACCTTTGGGATAAAACCTGCTCCTATGCCTTGAATATTATGAGAGGATGGTTTTCCTCCAGAAAGGACTGGAGATTTTGCAGGCTCAACTGCTATAATTTTTACATCGGGTTTTTTGGATTTTAATGCCTCACCTATTCCTGTTAATGTCCCTCCAGTACCTACTCCTCCTACCACTATATCTACTTTTCCATCGGTATCTCCCCATATCTCCTCTGCAGTAGCTTTCCTATGGATCTCAGGATTTGCAGGATTTTCAAACTGCATTGGGACAAAATATTTATCTGACTCTTTTTCTACAATCTCGTTCAATTTATTGATAGCTCCTTGCATACCTTTTTCCTTAGGTGTAAGGATAATTTCAGCCCCAAAAGCACGAAGAAGGGCTCTCCTCTCAAGACTCATATTTTCAGGCATTACTAATATTAGTTTATATCCTTTTACAGCAGATATAAAAGCAAGGGCAATTCCTGTATTCCCAGATGTAGGTTCTATGATTATCTTATCCTTATTTAATTTTCCTTCTTTTTCTGCGGAATCTATCATAGAAAATCCAATTCTATCCTTTACACTTCCTGCTGGGTTAAAAAATTCAAGCTTTGCAATGACTTCTGCATAACAATTTTTTGTAACGCTATTTAATCTTACTAAAGGAGTATTACCTATAAGTTCAATAATATTATTTGCTATTTTCATAGCAAGCCCTCCATTACCTAAGTGTTATCTATAAAGTTCGGTAAAGTCCTATCACTTTTCCAATGATAGAAAAAGGTGGATATATGATAGGATACTTTTCATTAGCAGGTTTAAGGCAAAAAGTACCATTATCTTCAGAGAGCATCTTTACTGTGGACTCATCTCCTATAAGTGCCACTACAATATCTCCTTTATTTGCAAAATTCTGTTTTTGTACAATGACCAAATCTCCGTCAAGAATATGAGCACCCTCCATACTATCTCCTTTTACTTTAAGGAGAAATGCTCCTTCTCTATTTTTTATAATTCTTTCAGGGACAGGGATATAATCATCTATGATTTCAGGAGATTCCACTGGAATACCAGCCTTTATAGTACCTAAAAGAGGAAGATAAGCATAGCTTTCTCCAGAAAAGTTTTTTAAATAAAATCTTCCATTTCCATCTTGGCTAAGATATCCCTTTTTTACAAGAGCCTTCATGTGAAAAAAGCTTGAACCTGAGGAATTAAACCCAAGAGCTTTTGAGACCTCTCTTACTGTAGGGAATCTACCTTCCCTTTCCCAGAAGTCTTTTATGAACTCAAGTACTTCTTTTTGTTTTTTGCTTAACGTTTGCATGTTAAAGTTTATCATAAACTATTGACATAAAAAAGATTTTTAGTAAAATAACAAGTAGTTAAATTTTTTTGAGGCGGCAAGAAAGGAGGTGAAAGAGAAACCTTTAGGTTGCTCCTCAAAAAAGAAACTGGTAAGGGAAGGCTACGGAACTTACTAGTGAATTATAAAGTTTATTTAAAAAAAATTTAAAAATCCTAAGGGGGTCAAAGAGATATGAAAAAATTAGGTTTGTTATTGGTTCTCGTTCTTTTAATAGTTCCTGCATTTGCTGCTAATATAAATACATCAAGCTGGATTGGTGTAGGTTTCCATACAAGAGTTCTTCCTTTTAGCGATGGGTATGGTCCTGCATGGGGTACATGGGCAAGTGGAAATATAAACTATTCTCTATCAGGAAGTTCTAATTTGGGATCTGTTAATGGTAATGTCCAAATAGATGTTGCTGGTGCATCATTAGGAAGTAACTGGGTATCTGGAACCATTACTTTCTCCAAAGTAGCAGGGCTCTTAGATTTATCCTTCCACAAGGGTACTTTGGATGTGAGCGGTACACAACTTCTTGGAAGTGGTTTTTCAGGAAGTACAGGAATTAAAGGAGTAGTTGGAGTAGCACCATTAACTCTTACTGTAGGATACGCTCCTGCAGATACTTGGTGGAAGTCTGATTTAGTAAACGATTCTGTTCTTGCATTAAGAGGAGATGTTTCTTTACCCTTTGCTATATCTCTCTATGGCTTAATTACAAAGGGAGCAGGAACTACTTCTTTAGATTATGCAGTTGGAGCTTCTGCAACTCCTATTACTGCTCCAGTAAGTCTCACTGTATTTGGAGAATATGCTGGAAGTGAACAACTTGTTGGTGCAACAGTAAAGGCTCTTGGTGGAAAGGTAACTGTAGGTGGAAATTATAAGCTTCAGGCAGGGAAATATTCTGTTTCCGCTACAGTAGATGGTGTAGTACCAAATTTAAAAGCTTATGTGGAATATAACACTGCAGAATTATATACATTATGGGGTTATGTATCTGCTTCTCTTCCTGTTCCAGTAGGCTCTTTATCCCTTGGAGCAGCTCTTGCTAACGGGACAGATACTCTATTGGGTGGATTTGCAAAACATTCCTACTCTTTTGGTGGTGGAGTAACTCATGATTTATTAGTAGGCTACGGATTTGATTGGGATGACTATAGCGCTAATGGTTGGAATAGAGGAAACTTAACTGGAGCTAATGATCTCTGGGGAGTTGATGTAACAGGTAAAGTTTACTTAGAAAGTAAGTTAATGATTGGATTCTAACCATTAAAATTTCTGCCCCCGCCCAAATTTGGGCGGGGCTTTTTTTTATTTTCTCAAAATGAAAAACATTATTCCCAAATTGAAAGATTTGAAAATTGCTCTTCTTTATCTTTTTGGTTCCTCGGTTTTGGGAACTGAGAGAGAAGATAGTGATGTGGATATTGGTGTAGTTTTTTTAGATGATAACATTCTTAAAGACTCTTTGAAGGTTTATAATGCTCTCTATGAGATTCTTTCTCCTATTTTCCCAGAAAAAGAACTGGATATTGTATTTTTAGATAGGGCACCTTTGACTTTAAAATTTGAGGTCGTAACTACAGGAAGGGTAATATATAAAATTTCAGAAGATTATGATTGCAATTATAAAGAGAAAGTAGTAAAAGAATATATAGATTTTAAACCTCTTTTAGATGAACAAGATCAGGAGCTTTTGAAAAGATTATGAATAAAATGCCTTTAAATAGAGAAGTCATTCTTTCAAGAATAAGAGAGATAGAGAAAGATATTGATAAACTTTCAGAATTTAAAAATTTCTCTTTAGAAGAATTTAAAATGGGAGAAAATTTTGCTATTGGAGAACATTATTTAAGAAGAGCTTTGGAGGCAGTTTTTGATATAGGAAATCATATTCTTTCACGAGTGCCTGGAATGAGAGCATCTACATATAAAGAGATAGCCTTAGGACTTCTTAATGAAAAGATTGTCCCTGAAGATTTTGCCCAAGACAAGCTTTTGAAAATGGCAGCGTATAGAAATAGATTAGTTCATTTTTATTCAGAGGTATCTATAGAAGAAATGTATGAAATAATTCAAAATAATTTAGGAGATTTGGAAGAATTTTTGAAATATATAAAAGATCTTTTAGAAAATCCTGAGAAGTTTAACTTTACTATTATTTAGGATCCTTTTTTAAACGCCTCTTTTATTTGATCAAAAAAATTTCTACCATTTTCCTCCACATTTATTCCTCTTACCTTTGCAAGTTCCAAAAGAAGTTCCTTTTCTTTTAAAGAGAGATTTTTAGGTACTGTAATAAGTACTTTTATCTTCTGGTCTCCTCGTCTGGAAGGATTATTTAAATAGGGTATTCCTTTGCCTTTTAGGGTTATTACTTCACCTGTTTGAGTCCCAGGCTTTATAGATATCTTTTCATTTCCTTCTAATGTTGGAATCTCTATTTCTCCACCTAAGATGGCTGTTAGATAATCTACAGGCAGATCTATCCATATATCCTCTCCATCTCTTTTGAAGATCTTATGAGGCTCTACGTGTACATAAATGTAGATATCTCCGTTTGGTCCTCCATATTCTCCTGATTCTCCTTCTCCTGAAAGTCTTATTACATATCCATCATCTACTCCAGCTGGGACTTTAAACTCAATCTTTCTTTTGTTTCTTACCTTTCCAGTTCCGTGGCATTCATGACAGGGCTTTGAAATGAATTTTCCTGTTCCTCCACACTTAGGGCAGGTGGTTACTTGAACAAATTGACCAAAAGGTGTTTGTCTTGCCTGTCTTACCTGTCCTGTGCCGTTACACATATCACAGGTTACAGGTGAAGTACCAGGTTCTGCCCCACTTCCTCCACATACATTACATGCCTCAAGTCTTGTAACAGATATCTCTTTTTTGCCACCAAAAGCAGCCTCTTCTAAGGTTATATGGATGTCAGCTCTTAAATCTGCCCCTTTTCTTGGAGATCTTCGTGTCTCTCTTCTGCCAAATATATCTCCAAAGATGGAATCTCCAAAGAAGTCTGAGAAGATATCTTCAAAGGTTCTTCCAAAATTGCCAAAGTCCTGAGGTCCCCAGCCTTGATTTCCATATCCTGAGAAGTCTCCCGCTGCTGCATTTCCGAATCGGTCATACTGAGCTCTCTTTTGAGGATCGGAAAGTACCTCATAGGCTTCATTAATCTCTTTAAATTTATCCTGGGCACCCGGATCCTTATTTAGATCCGGGTGATATTGTCTAACTAATTTTCTATATGCCTTTTTTATGTCTTCCTGGGTTGCATTTCGGTCTACACCCAGGATTTCATAATAATCTTTTTGAGTGGGCATATTAATTCACCTTATAGTCTCCATCAATAGTTTTTCCTTCAGGATTTTCTTGGGAAGATTCTCCTTGTCCAGGATTTGAAGAGGAGCCCGCAGTCTGGTACATTACCTGTCCAATCTCACCAAGGGCTTGGGTAAGCTCTTCCATCCCTTTTTTCACAGATTCTATATCTATCTTCTCAGGTTTGATTAATTCTTCTAAGTTTTTAATCTTCTCTTCTGCTTTCTCTACCAAATCTTTACTTACCTTATCACCATAGTCACTTATTGTCTTTCTTGCAGTATAGATAAGTTGCTCTGCTTGGTTCCTTGTTTCAATCTCTTCTCTTCTCTTTCTATCCTCCTCTTCAAATTTTTTAGCTTCTTCAGTCATCCTTTTAATTTCATTCTCATCTAATCTTATAGCGTTAGAGATTGTAATTCTCTGCTCCTTACCTGTTGCTTTGTCTTTTGCAGAGACATGAACAATTCCATTAACATCTATATCAAATGTGACCTCAATTTGTGGTATTCCACGAGGAGCAGGAGGAATTCCATCTAACATAAATCTTCCAAGGGAGATATTATCCTTAGCAAGAGCTCTTTCTCCCTGAAGAACATGGATCTCTACACTGGTTTGATAATCTGCAGCAGTAGTAAAGATCTGGCTCTTAGAAACAGGGATAGAAGTATTTCTATCAATGATCTTTGTGAATACACCACCAAGGGTCTCAATTCCAAGGGAGAGGGGTGTTACATCTACAAGTACAATATCTCTTATCTCTCCACCGATCACTCCTGCTTGAATAGCTGCACCGAGAGCTACTGCTTCATCTGGGTTAACATTTCTTTGGGGTTCTCTATCAAAATATTTCTTAATCCAGTCCAGAATACAGGGCATACGAGTTGCTCCACCCACTAAGATGATCTTATCAATTTGGGATGGACTAAGTCCTGCATCGGAAAGTGCTCTTTCTGTTGGTCCCTTAGTTTTTTCTACCAGGTCATAAGTTAATTCTTCAAATTTTGCTCTGGTCAATGTATAAGATAAGTGTAGTGGAGTATTTCCTTTCATTGCAATAAAGGGAAGATTGATCTCTGTAGAAATTTTTGAAGAGAGCTCAATCTTTGCCTTTTCTGCTGCCTCATATAATCTTTGTAAAGCAGTTTTATCCTCTTTTAAGTTAATTCCATGTTCTCCCATAAAGTTTTCAATTAACCAGTTTACAATTCTTTCATCAAAGTCATCTCCACCAAGTCTATTGTTTCCTGCAGTGGCAATAACCTCAAATACTCCTTCTCCAATCTCTAAGATGGAGACATCAAAGGTACCACCACCTAAGTCAAATACGAGGATTTTTTGATGCCCTTCTTTATCAAGACCGTAAGCTAATGCAGCAGCTGTTGGCTCATTTATTATTCTTACCACATCTAAGCCTGCAATAGCACCAGCATCCTTTGTGGCTTGTCTTTGAGCATCACTAAAGTATGCTGGCACAGTAATTACTGCCTTTTCAATTTTTTCTCCTAAGTATGCTTCTGCATCATTCTTTAATTTTCTTAAAATCATTGCAGAGATTTCTTGTGGGGTATATTCCTTAGCATCAATTCTTACTTTATAATTTGTTCCCATATTTCTTTTGATAGATCTTACAGTTCTATCTGCATTGATAATAGCCTGTCTTTTAGCAGGTTCTCCTACCAAAAGTTGCCCATCTTTTGTAAAAGCAACTACTGATGGGGTAAGTCTGTTCCCCTCTGCATTAGGAATTATTACAGGTCTTCCTCCTTCTAAATATGCTATGAGAGAATTTGTAGTTCCCAAATCTATTCCTACAATCTTAGGCATTGTTCTCTACCTCCTTCTTTTCTATTCTTTTAGATACAATAACCTTTGCAGGTCTCAATAATTTATTTTTAAAGAGATATCCAGGAGAGATCTCTTTGACTATGATATTATCTTCTCCTTCTTCTACCTCTTCTATACCTACTGCTTCATGTAAAGAAGGGTCAAAAGGCTTTCCTATGACTTCAATTTTTATA
Organism: Dictyoglomota bacterium; assembly: GCA_029776735.1. Next base: position 7,981 of record JAKOUL010000051.1, read on the forward strand.
ACTCCTTCATTCTGTAAGAGGTTTTCAAATTGTTTGTAGATCATATTTATTCCTTCTATAATAGCATCTTTTTTCCTTGCATGTTTCATAGTTTCCAGAGCTAAGGAGAAATTATCCATTATATCTACAATTTCCTTTAAAAGTTTGGCATTAGAGATCTCTTGCCATTCTTCTTTTTCTCTTCTTAGCCTCTGGCGAAAGTTTTCAAATTCTGCTTGAAGTCTTATATATTTTATCTCCCAATCTTCAGAAGAAATCTCAGGTTTTGCCTCTTCAGTTTTAGAGGCTAAGTCCTTTGTCTCTTCTTGCTGTAATGTCTCTTTTTCTTCCATCTTTCCACCTCTTCCGCAAATTTTTAGCACTCTCTACCTGAGAGTGCTAAACCATAAATAATTTTATTATTTATATTCAAATTGTCAAGAGAATATTCTTTATGTATTTTATTGAT
>JAKOUL010000052.1 GCA_029776735.1 Dictyoglomota bacterium
GCCTGGTTTTATTATGATACTACCAGACGAAAAAGATATAAATAAACTAAGCGGGTTTAAAGAGATCGTTAAGCTTTTTCAAGCTTTCTATGAGTATAAAAATTGGATTGAGATTTTAGGTCTTGTAGATGTTTCTTCTTTGAATGAAACCATTGAAAAAGGTGAAGTTTCTGAGGTGATAAAAGTAGCAGAAGCACTGCACGAGAAGAAGATTGCACAGATTGCTGATGAAATCTGTTCTAAACTTCCAGATCTTAAACTGGTATTAATTGCTGGTCCTTCCTCAGCTGGAAAGACTACTTTTAGCAAGAGGCTTCAAATCCAATTAAAGGTTAATGGTTTAAACCCTATAGTAATTGAAACAGATGATTATTTCTTACCTCCTGAATATATAGCTCGGGATGAATTTGGAAATTATGATTTTGATAATCCTAATGCTCTGGATATCCCTCTTCTTAATGAGCATCTAAATATCCTTATGAATGGCGGAGAGGTTGAGCTTCCTCATTATAATTTTCAAAAGAGAAGGAGAGAAAAGTCAGGGAAGGTGGTAAAAATTGATAATAGAAGCATAATAGTAATGGAAGGAATTCATGCATTAAATCTAGACTTAACAACACTTGTCCCAGGATATATGAAGTATCATATATTTGTAAGTGCTTTAACCCATCTTAATATTGATAATCAGAATAGGGTTCCTACTACTGATTCCAGACTTATAAGAAGAATTGTAAGGGATAGTATATTTAGAGGATATGGAGCCATAGATTCTATCAGACAATGGCCATCAGTAAGGAGAGCAGAAGATCTTTATATATTTCCTACCCAGGAAATAGCTGATGTGATGTTTAACTCTGCCTTAGTATATGAATTTTCAGTTCTTAAACTTTTTGCAGAGCCCATGTTAAAGGTTTTGCCATCTTATTATCCAGAGTATCCAGAGGCAAAAAGACTTCTTGATATCCTTTCCCACTTCTTACCTCTTTCTCCTACAGAGGTACCTATGACTTCTATATTAAGAGAATTTATAGGGGGAAGTTCTTTTACTTACTAAGTCCTATATTCTTCAAATAGCTCGGTAGAGATATATCTTTCTCCAGTATCAGGAAGAATTACTACAATCATTTTACCTTCATTTTCTTCTCTTTCAGCTACCTTTATGGCTGCATAAACAGCAGCGCCTGAAGATATTCCGCATAAAATACCTTCTTCTTTCATGAGTCTTTTAGCCATATTTATGGCATCAGAGTCTTCTACCTGAATGATCTCATCTAAAATCTTTGTATTTAGAACCTTTGGAATAAAACCTGCTCCTATTCCTTGAATATTGTGAGAGGATGGTTTTCCTCCAGAAAGGACTGGAGATTTTGCAGGCTCAACTGCTATGATTTTTACCTCAGGTTTTTTGGATTTTAATGCCTCACCTATTCCTGTTAGGGTTCCTCCAGTTCCTACTCCTCCCACTACTATATCTACTTTTCCATCGGTATCTCTCCATATCTCCTCTGCAGTAGCTATCCTATGAATTTCAGGATTTGCAGGATTTTCAAACTGCATTGGGACAAAATATTTCTCTGGCTCTTTCTCTACAATCTCCTGCAATTTATTGATAGCTCCTTGCATACCTTTTTCCTTAGGCGTAAGGATAATTTCAGCTCCAAAAGCACGAAGAAGAGCTCTTCTCTCAAGACTCATATTTTCAGGCATTACTAAGATTAACTTATATCCTTTTACAGCACATATAAAAGCAAGAGCAATTCCTGTATTCCCAGATGTAGGTTCTATGATTATCGTATCTTTATTTAATTTTCCTTCTTTTTCTGCGGAATCTATCATAGAAAATCCAATTCTATCCTTTACACTTCCTGCTGGGTTAAAAAATTCAAGCTTTGCAATTACTTCCGCATAACAATTTTTTGTAATACTATTTAATCTTACCAAGGGGGTATTACCTATAAGTTCAATAATATTATTTGCTATTTTCATGGTAAGCCCTCCATTATTTAATGTTATCTAAAAATTCTGTAAAGTCCTATTACTTTTCCAATGATAGAAAAAGGTGGATATATAATAGAATATTTTTCATTAGCAGGTTTAAGGCAAAAAGTACCATTCTCTTCAGAGAATATCTTTACTGTGGACTCATCCCCTATAAGTGCCACTACAATATCTCCTTTATTTGCAAAATTCTGCTTTTGTACAATGACTAAATCTCCATCAAGAATATGAGCACCTTCCATACTATCTCCTTTTACTTTAAGGAGAAATGCCCCTTCTTTACTCTTTACAATCCTTTCAGGGACAGGAATATAATCATCTATAATTTCAGGAGATTCTACTGGAATACCAGCCTTTATAATACCTAAAAGAGGAAGATAGGCATAATTTTCTCCTGAGAAGTTTTTTAAATAAAATCTTCCATTTTCATCCTGGCTAAGATATCCCTTTTTTACAAGAGCCTTCATGTGAAAAAAGCTTGAACCTGAGGAATTAAATCCAAGAGCTTTTGAGACCTCTCTTACTGTAGGGAATCTACCTTCTCTTTCCCAGAAGTCTTTTATAAATTCCAGTACTTCTTTTTGCTTTTTGCTTAACGTTTGCATGTTAAAGTTTATCATAAACTATTGACATAAAAAAGATTTTTAGTAAAATAACAGTTAGTTAAGAAAATTTTGAGGTGGCAAGAAAGGAGGTGAAAGAGAAACCTTTAGGTTGCCCCTCAAAACAAAGAAACTGGTAAGGGAAGGGTACGTAACTTACCAGTGAATTATAAAGTTTATTTTAAAAAATTAAAATCCTAAGGGGGTCAAAGAGATATGAAGAAATTAGGTTTATTATTGGTTCTCGTTCTTTTAGTGGTTCCTGCATTTGCTGCTAATATAAGCACGTCAAGCTGGATTGGTGTAGGATTTCATACCAGACTTCTTCCATTTCCCGAATATGGTCTAGCATGGGGTACATGGGGTAGTGGAAATATCAGCTACTCCTTATCTGGGAGCTCTAATTTAGGATCTGTCAATGCTGGTATCAATATAGATGTTCCTGTTGGAGCCCTGGTGGATCAGTGGATATCTGGGACCATTACCTTCTCCAAAGTGGCAGGAATGTTAGATCTATCCTTCCATAAGGGGACTTTAGGTGTGGACTCTGCAAGACTTCTTGTTAGTGGATTTGATGGGAGTGGTACAGGTATTAAAGCAGTAGTGGGAGTAGCTCCATTAAAAGTTACTGTAGGATATGCTCCTGCTGATAGTTGGTGGAAGTCTGATTTCTTAACAGATGCTGCTCTTGCTGTAAGAGGAGATGTTTCTCTATCTGCACCACTAGCTGTATCTGCTTATGGCTTAGTTACAAAAGCTACTGCTACAACTGCTATAAACTATGCAGTAGGTGCTTCTGCAACTCCTATTTCTACTCCTGTAAGCCTTACTGTATATGGTGAAGTAGCAAGCTCTGACCAACTTGTTGGTGCTACAGTGAAAGCTCTTGGTGGGAAAGTAACAGTAGATGGAAATTACAAACTTCAGTCTCAAGGTATTTTCCTTTCTGCTACAGTAGATGGTATAGTACCAAACTTAAAAGCTTATGTAGAATATAATACTGCAGAGACCTATACTATATACGGTTATGTATCTGCCTCAGCACCTGTTCCAGTAGGCTCTCTTTCTCTTGGCGGTGCTGTAGCTAGCGGATCAGATACTCTATTTGGTGGATTTGCACTATGGTCTGTTTCTCTTGGCGGTGGAGTAAGTCATGATCTATTGTTAGGCTATGGCTTTGACTGGGATGATTACAGCAGTAATGGTTGGTATAGAGGAAACTTAACATTAGCAGATAACCTCTGGGGAGCTGATGTAAAAGGCAAGTTCTACGCAGAAAGCAAGTTAATGATTGGCTTCTAAATAATATTTAGGAGTAGAGCCCCCCAAAGAACTTGGGGGGCTTTTTTTATTTAAGGAGTAATAAAGTGGAAGAGATTTCCCAAAGGTTAAAAGAGTTAAAAGTTGCTATTTTATATCTTTTTGGTTCCTCGGTTTTGGGAACTGAGAGAGAAGATAGTGATGTGGATATTGGTGTAGTTTTTTTAGATGATAACATTCTTAAAGACTCTTTGAAGGTTTATAATGCTCTCTATGAGATTCTTTCTCCTATTTTCCTAGAAAAAGAACTGGATATTGTATTTTTAGATAGGGCACCTTTGACTTTGAAATTTGAGGTCGTAACTACAGGAAGGGTAATATATAAAATTTCAGAATATTATGATTGCAATTATAAAGAGAAAGTAGTAAAAGAATATATAGATTTTAAACCTCTTTTAGATGAACAAGATCAGGAACTTTTGAAAAGATTATGAATAAACCTCACGATCCTTTCTTGAATGCTTCCTTTATTTGATCAAAAAAATTTTTACCATTTTCCTCTATATTTATTCCTCTTACTTTTGCAAGTTCCAAAAGAAGTTCTTTTTCTTTTAAAGAGAGATTTTTGGGTACTGTAATGAGTACTTTTATCTTCTGGTCTCCTCTTCGGGAAGGATTGTTTAAATAGGGTATTCCTTTTCCTTTTAGGGTTATTACTTCACCTGTTTGAGTCCCAGGCTTTATAGATATCTTTTCATTCCCTTCTAATGTTGGAATCTCTATTTCTCCACCTAAGATAGCTGTTAGATAATCTACAGGCAGATCTATCCATATATCTTCTCCGTCTCTTTTGAAGATCTTATGAGGCTCTACATGTACATATATGTAGATATCTCCGTTTGGTCCTCCATATTCTCCTGATTCTCCTTCTCCTGAAAGTCTTATTACATATCCATCATCTACTCCAGCTGGGACTTTAAACTCAATCCTTCTTTTGTTTCTTACCTTACCAGTGCCACGACATTCACGGCATGGTTTTGAAATGAATTTTCCTGTTCCTCCACACTTAGGACATGTGGTCACTTGAACAAATTGACCAAAAGGTGTTTGTCTTGCCTGTCTTACCTGTCCTGTTCCATTGCACATATCACAGGTTACAGGTGAGGTGCCAGGTTCTGCTCCACTTCCCCCACATACATTACATGTCTCAAGTCTTGTAACATAGATCTCTTTTTTGCTACCAAAAGCAGCCTCTTCTAAGGTAATATGGATATCAGCTCTTAAATCTGCCCCCTTTCTTGGAGATCTTCGTGTTTCCCTTCTTCCAAATATGTCTCCAAAGATAGTATCTCCAAAAAAGTCTGAAAAGATATCTTCAAAAGTTCTTCCAAAATTGCCAAAGTCCTGAGGTCCCCAGCCTTGATTTCCATATCCTGAGAAGTCTCCCGCTGCATTTCCGAATCGGTCATACTGAGCTCTCTTTTGAGGGTCGGAAAGTACCTCATAGGCTTCATTAATCTCTTTAAATTTATCCTGGGCACCCGGATCCTTATTTAGATCCGGGTGATATTGCCTAACTAATTTTCTATATGCCTTTTTTATGTCTTCCTGAGTAGCATTTCGTTCTACACCCAGGATCTCATAATAATCTTTTTGAGTGGGCATATTAATTCACCTTATAGTCTCCATCAATAGTTTTTCCTTCAGGATTTTCTTGAGAAGATTCTCCCTGCCCAGGATTTGAAGAGGATCCTGCAGTCTGGTACATTACCTGTCCAATCTCACCCAAGGCTTGGGTAAGCTCTTCCATCCCTTTTTTCACAGATTCTACATCTATCTTCTCAGGTTTGATTAATTCTTCTAAGCTTTTAATCTTCTCTTCTGCTTTCTCTACCAAATCTTTACTTACCTTATCACCATAGTCACTTATTGTTTTTCTTGCAGTATAGATAAGTTGCTCTGCTTGGTTCCTTGTTTCAATCTCTTCTCTTCTCTTTCTATCCTCCTCTTCAAATTTTTTAGCTTCTTCAGTCATTCTTTTAATTTCATTTTCATCTAATCTTATGGCGTTAGAGATTGTAATTCTCTGCTCCTTACCTGTTGCTTTATCCTTTGCAGAGACATGGACAATTCCATTGACATCTATATCAAATGTAACTTCAATTTGTGGTATTCCACGAGGAGCAGGAGGAATTCCATCTAACATAAATCTTCCAAGGGAGATATTATCCTTAGCAAGAGCCCTTTCCCCCTGAAGAACATGGATCTCTACACTGGTTTGATAATCTGCAGCGGTAGTAAAGATCTGGCTCTTAGAAACAGGAATAGAAGTATTTCTATCAATAATCTTTGTGAATACGCCACCAAGAGTTTCAATCCCAAGGGAGAGTGGTGTTACATCTACAAGTACAATATCTCTTATCTCTCCACCTATTACTCCTGCCTGAATAGCTGCACCAAGAGCTACTGCCTCATCTGGATTAACATTTCTTTGGGGTTCTCTTCCAAAATATTTCTTAATCCAGTCCTGAATACATGGCATACGAGTTGCTCCACCCACTAAGATAATCTTATCAATTTGGGACGGACTAAGTCCTGCATCAGAGAGTGCTCTTTCTGTTGGTCCCTTAGTTTTTTCTACTAAGTCATAAGTTAATTCTTCAAATTTTGCTCTGGTCAATGTATAAGATAAGTGTAGTGGAGTGTTTCCTTTCATTGCAATAAAGGGAAGATTGATTTCTGTAGAAATTTTTGAAGACAGCTCAATCTTTGCCTTTTCTGCTGCCTCATATAGTCTTTGTAGAGCAGTTTTATCCTCTTTTAAGTTAATCCCATGTTCTCCCATAAAGTTTTCAATTAACCAGTTTACAATTTTTTCATCAAAGTCATCTCCACCAAGTCTATTGTTTCCTGCAGTGGCGATAACTTCAAATACCCCTTCTCCAATCTCTAAGATGGAGACATCAAAGGTACCACCGCCCAGGTCAAATACAAGGATTTTTTGATGTCCTTCTTTATCAAGTCCATAAGCTAATGCAGCAGCTGTTGGCTCGTTTATTATCCTTACCACATCTAAGCCTGCAATAGCACCTGCATCCTTTGTAGCTTGTCTTTGAGCATCACTAAAGTATGCTGGTACAGTAATTACTGCCTTTTCAATTTTTTCTCCTAAGTATGCTTCTGCATCATTCTTTAATTTTCTTAAAATCATTGCAGAGATTTCTTGTGGGGTATATTCCTTATCATCAATCTTTACTTTATAATTTGTCCCCATATTTCTTTTAATGGATCTTATAGTTCTTTCTGCATTGATAATAGCTTGCCTTTTAGCGGGTTCTCCTACTAAAAGTTGCCCATCTTTTGTGAAAGCAACCACTGATGGAGTAAGCCTGCTTCCTTCTGCATTAGGGATTATTACAGGTCTACCTCCTTCTAAATATGCTATAAGAGAGTTTGTAGTTCCCAAATCTATTCCTACAATTTTAGCCATTGTTCTCTACCTCCTTTTTTTCTATTTTCTTAGATACAATAACTTTTGCAGGTCTCAATAATTTATTTTTGAATAGATATCCAGGAGAGATCTCTTTAACTATGATATTATCTTCCCCATCTTCTACTTCTTCTATGCCTACTGCTTCATGTAAAGAAGGATCAAAAGGCTTTCCTATGACTTCAATTTTTATAACTCCTTCATTTTGTAAGAGATTTTCAAATTGTTTGTAGATCATATTTATTCCTTCTATAATAGCATCTTTTTTTCTTGCATGTTTCATAGTTTCCAGAGCTAAGGAGAAATTATCCATTATATCCACAATCTCCTTTAGAAGCTTGGCATTGGCAATCTCTTGCCATTCTTCTTTTTCTCTTCTTAATCTCTGACGAAAGTTTTCAAATTCTGCTTGAAGTCTTATATATTTTATCTCCCAGTCTTCAGAAGAAATCTCAGATTTTGCTTCTTCACTTTTAGAAGTATCTTTTAGCTCTTCTTGCTGTAATGTCTCTTTTTCTTCCATCTTTCCACCTCTCCACAAAATTTTAGCACTCTCAGTCGGAGAGTGCTAAACCATATATAATTTTATTATTTATATTCAAATTGTCAAGAGAATATTCTTTATGTATTTTCTTGATTTTATTGAACTTAAAATTATATTCCAAAGAGTGAGGAAAGGCAAATTTAAAATATGAAGTATTGAGTGGATGATAAGAACATGTTATAAAGGAGTGTATTATTAGAATAAGAAGAGGGAAAATTCATATGAAATCTCTTGATAGTCTTTTAATTTTTGTAAACTTCAAAAGGATTGTAGACCGTGGGAAAATTTTTAAATATGAATTTAAAGAAAATTAGATTTTATATTGCTTTTTTTGTGGGGAGATTTACTTATTATATAATGAGACTTCTCAGGCTTGATGCTACCACATTTCCTGGGAAGTTAACTCTTAATATTTATCCTGATTTCCTCAGAGAAGTAAAAGATAGGAGTAAAATAAGAATTCTTGTTACAGGCACTAATGGTAAAACTACTACAAATAATCTTATTTATTTTATTCTTTCCAAGAAAAATTTTAAGGTTTTGAGCAATTTAGAGGGAGCAAACTTAAAAAGTGGTATTGCAACTTCATTCATTAAAAATCCTGGGAATCACGATTTTGCATCTTTTGAGGTAGATGAAGGGATTTTCCCCTTTGTACTTAAAGAGATAGATCCTCAATATGTACTAATTAATAACTTCTTCCGAGATCAGTTGGATAGGTATGGAGAGATAGATACTACTGTAAATAAAATTCTAAATGCATTTTCTGAAAAATCGCAGATTACCTTGATCCTTAATGCTGATGATCCTTTTGTAGTAAGATTTGCGGATCTTCCTAATAGGAAATACTTTTATGGAATCTCTAAAAAGATTGGTTCTTCTGATTTAAAAGAGATAAAGGAAAGTGTATATTGCCCTAAGTGTGGGAGAAGATTGAATTATAAATTTTTTAATTATGCTCAGATTGGCAAATTTTTCTGTGAATGTGGCTTTAAAAATCCTTCCTATGATTTTTATATAGATACAGCAGAGTTTAAGGATAGATGGTATTTTTCTATCAAAGAGAAAGAAGAAAAAGTTTCTCTTTCTTTTAATTTTCCTGGCGTCTATAATCTTTATAATGCTCTTTCTGCTTATTCCTTAGGAAGAGCTTTAGGTATTTCAAAAGAAGAACTTTCTTCATTTATATCTAATTTTTATTTTAAGCTTGGGAGACTGGAAAAATTTATATACAAAGATCTTGAGAGGATTCTTGTGCTTGTGAAAAATCCTGCTGGATATAATCAAGTCTTAGATACTATAAAAAGAGATGTCTCTGAAAAAGTACTTCTTCTTATTCTAAATGATAATGTTGCTGATGGAAGAGATATCTCTTGGATATGGGACGTAGATTTTGAGAAGATAAAAGATGAAGGGAATATAAAAAAGATTATTTGTTCTGGAAAAAGGGCAGAAGATCTTTTAGTAAGATTAAAGTATGCAGAGATTCCTCTGGAAAAGATTCAACTTATTAATAATATAGAAGATGCTGTCTCAAATATTTTAGATCATCCTTATAAGACTTATATACTTCCTACCTATACGGCTCTTTTTAAAACGAGAAAAATCATATTGAGAGAGACAAAAAATGAAACTTAAAGTTTTTCATATGTATCCTGACCTTTTAAATTTATATGGAGATAGAGGTAATATTATCATCTTAGAGAGAAGGGCCAGATGGAGAGGAGTAGAAGTAGAGATCTTAGATTTTACTAAGGATAAGGAAGAAGATCTTTCAGAAGCTGATATCATCTTTTTAGGTGGTGGTTCTGATAGAGAGCAAGAACTAATCTATTCACATCTTTATAGATTTAAGAAGTTAATTAAAGATCTTATTGAGGATAATGTAGCCTTTCTAGCAGTATGTGGAGGATATCAGCTTTTAGGAGATTATTATTTAGATGCTTATGGAAATAAGGTTGAAGGACTTTCTATATTAAACTTTTATACTAAGGCAGAGAAGGGAAGGTTAATAGGAAATATTCTTATAGAAGCTACACTTCCTATAACTCCTAAAACCATTGTGGGATTTGAGAATCATGGGGGAAGGACTTATCATAATTATAAGGCATTGGGAAGAGTTATTAAGGGATGTGGGAATAATGGGAAAGATGGTTTTGAAGGAATAGTATACAAAAACCTTATAGGCACTTACTTACATGGGCCTCTTCTCTCTAAGAATCCTCATCTTGCAGATTTTATTGTAGAATTAGCTTTAAAAAGAAAGTATAAAAAAGAGATAAGACTTCCAACTCTTTCAGATAGGGAAGAATTTCTTGCTCATGAAAAGGTTAAAAATATGATTTTAAAAGGGAGCCTTTAAAGGCTCCCTTTTTACCCTACTTTTCCAAAAGTGATGTGAATGTATCGTGATGATCTTCTTCATCTTCAAGAATATCTTCAAAGATTTTTGCAGTAGTTATATCCCCTTCTGATTTTGCCTTTTCAATGATTTTTTTATAAAGATTTATAGTAGTCTCTTCATCTTTAACATCTTGTTCTAACATCTCTTTTAGAGTTTCTCCTACAAAAATAGGATTAGGTTTTGTAGTAGGGACTCCTCCTAAGTATGATAATCTTTCTGCAATCTTTTCTGCATGTTTCATCTCTTCTATAGCAATGTTTTTAAGCTCATCTTTCACAGCAAAGTGCTCTGTTCCTTTCCATAATACATGTTGCCACATATACTGAATAGATACTTGAATTTCTCCTGCGATAGCTTCATTTAAAAGGTTTTTAAGCTCTTGAGAGGCCATATTTTTTCACCTCCTTAAAATACATTTATCTGCAAAATATTATAATTTAAAATTTTAATCTTTTCAATATTATCTAATACTACAATTAGCATATATGCTGTTTTTACGGATATTCCTGATGTAATAGTAAAAAGATTTATTGAAAAGAGGGGGGAAGATAACTCTTCCCCCCTTAGAGATATTTACTCTTTAGCAGTCTTTACCAGAAGAGGAAGAAGATCTGTTCCCTTTATCCTTCCAATACTCCCCTTTTTGCAAGCACTCTCTCCAAAATAAGAGAGTCCATCAGGTGTTATTCCAGAAGTTGCAATCATAAGAGGTACAGGATCTTCTGAATGAGACTTTAAAGCACAAGGAGTAGCATGATCAGCAGTTACTGCTATAACTACCTCAGAGAAGTCTAATTTTGGAAGCAAATTTTCAAAGAAAATAGAATCAATATCTTCTATACTTTTAATTTTCTTCTCATAATTTCCATCGTGGCCTGGCACATCAGGACCTTTTAAATGTGCATATACACCATCAAAGTGCTTTAAAGCATAAAGTACCTTTTCTGCCCAAAGATTGTAATCTGTAGAATCTTCAATAGGCACCTCCTTCATCCCTGTAAGAAGTGCTATCCCTCTTTCTACAGGCATCTCTACAATACTTCCAAAGTTTAATCCATATAACGTCTGAAGTGTAGGAATCTTTGGTAAGGAATCTCCTGCATCTCTGAGAAGAATTATATTTGCTGGTTTTTTCCCTTCCTGTTTTCTCTTCTTATTGATCTCTGAATTTTTAAGTACCTCAAATGCTTTCATTACAAATTCATCGGTAAGTCTTGCTGCTTCTTTTGCTTCTTCAGAATTATCTAATGGTACACATTTTTGTACTTCAGTAGAAGGATTAGATAGAGCAATACTGTAAGGACCATGTCTCTTATATCCTGGGTCAATATTTTCTACATTTGCTGAGAGTTTTCCATTTTTCCTTCTTATTACAAGTACTCCTCTGTGTCCGACAGTAGCTTTAAATATAAATTCAGCTCCATCTAATTTTACCTTTTTGTTAACCTCATCTGCTAATGCTTTTGCCTCTTCTGTAGTAAGGTTTCTCCCTGCTCTTCTATCAAGTATTTTGAGAGTGTTCTCATCTACAGTAGCAAAATTTGCTCTCCATGCTAAATCTCCATCTTTTACTTCTATATCTGCTCCATGAGCCTCAAGGGGACCTCTTCCTGTATAGTAGTTATTTACATCATATCCTAATATGCTTAGAACTGCTGCATCGGACTCTGGAGCAATTCCAGGACCAATAGGATCCATAAGACCAAGTTTAGCTTTCTGAGCTAAACTATCCATATTGGGTGTTTTAGCAGATTCTAATTCTGTTTTTCCTCCTAACTTAGGGTCAGGAGTTCCTCCAAGTCCATCAAGTACAATGTAAAGAATTTTTTTCATTTTTCCCTCCTTTTCTGTTTATTCCTTATTATAAAAAGATTTTATCACGAAGGTGGTTTAAAGAAAAATTAAAAGGGATTGAAAAATTTTTATTTTTTGTTATAAATTCTATAAATGAGAATTTTTTAGAAATTTTAATTTTTGGGTAAGGGGCAAAAATGAATTTTTTTCAGAGACGCATGAGGAAAGACTTTACTTATTTTTGGGCGTATGAAGATACATCTTTAGAAATCTTTTTTACTGATAAAAAGATTAATCTGATTTTCTGTAATAAACGTTTTGAACAAAGATTTTCAGAGGACACGAAGATATTGAATAATAGATTATTTGATGTCATCCCTGAGTTTATAAACAAAACAACTTATTATAATAGAGCCTTAAAAGGTGAGAAATTTAAAATAGAAGAAGGACTTAAACAAATAAGTATCTCCCCTCTTTTTGTAAAAGATAAAATTATGGGTACGGTTACTATCATTGAAGATATCTATGAGAAGAAAGATTATGAGATATTAAAAGAACTTTTTAAAGATTTTAATTCATTTGATTTTGATGGTGCTCTTAAAAAACTTCTCAAAAGTTTAATAAATTTATCTGGAGCAACTTTTGGTGGAATTTTTCAAGTATGTGATGGGGATATTGATCTGAAAGTCTTTTATCCATCTTTGGATATGGAATTTAGAGGAGATGATACGTCTATACTCCCAAAGATACTAAAAGGAGGTAAAAGCCTTTATATATTAGATATAAGAAAGATGCAGCTTTTAGGAATTGCT
>JAKOUL010000060.1 GCA_029776735.1 Dictyoglomota bacterium
GAAGAAGATATAGATAGAGCTGTAGGTAATACTTTGAGAGTAAGATTTAGGCTTGGAGAATTTGACCCTGAAGAGGTTAATAAAAGATTTTATGTACCACCAATTAAGATATGTGATAAAGAACATTCTCATCTTGCATATGTTGCAGCTTTAAAATCTACCGTACTTTTGAAAAACGAGGGAAAATTTCTCCCATTAAAGAAGGATCATATCAAAAAAATAGCAGTGATAGGTCCTGTCGCTGATAAAAATTATAATGATTGGTATAGTGGAACATATCCTTATAAAGTTTCTGTCTTACAAGGACTTGTAAATAGATTATATGATAAAGAGATTTATTATGATGATTCTTTAGATAAGGTGGCTATAAAATCTGTTAAGAATGGTAAATATTTACGAGTTGTGGAATCAGGGATAAGCCCTGTATGGGCAATGAGTGATAAAGTAGGAGTAAATGAAACCTTTAAATTAATAGACTGGGGATGGGGAAATAAAAGCTTACAATCCTTAGCTAATAAAAAATATCTTACTACTGACGACAATACTTCTGCTATCTTTTCTGCTTCTGAAGAAGTATTTGGCTGGTTTGTGAAGGAACTTTTTCATATAGATTCCATGGGAGATGGTACCTGTTTTATGAGGACATGGAATGAAAAATATGTTTATTTGGATGAGAAAGAGGGGAATGTAATTAAATTTAAAGATGAATTTAAAGATCTTTTAGAAGAGAAATTCATCATGGAAAAATTAGAGGATGGTGTTGAGAGAGCATGTAAGACTGCAAAAGATTGTGATGTGGTAATAGTTTGTGTAGGTAATAATCCCGTGGTAAATGGGAAAGAAGATGTAGATAGAGCTGATATTTCTCTCCCTGATTATCAAGAAAAGTTAATAAGGGAACTATATAAAGTTAATCTTAATTTAGTCCTTCTTGTCATAAGTAGCTATCCTTATGCTATAAACTGGGCAAAAGATCATATTCCTGCAATTTTATGGTCTTCTCATGGTGGACAGGAGATGGGAAATGCTATAGCAGATATCTTAATTGGGGAATACTCTCCTGCAGGAAGGCTAAATATGACATGGTATAAATCAGCTTCTGATATTCCTCCTATAACCGATTACGATGTAATAAGGGGAAAAAGAACATATATGTATTTTGATAAAGAGCCATTATTTTCTTTTGGACATGGGCTTTCTTATACAGAATTTCAATATAAAAATCTCTCTTTGAATTCAAAGGAATTTAAGATTGAAGATGAAATAAAAGTAAGATTTGAAGTTGAAAACATAGGAGATATGGATTCTGATGAGACAGTACAAGTTTATGTGAGAGCCTTAGAATCTAAGGTGAATAGACCAAAACTTCAACTGAAGGGATTTAAGAGGATATTAATACCTAAGGGGGAGAGCATTGAAGTAGAGATATCCATACCTGTCTCAGAACTTTTTATTTGGGATATAAGAAAAGAAAGATACATAATAGAGAAAGGGCGTTATGAGGTATTAGTAGGGGCATCTTCTAAGGATATAAGATTAAGAGAGGAGATATATGTAGATGGGGAAGAGATTGAAGATAGGAATCCGTTTTCTTGGATAAAGGCTATTAATTTTGATGATCACAAAAATATTGTGCTAAAAACAAAAAGAGATTTTAAAGAGACCTATGTAGATTTTGTAAGTGATGACTCTTGGATTTTATTTAAAGATTTAGAATTTAAAACACCTTCAAACAAAATTGAGGTTGAAATTTCTTCAACAAAACCGGGCAAGATTATTCTATATTTTGACAATATAAAGAGAGAAATCCCCTTGGATATATTAGATACTCAAAATGAGTGGGAAAGTTTTCAATTTGAGTTGCCAGAGATTTCAGGCTTACAAAATATGTGTATAAAGGCAAAAGGAGTATCTATAAGCCGTTTTAAATTTATATAGGAGGGGATTTATGAAATTTACTGAGGGACACTGGCGTGTTAAGGAAGGTATAAAAATTCACTATCCCTCTATGGTGTGGGATTATGAGCTAAAGGATAACTCTATTATTGTCTATGCTCCTGCTACTTTTGTTAGAAACCGAGGAGAAACTCTATTTGGACCTCTTTTTGAGATTCATTTTTCTTCGCCCTTTGCAAACGTGATAGAAGTAGCATCTTATCACTTTAAAGGTTTAGTAGATAAAGGACCTCATTTTGAGGTTTATAGAGATAAAGATTATGTACCGGAGGTAGAAGATAAAGAGGAAACTTTAGTTTTAAAGGCTGGAGATTTAAAGGTAATAATCAATAAAAAAGGTGCATTTTCATTTACTTTTTATTGGAAGAATAAAAAATTAACAAGTTCTGGTGTTAAACATATGGCTTATGCTTTAGATGAGAATAAGAATAGCTATATGATAGAGGCACTGGATCTTGCTGTGGGAGAGCTTGTTTATGGGCTTGGAGAAAGATTTGGTGCATTTGTAAAGAATGGTCAAACAGTGGAAATGTGGAATGCTGATGCAGGGACAGTCTCTGATCAAGCCTATAAGAATGTTCCATTTTATATTACCAATAGAAACTATGGTTTGTTTGTAAATCATCCTGAGAAGGTTTCTTTTGAGATCGCTACAGAAAATGTGGAAAGAGTGCAATTTAGTGTGCCAGGAGAAAATATAAATTATTTCGTTATAGGAGGAGAAAATTTAAAAGGGGTTTTAGGAAATTATACAAAACTCACAGGGAAGCCTAAGATGCCTCCTGATTGGTCTTTTGGGCTCTGGCTTACCACTTCTTTTATTACTAATTATGATGAGAAAACTGTAACAAGTTTTATAGAAGGGATGAGGGATAGAAATATCCCCTTACATGTATTTCATTTTGATTGCTTCTGGATGAAGGAATATCATTGGGTGGATTTTGAATGGGATGATAGAGTGTTTCCAAATCCTCAAGAGATGCTAAAAAGATTAAAGGATAAAGGGCTAAAAATATGTGTATGGATGAATCCATATATAGCTCAAAGATCAAAGCTTTTTGAAGAAGGAAAAGAAAAGGGTTATCTTTTAAAGAAACCTGATGGTAGCTGTTGGCAGACTGATGATTGGCAACCAGGTATGGGGATTGTGGATTTTACAAATCCTGAAGCGAGAAAGTGGTTTTCTGAAAAACTTAAAAAATTGATAAAAATGGGTGTAGATGTTTTTAAAACAGATTTTGGAGAGAGAATTCCTACAGATGTAGTTTATTATGACGGATCTGATCCTGAAAAGATGCACAATTTTTATACCTATCTTTATAACAAAACAGTATTTGAAACTTTAGAAAAAGAACTGGGAGAAGGCAATGCTATAGTCTTTGCAAGATCTGCTACAGCAGGAAGTCAAAAGTTCCCTACTCATTGGGGTGGAGATTCTCTTTCCACTTATGAGTCTATGTTAGAAACCTTAAGGGGTGGGCTTTCCTTGGGGCTTTGTGGATTTGGATTCTGGAGTCATGATATTGCAGGGTTTGATAGCTCTGCAACTTCTGATCTTTATAAAAGATGGGTAGCTTTTGGTCTTCTCTCCTCACATAGTAGGCTTCATGGGAATTATGAATATAAAGTGCCATGGCTCTATGATGAGGAAGCAGTAGATGTATTAAGATTTTTTGTAAATTTGAAATGTACTTTAATGCCTTATATATATGCAAATGCAGTAGAAGCAGTACAAGGTGGAGTCCCATTGCTCCGAGCTATGGTTCTTGATTTTCAAGAAGATCCTACCTGTCATTACTTAGATAGGCAGTATATGTTTGGAGATGATCTATTAGTAGCTCCAGTGTTTTCAGAGGATGGAAAGGCAGAATATTATCTGCCTGATGTGGGTATATGGACTAATTTTATAACAGGGGAAAAGAAACAGGGTGGAAAATGGTATAAAGAAAAGTTTGATTATTTCTCCCTCCCTCTTATGGCAAGACCAGGAAGCATTATACCTATTGGAAATAATAAAGAGAAACCTGACTATGATTATGCTAATGGTGTAACATTATATGTATTTGAACCTAAGGATGGAGTAGAGTCCTTAGGAATAGTATATAATCAGAAAAAAGAAATAGAACTTAAGGTAAGACTTGTCAAAGAAGGGAATAAAATAAATATTCATATAGACAAGGATTCTGGAAAAATCTTCTCTATACTTCTTTTTAATACTTTTGAAATAAAAAGTATCTTAGGAGGAAGGGGAGAGAAGAAAGAGAAAGGAATACTAATAACTCCTGATAAAGGGGCAAAAGAGATAGAAGTAACACTTTAAATATATGAATAGGGCAGGAATGAAAATTCCTGCCCTTGTTAAATTAAACGAGAGATTTCTTCTATAAATAGAGGACAAAACTCTAAAAACTTCTTGTAATTCTCATAGACTTTTGAAGGATCAATTTTAATATATTCATGTGCTAACACATTCCTGAAGCTTCCCATTCCCTTCATTTTTGCATATAGTTCCTTAGAGATTACACCTCTTAATTGAAGCTCTTTCAATGTTTCTTCATATGTGGAGGGATAATATTTGTATTTTGACGCAAGGATGTGATTAGCGATATCTAAAATAATATTAATTCCTGCTAAAAGTCCTCTTTCAATAGTCCATCTGACACTTAAATTCTGCTTAAATTCTTCTTCTGGAGTATCTTTATACTTTTCCAGTTCTGAGATAATCTTTGTAAACTCTATAATGTTTTCTTGTATTAAGCTCTTATCAAAAGTCATAAAAATCCCTTTTTTATCGTTTCAATCTGTTTCTTCCTTAGCACTTCCAAATCGCAACATTCTCTTAATATTTTCATCTCATAAGAATTTTCTATCTTTGTACTTTTTGAGTATATAAGCTTTCCTGTCCTTAGAATATGAAGAGCAGAGAAAGGAGAAACTGCAGAAAGGTCAAGAAGATCTATCCTCTCAGTACTTAAATAACTTTTAAGTGATTCTAATAGCTCAAAATAATCTCCCTCAAGAAGAACTGCGATATCTATATCTTCAGGATTTTCTTTCTCTTCAAAGGATCCGAAGATATATGCAAGAAGAACTCTATTCTTATCAAAAATCTCTTTCAGATTTTTGACCTTTTCTTTTGTATCTGGAGGGAGTGGTGGAAGACCTTTGTACTTTTCTTTTATCCCCATATTTTAATTATATCATAAGCATATGGTTGGATGTTATAATTTAAAGGTTAAAACAAAAAGAGAGGGGTGGCTTATGAAAAATATAAATCTGCCAGAGGGTCCTTTTGAACCTAAGTGGGAATCGTTAAAAAATTACAAAATACCTGAGTGGTATAAGGATGCTAAGTTTGGTATATTTATCCATTTTGGAGTATATTCGGTACCTGCTTTTGGTAATGAGTGGTATCCAAGGAATATGTATATACAAGGTACACCTGAATATGAGCATCATTTAAAAACTTATGGAACTCAGAAAGTATTAGGCTATAAAGACCTTATTCCACTTTTTAAGGCGGAAAAATTTGATCCTTATTCTTGGGCAGATCTTTTTAAAAAAGCAGGGGCAAAATATGTGGTACCAGTAGCTGAACACCACGATGGATTTGCAATGTATGATTGTAGCTTTACCAGATGGTGTGCCACAAAAGTAGGACCTAAAAGAGATATTGTTGGTGAGCTTGCAAAAGCAGTAAGAGAAAATTTTCTTACCTTTGGTGTTTCTTACCATAGAGCAGAACATTGGTGGTTTTTTAATGAAGGGATGAAGTTTGATAGTGATGTGAGGGATAAAGAGTATTTTGATCTTTATGGACCTGCGCAGCCTGAGACTATGCAACCCACAGAGGATTTCCTAAATGACTGGTATCTGAGGCTTACAGAGATTGTGGATAAATATCAACCTCAACTTATATACTTTGATTGGTGGATAGAACAGCCAGCCTTTGAGCCATATCTTAAGAAATTTTTTGCTTATTATTATAACAGGGCTTATAACTGGGAAAGAGGTGTGGTAATAAATTACAAATTGAATGCTGTCCCAAGAGAATGTGCAGTATTTGATATGGAAAGAGGAAAACTTTCTGATATAGATCCTACCTATTGGCAGACAGATACCTCTATCTCTCGGCTTTCCTGGGGATATATTGAAAAAGATGTGTATAAACCTGCAAAGGAGTTAATTTGGGAGCTTATTGATGTAGTTAGTAAAAATGGAAATTTATTACTTAATGTGGGACCAAAGGCAGATGGTACAATTCCAGAGGAAGCAGAGAAAACTCTTCTTGAGATTGGAAACTGGCTTTTGATAAATGGAGAAGCTATATATGGGACAAGACCATGGAGAATATATGGAGAAGGACCTACAAGAGGAGAAGCAGGATCTTTTAGTGAAAAGCCTACAACTTATACTTCTAAAGATTTTCGTTTTACCACAAAGAAGGATGTCCTTTATGCCATATTGATGGAGAAGCCAGAGGGAGATGAGATAGTAATAAAATCCCTCGGAAAAAATTTCCATGTATTTAATAGGGAAATTGTTAGGATAGAACTTCTTGAGAAAAAGGCAGAAGCTAAATTCTCAAGAGAAGATGATGGGGTAA
>JAKOUL010000068.1 GCA_029776735.1 Dictyoglomota bacterium
TGTAAGAATTATGCAAACTGCAGAACCAGATCTTGTAGAGATTCTTCCAGGCATTATATTCATCCATTTAGGAGAAGAGTTAAAGGCACAGATTCCTTATCCTTTAATTGCAGGAGGACTTATAAGAACTCCCGAAGAGGCAAAGGATATTTTAAAAGCAGGAGCAACGGCTATTTCAACTACTTCTGTGGGTTTGTGGAATTTTTAGAGTTCTCTAAGAGCCTTACGGCTTTTTGTTTGAGATAGTTTATTGAAAGAGAGAGTCTTAGCTCTTCTTTCAAGACAGAATCTTTCTCTATAAGAAGTTTTTCTTTAATCTCCTCTTCCTCTTTCTCTAATGTTGTCTTGTCTATGTTTTCAGCAAGCTCTGCAAAATCTGCGATGATATATAAGTTATCATTTATAAGTTCTGCAAAACCTTCTCCTATTACAAAAATCAAATTTTTATTCTCTGTTTTTGCTAATAAAATTCCAGGTACAATTCTTGCCAGAAGATTTACATGTCCAGGTAAGACTCCTATCATACCATCTTCTACAGGAAGGATAATTGAAATTACAAATCCTGTGTACAGTGCTTTTGTGGGTGTATTTATTTCTAAAAATATTTTTTTATCTTGTTCCTTCATTTTTTAATACATTAATGCTCCATACTCTTGAGCTTTCTTCTTGACATCATCTAAGGTGCCTACCATATAAAAAGCATCTTCAGGGATATCATCTACTTCTCCATTTATTATGGCTTTAAATCCTTCAATAGTCTTTTCTCTTGGTACATATACCCCAGGAATATTACTGTATGTAGCTGCTACGAATAAAGGTTGAGAAAGGAAAAGTTGTATTCTTCGTGCTCTCTGTACTACAATTCTATCTTCTTCTGAAAGTTCTTCAACACCTAAAATGGATATGATATCCTTTAGACTTTCATAGTGTTGTAAAATTTCTACCACTTTTCTTGCAACCTCTGCATGCTCCTCTCCTACAAATTTTGGATCAAGGATCTGAGAAGATGATGTTAAAGGATCTACAGCAGGATATATTCCAATCTCTGCAATACTTCTTGAAAGTACTAATGTGGAGTCTAAGTGGGAGAAAATAGTAGCTGGGGCAGGATCTGTAAGGTCGTCTGCAGGTACATACACTGCTTGTACTGCAGTAATAGATCCTGTATCAGTGGAAAGTATTCTTTCTTCCACCTCTCCAAGTTCTGTGATAAGAGTTGGCTGGTATCCTACTGCTGATGGAATTCTTCCAAGCATTGAGGATACTTCCATTCCTGCCTGTACATATCGGAATATATTATCCATAAGAAGAAGCACATCTTTTCCTAAATAATCTCTGAAATATTCTGCAATGCTTAAAGCAGTGAGAGGTACTCTCATTCTTACTCCTGGAGGTTCATTCATCTGTCCAAATACCAGTGCTGCCTTGGATAGTACCCCTGAGTTCTTCATTTCAAGCCATAGTTCGTTCCCTTCTCTGGATCTTTCTCCTACCCCTGCAAATACCGATATTCCTCCATGAGCTACTGCTACATTATGTATTAGCTCCATTATGAGAATTGTTTTTCCTACTCCTGCTCCTCCGAAGAGTCCTATCTTTCCACCTCTTGGGAATGGAGTTAAAAGGTCCAAGGCTTTTATTCCTGTCTCTAAGATGGCATAAGATGGCTGTACTCTCCTAAACTCTGATGGATCTTTTAGGATAGGTGTAGGTTCTCCTTTTATCTCTTCTCCACCATCTATAGGATCTCCCAATACATTGATTACTCTTCCTAAAACCTCTTCACTTATAGGTATACTGATAGGATTATATGTCCTCTTTACGGGAAGTCCTCTGGAAATTCCATCAGTAGGACCTAATGCAATAGCTCTTACCCTATGGTCTCCAAGAAGTAATCTTGTTTCAAGAACAAGGGTTATATTCTTTATAGGATTTTGTATCTCTAAAGCTTCATATACATTAGGAGGATTTGATGGGAAATATATATCTATAACAGGTCCATTCACTGCAATAACTTTTCCTTCCAATTCATTTCACCTCTTCCTTTAAAGTTTCAATACTGGATGTGATATCAAGAAGTTCTCTTGTTATTTGATTTTGCCTCACTTGATTTAACTGGAATATTAGCTTCGTCTGAATCTTTTCAGCATTTTCATGGGCTCTTTTCATAGCGAACCTTCTAAAGGCTTGCTCACTGGCTGCAGAGTCTAAAATTATCTGGTGGACATCAGTTTCTATGATATCTCTAAGTAGTGGATCTAATATATTTTGAAGGGATGGAAGAAATATAAAAAATTCCTCTTTTTTATCTATATTCTCTACAGGAATCATAGGAAGTATTTTCTGGACTGTGACTTCCTGTTTTACAATATTGATAAAGTTAAAATATATGGCATAAATCTCATCAATCTTTTCATCTGAGAAGTCTTGAATAAGTTCTCTTGCTAAAACTCTTGCATGGGAAAAAGATGTATCCTCTAAAAATTTAGGATAGCTTTTTGTAATATTCAGCTTTTTTGCTGAGAGATATTTTTGTGCAAAGCTTCCTATGGCATAGAAAGTTATGTTCTGTGTCTTTTTATTCTCTAAAAACTTTTCCAACCTTTCTTGGATTTGAAGATTATAGCTTCCACAAAATCCTAAATCTGAAGTGACTAAGAGAATACCCGTTTTGTATACAGGACGCTCTTTAATTAAGGGATGATTTGCATATTCCTCAGGAAGTCTGGAAACAAGCTCTCTAAGAATTTTATTGAGCTCTTCTGTGTATGGTTTTAATCTCAAAGCTTTATCCTGAAGTGCTCTGATTTTTACCATACTCAGGGTTTCCATAGAACGTACGATATGAGTGATATTTTCTATACTTTTTACTTTACGACGAAGCTGTTGAAGAGTTGGCATATGTTTTTTGAAACTCCTGAAAAGCGTTATGAATCTGATAGATTATCTGGTCACTAAGTTCTAATTGTTGTCTCAAAAGGGCTAATGAGGTAGAAGATCTTTGTCTCAAGAAATCTATAAAACTTGTAATCACATTTTTAACCTCTTTTACAGGATAATTATCTAAGAATCCTCCATTAGCAAGATAAAAGGTTATAATCTGCTCTTCTATAGGTTGTACATCATGAGTACCTTGCTTTAGGATCTCTTCTATTCTTTCTCCTCTGTCAATCTTTTTCTTTGTAGCCATATCCAGCTCTGTACCAAATTCAAGGAACATAGAGTATTCTCTATACTGGGCAAGATCAAGTCTCAGTCTTCCTGCTACCTGTCTCATCCCTTTTGGTTGAGCAGAACCTCCCACTCTTGATACTGAAAGTCCCACATTTATTGCGGGACGAGTGCCAGAGTTAAATAGCTCGGTATCTAAGTATATCTGTCCGTCAGTTATGGATATAAGGTTTGTAGGTATATAAGTAGCTATTTCTCCTGCTAAGGTTTCTGCAATAGGGAGTGCTGTTAGTGCTCCTCCACCTTTC
>JAKOUL010000069.1 GCA_029776735.1 Dictyoglomota bacterium
TGTAAGAATTATGCAAACTGCAGAACCAGATCTTGTAGAGATTCTTCCAGGCATTATATTCATCCATTTAGGAGAAGAGTTAAAGGCACAGATTCCTTATCCTTTAATTGCAGGAGGACTTATAAGAACTCCCGAAGAGGCAAAGGATATTTTAAAAGCAGGAGCAACGGCTATTTCAACTACTTCTGTGGGTTTGTGGAACTTTTAGAGTTCTCTAAGAGCCTTACGGCTTTCTGTTTGAAATAGTTTATTGAAAGAGAAAGTCTCATCTCTTCCTTTAAGGAAGGATCTTTCTCTGTAAGAAGTTTCTCTTTAATCTCCTCTTCCTCTTGTTCTAAGTTTGTCTTATCTATATTTTCAGCAAACTCTGCAAAATCTGCGATGATATATAAGTTATCATTTATAAGTTCTGCAAAGCCCTCTCCCATTACAAAAATCAAATTTTTATTCTCTGTTTTTGCTAATAGAACTCCAGGTACAATTCTTGCCAGAAGATTCACATGTCCAGGTAAGATTCCTATCATACCGTCTTCTACAGGAAGGATAATTGAGAGTATAAATCCTGTGTATATTGCTTTTGTAGGTATATTTATTTCTAAGAATATCTTTTTATCTTGTTCCTTCATGTTTTAATACATCAATGCTCCATACTCTTGAGCTTTCTTCTTGACATCATCTAAGGTGCCTACCATATAAAAGGCATCTTCAGGAATATCATCTACTTCTCCATTTATTATGGCTTTAAAACCTTCTATAGTATTTTCTCTTGGTACATATACCCCAGGAATATTACTGTATGTAGATGCTACGAATAGAGGTTGAGAAAGGAAAAGTTGAATTCTTCTTGCTCTCTGTACTATAACTCTATCTTCTTCTGAGAGTTCTTCAACACCTAAAATTGATATGATATCTTTTAGGCTTTCATAGTGTTGTAAAATCTCTACTACTTTTCTTGCAACCTCTGCATGCTCTTCTCCTACAAATTTTGGATCAAGGATCTGGGAAGATGATGTTAAAGGATCTACAGCAGGATATATTCCAATCTCTGCAATACTTCTTGAAAGAACTAATGTGGAGTCTAAGTGGGAGAAAATAGTAGCTGGTGCAGGATCTGTAAGGTCATCTGCAGGCACATACACTGCCTGTACTGCAGTAATAGATCCTGTATCAGTGGAAAGTATTCTTTCTTCCACCTCTCCAAGTTCTGTAATAAGAGTTGGCTGGTATCCCACTGCCGATGGAATTCTTCCAAGCATTGAGGATACTTCCATTCCTGCCTGTACATATCGGAATATATTATCCATAAGAAGAAGCACATCTTTTCCTAAGTAATCTCTAAAGTATTCTGCAATACTTAAAGCAGTAAGAGGTACTCTCATTCTTACTCCTGGAGGTTCGTTCATCTGTCCAAATACCAGTGCTGCCTTGGATAGTACCCCTGAGTTCTTCATTTCAAGCCATAGTTCATTGCCTTCTCTGGATCTCTCTCCTACACCTGCAAATACGGATATTCCTCCATGGGCTACGGCTACATTATGTATTAGCTCCATTATAAGAATGGTTTTTCCTACACCTGCTCCTCCAAAGAGTCCTATCTTTCCACCTCTTGGAAGTGGGGTTAATAGATCCAAGGCTTTTATTCCTGTCTCTAAGATGGCATAAGATGGCTGTACTCTCCTAAATTCTGATGGATCTTTTAGGATGGGTGTTACTTCTCCTTTTATCTCTTCTCCCCCATCTATGGGATCTCCTAATACATTAATTACTCTTCCTAAAACTTCTTCACTTACGGGTATACTAATAGGATTATATGTTCTCTTTACAGGAAGTCCTCTGGAAATCCCATCAGTAGGACCTAATGCAATAGCTCTTACTCTGTGATCCCCAAGAAGTAATCTTGTTTCAAGAACAAGGGTTATATTCTTTATAGGATTTTGTATCTCTAAAGCTTCATATACATTAGGAGGCTCTGAAGGGAAATATATATCTATAACAGGTCCATTCACTGCAATAACTTTTCCTTCCAATTTATTTCACCTCTTCCTTTAAAGTTTCAATACTGGATGTAATATCAAGAAGTTCTCTTGTTATCTGATTCTGTCTTACCTGGTTTAACTGAAAGACTAATTTTGTTTGAAGCTTTTCAGCATTTTCATGGGCTCTTTTCATGGCAAACCTTCTAAAGGCTTGCTCACTGGCTGCAGAGTCTAAAATTATCTGGTGAATATCAGTCTCTATAATATCTCTAAGCAGTGGATCTAATATATTTTGAAGGGATGGAAGAAATATAAAAAATTCTTCCTTTTTTTCTATATTCTCTACAGGAATCATGGGAAGTATTTTCTGGACTGTAACTTCTTGTTTTACAATATTAATAAAATTGAAATATACAGCATAGAGCTCATCAATTTTCTCATCTAAGAAATCTTGAATAAGTTCTCTTGCTAAAACTCTTGCATGGGAAAAAGATGTATCCTCTAAAAATTTGGGATAGCTTTTTATAATATTTAGCTTTTTTGCTGAGAGATATTTTTGTGCAAAGCTTCCAAGGGCGTAAAAGTTTATATTCTGTGTCTTTTTATTCTCTAAAAATTTTTCTAACCTTTCCTGGATTTGAAGATTATAGCTTCCACAAAATCCTAAGTCTGAAGTAACTAAAAGAATACCTGTTTTATATACAGGACGCTCTTTAATTAAGGGGTGGTTTGCATATTCCTCAGGAAGCCTGAAAACAAGTTCACTGAGAATTTTATTGAGCTCTTCCGTATATGGTTTTAATCTCAAAGCTTTATCCTGAAGTGCTCTGATTTTTACCATACTCAAGGTTTCCATAGAACGGACAATATGAGTGATATTTTCTATACTTTTTACTTTACGACGAAGCTGTTGAAGGGTTGGCATATGTTTTTTGAAACTCCTGAAAAGCGTTATGAATCTCGTAGATTATCTGGTCGGTAAGTTCCAATTGTTGTCGCAAAAGGGCTAATGATGTAGAAGATCTTTGTTTTAAGAAATCTATAAAACTTGTAATGACATTTTTAACCTCTTCTACAGAGTAATTATCTAAGAATCCTCCATTAGCAAGGTAGAAGGTTATAATCTGTTCTTCTATAGGCTGTACATCATGAGTACCTTGCTTTAGGATCTCTTCTATTCTTTCTCCTCTGTCAATCTTTTTCTTTGTAGCCATATCCAGCTCTGTACCAAATTCAAGGAACATAGAGTATTCTCTATACTGGGCAAGATCAAGTCTCAGTCTTCCTGCTACCTGTCTCATACCTTTTGGTTGAGCAGAACCTCCCACTCTTGATACTGAAAGTCCCACATTTATTGCGGGACGAGTGCCAGAGTTAAATAGCTCGGTATCTAAGTATATCTGTCCGTCAGTTATGGATATAAGGTTTGTAGGTATATAAGTAGCTATTTCTCCTGCTAAGGTTTCTGCAATAGGGAGTGCTGTTAGTGCTCCTCCACCTTTC
>JAKOUL010000078.1 GCA_029776735.1 Dictyoglomota bacterium
GAAGTATCCTCACTTAAAAATTCTTCTTTCAGTAGGGGGATGGACTTGGTCTTCTGGATTTCATGAGGCAGCACTTACAAAAGAAAATAGAGAGAAGTTTGCAGAGAGTGCATTGAGATTAGTAAAAGAATATGGCTTTGATGGGATTGATATTGATTGGGAGTATCCAGGGCAAATTGGAGCTGGGAATCCTTATGGACCAGAGGATAAGGAAGATTTCACTCTTCTTATCAAGAAAATTAGAGAGAAGTTAGGAGATAGTTATCTTCTTACTATAGCAGCAGGTGCCAATAAGGCTTTTATTGAGAATACAGAGATGGGCAAAGTATCAGAGTACATTGACTATTGTAACCTTATGACCTATGATTTTCGTGGGGAATGGAATAGAATAACAGGGCACCATACAAATTTATACTCTTCTTCCTATGATCCAGAGAGTATTAGTGCTGAAAAGGCTGTGAAACTTTTTATAGATGCAGGGGTTCCATCTGAAAAGATCGTTTTAGGATGTGCCTTTTATGGTAAAGGATGGAATGGAGTTGAGAATGCAAATAATGGCTTATATCAAAAAGCTCAAGAAGCTTTTTCTATTTCCTACAATAAGATCAAAAAGCTAATTGGAAATGAAGATTTTGTAAGATATTGGGATGGTAATGCTTGTGCACCGTATCTTTTTAATGGTAATATCTTTATATCTTACGATGATGAAGATTCTATAAGAGAAAAATGTAAATTTGTTAAGAAAATGAATCTTGGTGGAGTTATGTTTTGGGAGTATAGCGAGGATATTTCTGGAAGTTTAGTAAAGGTTATGGCTGAGGAATTATTATAAGGAGGATTTTTAAAGTGAAGAAAAGATCTCCACATTTAACGTTATTTTTAGTGGTTCTTTTGTTTTCTCTTTTGATTGTTTCCTATGCTCAAGAAGTATCTCCCGCAGGCACAGAGGGAGGCTATTTTGGAAAAGTCATAGATCCTGATAAGTATATTCTTGGTCCAGGAGATAGAATAAGGGTTTTTATTATTATGGAGAATAATCAAAGTGAAACTTTAGATTTAACAGTTTCATCTACAGGGAATGTTTTGCTTCCTCTTGCTGGGAGCTTGAAGATATTAAATATGAGTTTAACAGAAGCAAGTAGAGAGATAGTAAAGCAGCTTGCAAGATTTTACCCCAAGAGTAATATTCAAGTAGATTTGATATCACCAAGGAAGATGAAGATCATGATAACAGGGGAGGTAGCAAGTCCAGGTACATATTTAATATCAGCAGTAAGTACATTAGATGAGGCTATAAAAGTAGCAGAAGGATTAAAGACCTCAGCATCTACAAGAAAGATACAAGTAAAGAGGAAGGATAAAAATATAGAGGTAGATTATCTGAGGTTTTTGAAGTATGGAGATATGGAACAGAATCCATACTTAGAAGAGGGAGATGCGATATATGTGCCACTAATGGGAAAGAGTGTAAAGGTATTAGGACAAGTGAAGAATCCAGGTATGTATGAGATAAAGGAAGGGGAGAGATTAAAGGACTTAATTGACATGGCAGGAGGACTTACAAGTAGAGCATCTTTATATGGAGCTATTCTTGATAGAGTAGATGGGAAGAGGATAGAGCTAAATTTATACAATTTAATATATGGGAAGGAGAAAGAAAAAGAGGAAGCGAACATTCTACTTCAGGCAGGAGATACAATAACTGTACTTACAGAGATAAAGAGAATACAAGTATTAGGATTTGTAAGGAATCCAGGACCGATTCAGATAGTAGAGGAGCCAAAGATAACGGCAGAAGGGACAGAAGTTTTAGGGGAGAGTATTATGGGAGCAAAGATCAGTGAACTAATAAGGAAAGCAGGAGGCGTACTTCCCAATGGAAGTACAAGAAGCATAGAAGTAAGAAGAGGAGGGAATCCAGAGAATAAAGTAGTAGTAGATCTATATAGGGTACTTGTTTTAGGAGAAGAGAGTGAACAGGATATAAATGTATTTCCAGGTGATGTGATATATGTTCCACCCATTTTAAAG
>JAKOUL010000081.1 GCA_029776735.1 Dictyoglomota bacterium
GACTGCATCTACAGTATGCAATGTGGCCATAACTAAGTGACCTGTTTCTGCAGCAGTAATAGCAATAGCAGTAGTCTCTAAGTCTCTCATCTCACCTACCAAAATTACATCAGGATCTTCTCTTAAAGCAGATCTTAGAGCATTAGCGAAGGAAAAAGTATCACTTCCTACCTCTCTTTGATTCACCACAGATTTTTTATGAGTATGGAGATATTCAATAGGATCTTCAATAGTTATTATATGGAAACTGAAATTTGTATTTATATAATCAACCATAGATGCTAATGTTGTTGACTTACCACTTCCTGTAGGTCCTGTAACAAGAATAAAACCTCTTGGAAGAGACGCAAGCTCCTTAAGTATCAATGGAAGTCTTAGTTCTTCTATAGTAGGGATCTTCCAAGGGATTAATCTGAATACTGCTGCAATACTTCCCCTTTGCCAGAAAGTATTTACTCTGAATCTTCCCTCCCCACTTATACCTATGGAGAAGTCTAATTCTTTATTCTCCTGAAGCTTTTGCTTCTGTTCCTCAGTAAGAAGACTGAATATTAGTTTATAAGTAAGCTGAGGAGTAAGCATAGGATAGTGAGTTTGAGGAGTAAGGCGCCCCTTAATACGAAAAATAGGGGGAACTCCTGTGGTTATATGTACATCAGAAGCTTCTTTCTGTAAAGCACTTTTAAGAATCTCAATTATTGAAATATCATCCATTTTTTTCCTCCTTTAATCAGCCGCAGTCACCCTCATAACTTCTTCAATAGTAGTAATTCCTTTAATGACCTTTTCCATACCATCTTCTCTCAAAGTTATCATACCATACTTTCTTGCTGCATCTTTGATAACCTCTCGCGAGGATTTCTTTAAAACAAGCCCTCTTATCTCATCATTCATAAGCATAATTTCGTGTATTGCAGTTCTACCTTTATAACCTTTATTATTACATCTTGGGCAACCCTGCCCCTTATAAAAGGTAATATTAGAAACATCAAAGTCTTCTCCTAAGGTCGCCTTTAAGGCAGTTATTTCTTCTTCTGTAGGTTCATATGGTGCTTTACAATAAGAACATACGGTTCTTACAAGTCTCTGAGCTACAGCTCCCAGTAGAGAAGAACTAATAAGGAAAGGCTCAATTCCCATATCAATAAGCCTTGTCAGGGCGGAGGGAGCATCATTGGTGTGTAATGTGGAGAGCACTAAGTGACCTGTAAGAGCTGCCTGGATAGCAATTCTTGCAGTCTCTTCATCTCGGATCTCTCCTACAAGTACCACATCCGGGTCCTGACGAAGAATGGATCTCAATGCTGATGCAAAGGTAAGACCAGCTTTAGGGTTTACTTGTACCTGATGAATACCAGCAAGTTGATACTCCACAGGATCCTCTACTGTTACAATATTTATATCAGGAGAATTAATCATATTCAAAGAAGCATATAAAGTAGTTGATTTACCACTTCCTGTAGGTCCTGTAAGAAGGATTATACCATATGGAGTTTTTAACATTTTTAAGTATCTTTCATAGTTGCGTTCAGAGAATCCAAGACTTTCAAGAGAAAGAGCCACAGTACTTCTTCCTAAAAGTCTAAGTACTACCTTTTCCCCATATATTCCTGGAAGAGTAGAAACACGTAAATCATAAACCTCCCCATGAATATTTACTTTAATCCTTCCATCTTGAGGTATCCTTCTTTCAGAAATATCCATATCACTCATAATCTTTATTCTGGAAACCAGTGCTGCCTGAAATCTTTTTTGTATATACATTACTTCATGCAAAATACCATCTATTCTAAATCTTACTCTTACATTTCTTTCCAAAGGCTCAATATGTATATCACTGGCTTCTTTCTTTACTGCATCTACCAATATACTATTCACCAGCTTTGCCATTGGCCCTTCTTCAGAAGATATTTCTTCAAGGGATACTTCTTGAAATTGAGCCTCTTCTTCTTTTTGTACAATAATTTCCTCAAGAACTCTTTCTACCTCTTCACTACCCCATATCTGGCTTATAGTTTCTACCATTTCATTCTTCGGTACAACTACTGGCACTACATCACTTTTTGTTATCATCCGAAGATCATCAAGAACCAAAATATTTGAAGGATCAACTATTCCCACTACAACTTTTCCATTATCTTTGTATAAGGGAAGTATTAAATGTTCTCTCGCCTTTTTAGCAGTAATAATTTTTACAAGATCAGGATCAATTTTTATACTTTTTAGAGAGACAAAGGGAATTCCCAGCTGTTCACTAAGAGTTTGTGCTAATTGATAATCATTTAAATAGTTAAGTTCCAGAAGAGCCTCTCCCAATCTAATTCCTCTCTCTGAAGAAACTCTCAGAGCCTCATCTAATTGTTCTTTAGTAACAAGACCCTTTTCTACTACAATCTCCCCAAGTACTTTTCTTCCCCTACGTTTCTCCCGAGTCCTAACTGGTTTTGTAGAAACACTCTCAGAGGTAGATAGACGACCTTTCACACTTTCTATTATTTTATTTGCAAGATCGGTATCTTTCTTTTCTTCCTTCTTTACTTCTTCTTTTGGAACTTCAACCTCTTGCTTCAGAATTTCCTCTGGTGCTTCAACCTTTTGTTTTGGAGCTTCTTCCTCTTTAATCTCCTCTAAGGGTTCTAATATTTGTACCCCTTCTATACCTGACAAAGCTTCTTCAATTGAAGTCTCTTCAATGTTTTTTATTTCTTCTAAAATTATACCTTCAGGTTGAAGCTCTTCTACTATACTTCCTAATTCTCCCTGAAGTCCTAATTCTCCCTGAAGTCCTAATTCTTCATGAGTCTCCAATTTTTCCAGAGTTAAATTACTCTCAATAGTTTCAGTCTCTTGGAATAAGGCTCCTGTCTTCTTTTCAGAAGGAGGTTCTTCTTTCAATATTCTTTCCTTTTTTTCTCCTATCTTAAGAAGATAAGGCTTTGCTAAAAGTCCTGTAATAAGTCTAATATCTTCTATAGCAGTAGGTTTTACTGGAGGGAAGAATCCCACATAAAGAGTCTTCTCTTCAATTTTAAGAGGAATAAAATTATAAAACTTTGTTAAAAAGCTTGGGATGCTTTTTAAAGCAAGCTCGTTAGGTTTAAATTCTTTATCTTCTAATATTTCCCATCCTAAAATCTTGGCAAGAAGATCTGTAAGATCCTCCTTACTTATTAATCCTTCTGATAAGAGAACTTCTTGTAAATCCTTCCCTTTATATATATTTAAAAGATTATCTATCACATTTTGGGAGATAATATTCTCCTTAACTAAAATGTTCTGTAATTTACTATTTACATCAGCAAGATCCATTTTTCTCCTCCTTTATTATCTCTCCTCTCATAAGCCACACTTTAATAAGGAGGTTTTCTATCTTCCTTACAGTCCACCTCTTTATCCATACTTCCTTTTCATTCAAAGGAGAAACTAATATGGTATACATTCCCAATCTATTTCCTCCCCATACATCTGTTAATATTCTATCACCAATTACTAAAGTTGTCTCGGGGTAAATATCTAAAATTTCTAATGCTTTTTTAAAAGCTCTTGGTCTTGGTTTAAAAGCAGAGCCCATTGCAGGTAAATTAATGATCTCTGAAAAATATATGATTCTTTTATGGGAACAGTTATTTGACATTATAAGTATTTTAAAACCTAATGATTTAAG
>JAKOUL010000108.1 GCA_029776735.1 Dictyoglomota bacterium
TTGCCATGCATGCATAAGACCAGAGATTTCACCATTTCCAAGGTCTGTTTGAGTTACATCTCCTGTAACTACCATTTTACTACCAAAACCAAACCTTGTAAGAAACATCTTTATTTGTAAAGGCGTAGTATTTTGAGCTTCATCTAAAAGCACAAAAGCTTCTTTGAAAGTTCTCCCCCTCATATAAGCAAGAGGAGCTACCTCTAATATATTTTTTTCTACAAGTTTAGATAATCTCTCTTGTCCTAAAAGCTCCTCTAAAAAGTCATACAAAGGTCTTATATAAGGATCCACCTTCTGCTGAATATCCCCAGGGAGAAAACCAAGTTTTTCTCCTGCTTCTACTACTGGACGCGTTAATATCATTTTTTTAACCACATTATTACGTAGAAGTATAAGTCCTACTGCAATAGCCAAAAAACTTTTTCCTGTCCCAGCAGGTCCCTTAGAGAAGACGATATTACTCTTTTCTATAGCTTCCACATATTTTTTCTGCCCTGGGGTAACAACTCTTATTAACTTCTTATCAAATACAAAAAACTTGCCCTCGTCTTTTATTTCTTCAAGCTTTACAGTTTTAAACTCTTCAAGTAAAAATGCTTCAACTTTTTTAACTAAATTTGCTTCTCCAAAAAGAAGTATTTTATCATCCTCAACTTTTATTTCTATATCTTCCGAAATATCCGTCTCTTTTATGCTTTCAATAATCTTCTTTTTATCCTCTCCTAACTCTTTTGGCAATAATATTTCTGATCTTAAGAGAGACTTCTCCATAAGTCTAATTACTTTTTCCTCTTTGATTGTGCTCTTTTCCTATTTCTCTTCTCACTCGGCTTTTCATAATATTCATGTTTCCGAATATCTGCTAAAACCCCATCTTCTTGTAATTTTTTCTTAAATCTTTTCAGAGCACTATCTAAGCTTTCATCCTTTCCAACTCTTACCTCTGTCATTTATCTTCCCTCCTTTCTTTATTTTATCTAATTTTTGATTCTTCTCTTATTAATTCTGCTAATACTAAGTTATTTTCTTCTTCGTCTATATCTTCTATTTTTACCTTTACAAAGGAACCTTCTTTTATATTATCTATATTTTTAAAAACAACCTTTAAGTAATTATCAGAGGTTCCCTTATAGTATTCTCCATCTTTCTCCTCTACAAGTACATCTAAATCTTTCCCTATAAAATTTTTAGCATAATCTTTCCATAACTGATTACTTAAACTAATAAGTTTTTCCTTACGTTTTTCTATTACATTAGAAGGTAATGATCTTAATTTAGATGCTGGAGTTCCTGGTCTTGGAGAGAATGGAAAAACGTGTATCTTCATAAATTTTATTTGAGAAGCAAAATAATAAGTATTTTCAAAATTTTCCTCTGTTTCTTCAGGATAACCCACAATAATATCTGTAGTAATAGCAACATCAGGTACTTTTTCTCTTATTTTCTCTATAACATGCTGAAAATCATAAACAGTATACTTCCTATTCATTTTTCTAAGGATAGCATCATCTCCACTCTGAAGAGGAATATGCCAATGCCTACAGAATTTAGGATGATTTGAAAGTTCAATAAGTCTATCGGTTATATCTATAAGTTCTATAGAACTAAGTCTTACTCTTTTAAGTTGAGGAAAAACAAAAATTTCTTCTAAAAGCTCTGCCAAAGCATCTTTGCTCCCAAAATCATGTCCATAAGCTCCTAATCTTATACCTGTTAAAACTATCTCTTTATAGCCAAGATTTAAAAGATTATTAATTTCTTCTAAAACCACATGAAGAGGTTTACTTCTCTCTCTACCACGAAGATATGGTACAAGACAATAAGTACAAAATTGGTTACATCCATCCTGAATTTTTACTATGGCTCTTGTTCTATCTTCAACTACTACAGGTAAAGACTCTTCGTCGTTACTATTAAAAAATCCCCATTTCTCTTTATTATCTAATATAAAATTCACATTTAAAGAAGATGGACAAATTTTAAGTTTCTCAGGATAGCATCCCGCTAAGATTATTTTAGTATCTGGATAATGATGCCTTATAAAACTTATTAACCTTCTTGCTTTTCTTTCCGCAACATGAGTAACAGCACAACTATTTATAAAGAAAACATCCGCCCTCTCCCCGAAAGGTACTACCTCCCATCCTTCCCTTAAGGCTAATTGTTTGAGTTTTTCTGTTTCATACTGATTTACCTTACATCCAAAAGTATAGAAAACAATCCTTTTTCTCAAGGTATTAAAGTAAGCCTAAGCCTCCTTTCTCATGAAGAAGGAGAGCTAAAGCTACAATAGCCGCTGTTTCTACTTTTAAAATCCTTGGTCCCATATTAAAAAGTTTTCCTCCTGCCTCTTTTAAGATCTCAATCTCTTTATCTGAAAAACTTCCTTCTGGACCAATAAAAAGGAAAATCCGATCTTTTATTCCCTCTTTTATAACTTGTTTAAAGTTTAAATTAGCTTTCTCCCATGCTACTAATATTTCAGCATCTTCACTTTTCGCTATATCTATCACATCTTCTAAGCCTAAAGGCTCATATACCTTTGGTATTTTATTTCTTCCACACTGTTCTACTGCTTCTTTTACTATTTTCTTCCAACGTTCTACTTTTTTTGTAATATCTGCTTTGTATAAGTTTACAATAGTTCTCTCAGTTTGTAAAGGAAAGAATCCAAAAACTCCAAGTTCAGTTGCTTTCTCTAAGATAATTTCCCAACTTTCTCTCTTAGGAAGGCTTTGACACAGAAAAATTTCTACATTTGACTCCCTATTATCCTTTTTCTCTTCTTCAATTTCACACACAATTCTATTTTCCCTTATATCTTTTATAACAGTACAAAAAATTTTTGAATTATATACTACCTCAAGAGAATCTTCCTTATTAAATCTAAGAACCCTACTTAGATGGAAAACATCTTCAGAATTCTCAATTATTAGAAAGTTGGGTTCTTCAAATCGGGAGGCAAAGAAAACACGTGACATTAAATTCTTATTCCCCCAAAAGCTGAGTTAATCTCTCTGAAAGAACTTTTCCCACCAAGTCAACAAAACCAAGAATTTTTTCATATTTCATTCTTTTAGGACCTATCATACCTATAGATCCCATTACATTTCCACCAATAGAATAAACAGTTGTGACCACACTACAATCACTAAGCTCTGGAATATTTATCTCTTCGCCTATTAGAATAGTCACTCCTTTATTCAGGAATGCTGAGAAGAGAAGAGAAGAAAGGGTCTTTTCTTCCTCAATTACACTTATGAGAGTTTTAATTTTATTGATATCTTGAAATTCAAAATGTCTAAGAATCTTAGAGAGCCCCGCCACAAATACCTCTTCTTCTTTATCTTTATAAAGAAGATCTCTAAGAAGCTCTTCTAAGGCACTTATTATATCTTGAGGAACTTTTAAATTATGTTTTCCTTTACTTATACTCCAATATACCTTCTGTAATTCTTTTAACTCAAATACTCTGTTTAACTCGTCTTTTATTCTCATCAGCTCATCTTCAGAGATAGATTCAGAAAGCCTTATAATCTTTTCTTTAACAACTCCTGTAGATGTGGTTAGAATCATTACAACTGCATCTTCTCTTAAATCTACAAATTCAATTTTTTTCAGAATTGTATTTTTTAGCTGTGGAAAGAGAACAACACTTATAAAAGTAGTTCTCTGAGACATAAGTTCTGCAACTTTTTGAAGCAGGGTTTCCCAATCTATATATGAGAATATAATATTATTTGTTAGCTCAATATCATCATCATTCAGTTCAAAATCATCTAAAAGGAAGTCCACATAGAAACGATATCCTCTATCAGATGGGATCCTACCAGCAGAAGTATGGGGCTGTATTAGATATCCTTCCTCCTCCAAATCTGCCATCTCATTTCTAATAGTAGCAGGACTCCACCCTAAATGATATTTTTTAGCAAGAATTCTTGAACTTACAGGCTGAGCTGATTCTATATAATCTTTTATAGTTATTTTTAATATCTTCTTTTTTCTTTCATCCAACAAATTTAGCACTCTCCTTCCAAGATTGCTAAATCTGTAAATATAATAGCACTTTCTAAAAATTTATGCAACATTTTAGAATTATTATCACTTACCATTATTTTGTTTTCCCCTATAAGGCTGATAAGGTACTGGGATGTAC
>JAKOUL010000109.1 GCA_029776735.1 Dictyoglomota bacterium
TTGCCATGCATGCATAAGACCAGAGATTTCACCATTTCCAAGGTCTGTTTGAGTTACATCTCCTGTAACTACCATTTTACTACCAAAACCAAACCTTGTAAGAAACATCTTTATTTGTAAAGGCGTAGTATTTTGAGCTTCATCTAAAAGCACAAAAGCTTCTTTGAAAGTTCTCCCCCTCATATAAGCAAGAGGAGCTACTTCTAATATATTTTTTTCTATAAGTTTAGATAATCTTTCTTGTCCTAAAAGCTCCTCTAAAAAGTCATACAAAGGTCTTATATAAGGATCCACCTTCTGTTGAATATCCCCAGGGAGAAAACCAAGTTTTTCTCCTGCTTCTACTACTGGACGCGTCAATATCATTTTTTTAACTACATTATTACGTAGAAGTATAAGTCCTACTGCAATAGCCAAAAAACTTTTTCCTGTTCCAGCAGGTCCTTTAGAGAAGATTATATTATTCTTTTCTATAGCTTCTACATATTTTTTCTGCCCTGGGGTAACAACTCTTATTAACTTCTTATCAAATACAAAAAACTTGCCTTCATCTTTTATTTCTTCAATCTTTACAGTTTTAAACTCCTCAAGCAAAAATGCTTCAACTTTTTTAACCATATTTGCTTCTCCAAAAAGAAGTATTTTATCATCTTCAACCTTTATTTCTACATCTTCCGAAATATCTGTCTCTTTTATGCTTTCAATAATCTTCTTTTTATCTTCTCCTAACTCCTTTGGCAATAATATTTCTGACCTTAAGAGAGACTTTTCCATAAAGCTAATTATTTTTTCCTCTTTGATTGTGCTCTTTTTCTATTTCTCTTTTCACTCGGTTTTTCATAATATTCATGTTTACGAATATCTGCTAAAACCCCATCTTCTTGCAATTTTTTCTTAAATCTTTTTAGAGCACTATCTAAGCTTTCATCTTTTCCAACTCTTACCTCTGTCATTTATCTTCCCTCCTTTCTTTGACCTTATCTAATTTTTGATTCTTCTTTTACTAATTCTCCTAATACTATGTTATTTTCTTCTTTATCTATGTCTTTTATTTTCACCTTTACGAAGGAACCTTTTTGTATGTCATCTGTATTTTTAAAAGCTACTTTTAAGTAATTATCAGAGGTTCCCTTATAGTATTCTCCCTCTTTTTCCTCCACAAGTACTTCTAAATCTTTACCTATAAATTTTTTAGCATAATCTTTCCATAACTGACTGCTTAAACTAATAAGCTTTTCCTTACGTTCTTCTACCACATTAGAAGGCAAAGGCTTTAATTTAGCTGCTGAAGTTCCTGGTCTTGGAGAAAATGGGAAAACATGTATTTTCATAAATTTTATCTGAGAAGCAAAATAATAAGTATTTTCAAAATTTTCTTCTGTTTCTTGGGGATAACCCACAATAATATCTGTAGTAATAGCAACTTCAGGTACTTTTTCTCTTATTTTCTCTACAACCTGCTGAAAATCATAAATAGTATACTTTCTATTCATTTTTCTAAGGATATCATCATCCCCACTTTGAAGAGGAATGTGCCAATGTCTACAGAATTTAAAATAATTTGAGAGTTCAATAAGTCTATCGGTTATATCTATAAGTTCTATAGAACTAAGTCTCACTCTTTTGAGTTGAGGAAAAACAAAAATTCTTTCTAAAAGTTCTGCCAAAGCATCTTTATTCCCAAAATCATGCCCATAAGCTCCTAATCTTATACCTGTTAAAACTATCTCTTTGTAACCAAGATTTAAAAGATTATTAATCTCTTCTAAAACTACATGGAGAGGTTTACTTCTTTCTCTACCACGAAAATATGGTACAAGACAATAAGTACAAAATTGATTACATCCATCCTGAATCTTCACTACTGCTCTTGTTCTATCCCCAACTGCTACAGGTAAAGATTCTTCTCCGTTGCTGTTAAAAAACTCCCATTTCTCTTTATTATCTAAGACAAGATTTACATTTAAAGAGGATGGACAGATTTTAAGCTTCTCAGGGTAACAACCTGCTAAAATTATTTTAATATTTGGATAATGATGCCTTATGAAATTTATTAATCTTCTTGCTTTTCTCTCTGCAACATGAGTAACAGCACAGCTATTTATAAAGAGAACATCTGCCTTCTCTCCGAAAGGTACTACCTCCCATCCTTCCTTTAAGGCTAATTGTCTAAGCTTTTCTGTTTCATACTGATTTACCTTACATCCAAAAGTGTAGAAAGCAATCCTTTTTCTCAAGGTATTAAAGTAAACCTAAGCCTCCTTTCTCATAAAGAAGGAGAGCCAAAGCTACGATAGCTGCTGTTTCTACTTTTAAAATTCTTGGACCCATATTAAAAAATTTCCCTCCTATCCCATCTAGAATCTCAATCTCTTTATCTGAAAAACTTCCTTCTGGACCAACAAAAAGAAAAATCCGATCTTTTATTCCCTCTTTTGTAACTTGTTTAAAACTTAAATCAGCTTTTTCCCATGCTACTAATATCTCAGCAGCTTCACTTTTTGCTATATTTATAGCATCCTCTAAGCTCAAAGGATCATATACCTTTGGTATTTTGTTTCTTCCACACTGTTCTGCTGATTCTTTTACTATTTTCTTCCAACGTTCTACTTTTTTTGCAATATCAGCTTTGTATAAGTTTACAATAGTTCTCTCAGTTTGTAAAGGAAAGAATCCAGAAACTCCAAGTTCAGTTGCCTTCTCTAAGATGATCTCCCATCCTTCTCTCTTAGGAAGACTTTGACACAGAAAAACCTCCACATTACATTCTCTATCATCTTTCTCTTCCTTAATTTCACACACAATTTTATCTTCCTTTATATCTTTTATAACAGTACAAAAAATTTTTGAATTATACACCACTTCAAGAAAATCTCCCGTATTAAATCTAAGAACCCTACTTAGATGAAAAACATCTTCAGAATTCTCAATTATTAGAAAGTTAGGTTCTTCCAATCGTGAGGCAAAGAAAACAGGTGACATTAAATTCTTATTCCCCCAAAAGCTGAGTTAACCTCTCTGAAAGGACTTTTCCTACCAATTCAACAAAACCAAGAATTTTTTCATATTTCATTCTTTTAGGACCTATCATGCCTATAGATCCCATTATATTTCCACCAATAGAATAAACAGTTGTGACCACACTACAATCACTAAGCTCTGGAATATTTATCTCTTCGCCTATTAGAATAGTCAATCCTTTATTCAGAAAGGCTGAGAAGAGAAGAGAAGAAAGGGTTTTTTCTTCCTCAATTACACTTATGAGAGTTTTAACTTTATTAATATCTTGAAATTCAAAATGTCTAAGAATCTTAGAGAGTCCTGCTACAAATACTTCTTCTTCTTTATCTTTGTAAAGAAGCTCTTTAAGAAGCTCTTCTAAAGCACTTATTATATCTTGAGGAACTTTTAAATTATGTCTTCCTTTACTTATATTCCAATATACCTTCTGTAATTCTTTCGACTCAAATGCTCTGTTTAACTCGTCTTTTATTCTCAGTAGTTCATCTTCAGAGATAGGTTCAGAAAGCCTTATAATCTTTTCTTTAACAACCCCTGTAGATGTAGTTAGAATCATTACAACTGCATCTTCTCTTAAATCTACAAATTCAATTTTTTTCAGAATTGTATTTTTTAGCTGTGGAAAGAGAACAACACTTATAAAGGTAGTTTTCTGAGACATGAGTTCTGCAACTTTTTGAAGCAGAGTTTCCCAATCTATATACGAGAATATAGTATTATTTGTTAGCTCAATATCCTCATCATTCAGTTCAAAATCATCTAAAAGGAAGTCTACATAGAAACGATATCCTCTATCAGATGGGATCCTACCAGCAGAAGTATGGGGCTGTATTAGATATCCTTCCTCCTCCAAATCTGCCATTTCATTTCTAATAGTAGCAGGACTCCACCCTAATTGATATTTTTTAGCAAGAATTCTTGAACTTACAGGCTGGGCTGATTCTATATAATCTTTTATAGTTATTTTTAATATCTTCTTTTTTCTTTCATCCAACAAATTTAGCACTCTCCTTCCAAGATTGCTAAATCTGTAAATATAATAGCACTTTCTAAAAATTTATGCAACATTTTAGAATTATTATCACTTACCATTATTTTGTTTTCCCCTATAAGGCTGATAAGGTACTGGGATGTAC
>JAKOUL010000133.1 GCA_029776735.1 Dictyoglomota bacterium
TCTATCTTCAAAGTACATACATTTTCATCTTCTCTTATGATCTCTTTTTTCTTACAAAGCATATGTTTTCTTAAATATCAAGATTTCTTACAAATTTAGCTTTTTGCTCAATGAAAGCTCTTCTCTCTTCCACATTACTCCCCATAAGTACTGAAAATAACCTCTCGGCTTCTAAAGCATCCTCTATGGTTACCTGTAGAAGCATTCTCTTTTGAGCATCCATAGTGGTTTCTTTCAACTGCTCAGGATCCATCTCTCCTAAACCTTTATATCGTTGTATATAGATATTATCAGAATATTCCCATTCTCTAAGAACAGCCTCTTTTTCTTCTTCGGAATAAGCATATCTTTCCTCTCTACCCTTTCTTAAAAGATAAAGAGGAGGCTGAGCAATATAAATATATCCACCTTCAATTAAAGGTCTGAAATGCCTATAAAAGAAGGTCAAAAGAAGAGTCCTAATATGAGCACCATCTACATCTGCATCTGTCATTATAATAACTTTATGATACCTTAGTTTTGAAAGATCAAATTCTTGCCCTATCCCTGTACCAAGAGAAGCAATAATAGCTTTTATCTCTTCACTGGAAAGAATCTTAGTAAGATGCTGAGCTTTTTCCACATTTAATATCTTACCTCTTAAGGGAAGAATTGCTTGATATCTTCTATCTCTTCCCTGCTTTGCAGAACCTCCTGCAGATTCTCCCTCAACTATAAAAAGCTCACACTTAGAAGGATCCTTTTCAGAACAATCAGCAAGTTTTCCTGGAAGGAGTGTAGATTCAAAAAAGCTTTTTCTTCTTACAAGTTCTCTTGCTTTTCTCGCAGCCTGTCTTGCACTATAAGCTTCAATAATCTTCCCAATAATAAGTTTGCCTACATCTGAATTTGCAGAAAAATATTTTGTAATCTCTTCTTCTACTACAGAGTCTACAAATCTTTTAACCTCAGAATTACCAAGCTTAGTTTTTGTCTGACCTTCAAATTGAGGATCTGGAACCTTTACACTTATTATTGCAGTAAGACCCTCTCTTACATCTTCCCCTGAAAGAGGCTCTCCTTCTTTCCAAAGTCCCCAACTTTTTGCAAAAGTGTTAACAACCCTTGTAAGAGCACTTCTAAATCCTGCCACATGAGTACCACCCTCAATAGTATGAATATTATTTACATAGGATAATATAAGCTCATCGTACCCACTATTATATTGCATTACTACCTCAGCAACTAAATTTCCTTCTTCTCTTTTAAAATAAAGAGGAGAATGAAGTATTTCTTTGCCTTTTGAAAGATATTCTATAAATTGAAGAAGTCCTCCTTCATATTTAAAAACACTACTTCTTCCTGTAGTTTCCTCCCTAAGCTCAATAGTTACTCCTGGATTTAAAAAGGCAAGTTCCCTAAGTCTATTAGCTATAATTTCATAATCAAATTTCGTAGTTTCAAAGATCTCAGAATCAGGATAAAAAATAATTTTAGTACCTGTCTCATTACTCTCTCCAATCTCAGTAAGAGAAGTTACAGGTTTTCCTTTCTCGTAAACTTGATGGTATATCTTACCATCTCTTTTTATCTCAACATCTAAAAGAGATGACAAGGCATTCACCACAGAAAGTCCTACTCCATGAAGACCTCCACTTATCTTATATATAGAATTGGAGAACTTTCCCCCTGCATGTAAAGTAGTAAGTACAACTTCTACTGCAGGCTTTCCTGCCTGAGGATGTATATCTACAGGAATTCCTCTCCCATTATCTGCTACAGAAATACTACCATCTTCTCTTATCTCCACAAGTATGTAATCACAATATCCAACCATTACTTCATCAATGCTGTTATCTACAAGTTCAAACACCAGGTGATGTAACCCTCTTACATCTATATCCCCTATATACATACCTGGTCTTTTTCTTATTGCCTCAGTTCCTTCAAGAATTTGAATACTATCTGCGTTATATTTATCTTTCTTTAATATTGCCATCTTCCGAACCTCCTTTTTGAATCAGAGCGAGACTCCTATAAAAATTTAGAAGTATCTCTCTTAGCTCTTCGTCTTTTATATCTTCTACTATTTTAGCAATTCTTTCTTCTTCTCGCAAAGAAAGTTTTACTTCTTTCTTTTTTGGACTAACATTACTCTTTCTAAAATTCCTTCCTTTATCAATAAACACAATATCTTTAATGGTATCAGGGACCACAAGCTTCTCATTGATCTTCTCCATAAGCTTAGGCTTGAATAGTGAAAGTTCTTGAACCCAAACGCTACTATCCACATATACATATAAAACTCCATTCTTTACATAGGCAGGCTTAGTATGAAGAGCAAGAGTCTCTCCTACTACTTTATCCCACTGTTCCATAGCAAGATATTCACATAATTTTTTATCCATATCTAATTTCACAAAAATCTCCCAGAGCTTTGAATACAAAGAGCCAGACATCTAAAAAACCTCTCCATTTTTAACATAGAAGTGTGCATATTCCTTGAGAAAATCTACTTCTGCTGTCATACTCATAAAAATCTGAAAATCTTGGATGCCATTCCAAACAATTTTTTGTTTTTTCTCATCCAGATCTCCAAAAAGATCATCAATAAGAAGAATAGGCTTCTCTTTTCTTCTTTCTGATAAGATTTTAATCTCGGAAAGCTGCCATATTATAAAGGCAAGCTTTACTTCACCTGAAGATGCAAACTTTCTCAAATCATATCTTACATTATCTTTTTTTACAAATAGAATTAAATCATCTCTGTGTGGTCCCACTGTTGAGTATCCCCTTATACTATCCCTATTCTTTACCTCTCTTAGCGCTTTCTCAAAATTCTTTGAAATCTCTTCCTCTGAATTACCTAAAGGTATGGAAGAAAAATATTCAATTTCTAAAAATTCTTTACCTAACAAAGCAATAGATATTTCTTTGGCTATTTCTTTAATCTCATTTATAATTTTCAATCTTTCCCATAAGACCAAGGTTCCACTTTTAACAAGTGGTCCATTCCATATCTCTACGTCAGAGCTTCCTCCCTTTAAAGTCAAATTCCTCTGATACAAAACCTTATGATATTCTAAAAGAGCTTTGTAATATTTATAGGAAAGCGTAGATAAAAAACTATTTAGAAGATATCTTCTTTGGGAAGGGCCTTCTTTAAAATTTTCTATTTCATTATGGGAAAATAAAACCAAAGGAAATAGAAAAACCATATCTTTTTGTTTTTTAAGGGTCTTCTGATTTATTTTTATCTTTTTATTATCTTTTGACAGTGCCGACTCCAAAACTAAAGTCTGTCCTTGCCAATGAAGATTTCCCTTAAGATAGAAACTTTCTTCTCCCCATCTGATTAACTCTTTCTCAAAACGAGTCCTAAAGGATTTACACAAGAAAAGATAATATATGCTTTCTAAAAGATTAGTCTTTCCCTGAGCATTTTCTCCATAAAAAATATTTACATTGAAAAAGTCTAAATTAACATTTTTAAGATTTCTAAAATTTACAATCT
The DNA here is from genome assembly GCA_029776735.1 of Dictyoglomota bacterium. The sequence goes on from JAKOUL010000133.1 coordinate 3,494, forward strand.
TTAAATTCTCCAAGAACAACTATTCTTCTCCTAATACAACCAGGTATTTCTCCCCCTCTACTTCTACCACATCTCCTATTTTTAATTTTCTACCCCTATGAAGTTCTATCTCCCCATTAACCTTAACTTTGCCAGAAAGAATTAAACTCTTTGCCTGTCCCCCTGTCTCTACAATACTTCCCCATTTAAGAAATTGTCCTAAGGTTATAGTCTCTGTATAAATTTTCACTTCTTTCATAGTCTTACAGGCATCACCACATACATATAGGATTCATCCTCAGGAACTTTTATAAGAGCTGGTCCTAAATTTGAAGTAAGCTTCATCTCTATTTCATCGGAATCCATATTACTCAGTGGATCCATCAAGTATTCCACATTAAAGCCAATTTCTAAACCGGTCTCACTAATGTTAATTTCAGCAGGAAGAATCTCTTTAGCAGTTCCTCTTTCCGAAGGAAGAGTAGAAACCATTACTTCATTAGAACTAATAGCAATCTTAACCGTATTAGTCTGATCTATTTCTGCAAGAACTTCCATTCTTCCCAAAAGATCAAAAAAGTCCTTTCTACTACATCTAAAAGACGCTACAAAATCTGTAGGTATGATCTTGTCATAAGCAGGAAACTGCCCTTGTAAAAGCCTGGAAATAAAGTGAATATCACCACAATTAAAGAGAATCTGACTATCTAAAGTTGCAATACTTACTTTATCATCTTTTGTTTTTGATATTATCTTCTGCCATTCCTTAAGACCTCTTGCAGGAACAACAGTTTGAGGAAAATCTCTCTCTAATTCAAGAGATTTTAACGCTAATCTATGCCCATCCACTGCTACAAGATTCAATTTCTCGTCCCTACTTTCAAAGAGGACTCCGGTAAGTATCTGTTTAATCTCATCCTCAGCTGCTGCAAAAATTGTCTGTTTTATAGCCTTTGCAAATTCAGTACGATCTAACAAAGCATTATATTCGCTTACATCTTGAAATTCTACCTTCGGAAACTCTCCTGTATTTTCTCCCTGAATTTCAATATCAGAATATCCTGCGTGGATTACCGCTCTATTTCTTTCATTAACATGAATTTCTAAGGTAACAGAAGGAAGCTTACTTATAATATCAATAAAAAGGCTTGCAGGAAGACATACCTCTCCTTGCTCTTCTACAATAACAGGCATACTTAATGCAAGCCCTATTTCTAAATTATTCCCTTGAAGATATAAGGTATCATCCTCAGCTCTAAGATAAACATAAGTAAGAATTGGTACAGTAGTTTTTGTTGCCACTGCACTTTTAACAAATTGTAAAGATTGATATAAATCTTCTTGTTGGGCAATAAACTTCATTCTTCCTTTCCTCCCTTTCATCATTGGATTTATATAAAACATTATACCCTGACAAACAAAAAATAAAAAGATTCCATTCCTTGACAAAAAATAAAATCCTACTTAAAATGTATATGTTGAGCAAACAACTAAACATTTAAAGGAGGTAAAATGTTTAAAGTATCTGCAAAACTTGAGTATGGATTAAGAGCAATGATCCTTCTTGCAGAAGATTATCAGAAGAAAAAACTTTCTTTAAGCCAAATGTCTGAGAAAGAAGCCATATCAAGAGAATTTTTAGCCCAATTAATGCTAAATCTTAAAAAAGCAAACTTGGTAGAAAGCTATAAAGGAATATCAGGAGGTTTCATTTTAGCTAAAAGCCCTTCTGAGATTACATTGAAGGAAATTATTGAGGCTTTAGAAGGTCCCATTAAGCTGATTGAATGCATTCATGTTAATGATACATGCACAAAGCAAAATTTCTGTCAATCTCAGAAAGTATGGGATTTCATAGAATCAAAAATATTGAAACTCTTAGAGGATATTAATCTTGAGGATCTTACAAAAGGCACATTAAGAAAGGAGGAAGTTTTATCCTTATGAAAGAAATATTAAGCCTTCAAAATTTAATAGTAGAGATTAATGGAGAAACCATATTAGATGGGCTAAATCTAAATCTTGAAGAAGGGATACACGTTCTCCTCGGACCAAATGGAACAGGAAAATCTACTCTCCTTGGAACCTTAATGGGACTTTCCCGATTTAAAGTCTCAGGAAAGATCTATTTTTATGAGGAAGATATAACAGATCTAACTCCTGATGAAAGATTTAAAAAAGGTATATTTTTAGCTTATCAACTTCCTCCTGCGGTGAGAGGAGTAAAGCTAAGAGATATCCTCAAGAAGATCCTAAACATAGATCCTAAAAAGAACTTGCCTGAAGAGATATATAGCTATTTGAAAGATTTGGATCTTGACGAATCTTTTCTTGAAAGAGAGGTAAATTACGGCTTTTCTGGTGGTGAAAGGAAAAAAAGTGAGGTTTTACAACTTCTCCTTGCAAAACCTAAGCTTGCCCTTTTAGATGAACCCGATTCTGGTGTAGATATTGATTCTTTAAAGCTCATTGGAGAGGCATTAAGAAAGGTATCAAAAGAAAGTAATCTTATAGTTGTAACTCACAACTTAAAGGTTTTAGATTACATAGATTCTAACTCTGTAATTGTTCTTTTAGACGGGAAATACTTATGGAAAGGTAGTTTAGATCTTATACACCAGATTGAAGAAAAAGGATATGAATATATAAGGAGGTTAGCCTATGCTCAAAACCTATCTTGAAGAATTAAAAAATAGAGCTTTAAAAGCCAAAGATAAACCTGCTATATTAGGTCCTGATATAGATTTAGAACCTTACATGAAAACTATTTATGATCAACCTATAGACAATTTAGAAAGACTTCCAAATGAAATCAAAGAAAATATACTTTATTCAGGAATTACACCATCTGAAGAGAATACAGCAGGAACATATTTTCAAATTAATCATAGTGTCGTTTATGAAAAACTAAAAAATATTTATAAGGGGAAATTAGAGATAATGTCAATTCAAGAGGCTTTAGAAAAGTATGAATGGCTTGAAAATTATTATGGAAAACTTGTGGCACCAGATACTGATAAGTACACTGCATGGGCAGAATTAAAGCCTACAGGAGGATATTTCATAAGAGTATTTGCTAACCAAAAGATAGAGTATCCTATTCAGTCTTGCCTATATATAAAAGAAGGCAATATAAGTCAGAATGTACATAATATCATAATTGTAGAAGAAGGAGCAGAAGTATTTGTAACTACAGGATGTTTAACCCATCTTAAAAATGAGCCTGGAATTCACATTGGTGTCTCAGAATTCTTCATCAAAAAAGGAGCAAAACTTTATTTCACTATGATCCATAACTGGTCTGAAGAGTTCCATGTAAGACCAAGAACAGCTGTACTTGTAGAAGAAGGAGGAGTATTTATAAACAATTATGTCATTCTAAAACCTGTAAAATCTGTCCAAAGCTACCCTACAGTTTATGTAAAAGAAGGAGCAATTGCCAGATTATATACCATAACTTATGGTCGCAAAGACTCCTATATTGATCTTGGAGGAAGAATTGTGTTTGAAGATAAAAACTCTAAGGGAGAAATGGTATCAAGGATTATTGCTGATGATAGTTCTCAAGTTTATAGTAGAGGTGAAATCATAGGAAAAGCCCAAGATACAAAAGGCTTCTTAGATTGTAGAGGAATTATTTTGAATAAAGAAGCCAGA
>JAKOUL010000075.1 GCA_029776735.1 Dictyoglomota bacterium
GCTGATTCTATATAATCTTTTATAGTTATTTTTAATATCTTCTTTTTTCTTTCATCCAACAAATTTAGCACTCTCCTTCCAAGATTGCTAAATCTGTAAATATAATAGCACTTTCTAAAAATTTATGCAACATTTTAGAATTATTATCACTTACCATTATTTTGTTTTCCCCTATAAGGCTGATAAGGTACTGGGATGTACTGAACAGAAGGTCTTGTACCAGGAGACTGTGGATAAAGGCTCATTAAAGAATAGATCTCCTTTGGGAGTCCTAATTTCACAGGAAGTCCTAAATTCTGAGCTTCCTCCACAGTGATTGGATAGTCATGAGTCCACTTACCTGATGACAGAACTTCAGATATCTCTTTCGCTTTCTCTTCAGACATTTTATCTTTAAGAAGTTCATAAACAGAATTTTTTACCTGAGATAGTGCTTTTTCTGCTACATCTGCTAAAATTAAAGTTCTATCTTCTAATTTATCAATACTCTTTTTACCAATAGCAGAGAGAATAGAAGCTGCAGGATATTCACCAAGTTGTGGATCTACGGGTCCCAGAACTGCGTTTTCATCCATAACTATCTCATCTGCTGCAAGAGCAACAAAAGTACCTCCTGACATAGCATAGTGAGGTACAAAAACAGTAATTTTCCCTTTATGATTTTTTAAAGCATGTGAAATCTGTTCTGCAGCAAGAACAAGTCCCCCAGGAGTATGAAGAATTAAATCAATAGGCATTTCATCAGGGGTTAATCTTATAGCTCTAAGCACTTCCTCTGAATCTTCAATATTAATATATCTTGCAAAAGGAATTCCTAAAAAGTTCATTGATTCTTGACGGTGGATGAGAGTTATCACCCGAGATTCCCTTTTCTTTTCCAGAGTTTGCATTAATCTATATCTTTCTGCCTCAACAATTCTTTGTCTTACTATAGGAGAAAAGGCACTCATAATAATAATTATCCAAAAAATGTTCCATAAACTCATATAAATCATCCTCCTTTTTTAGTAATAATAAAAAGGAAATTTTCCTTTTTTCCTAAAAATCTTAGAGGAAAAAAGCCCAAAACTAAATCCTCCCACATGTGCCCACCAAGCAACACCCCCACTAAAATCAAGCATTAAAGAAGAAAATACACCAGAAAGAAGTTGCATAAGAAACCAGATTCCAAGATAGAAAAAAGCAGGGATATAAATAAATTCAAGAAAAAATCCTAATACTGCCATAGTTAAGATTCTTGCTCTTGGAAAAAATCTAAAATAAGCACCAAGAACTCCTGTAATTGCCCCACTTGCTCCTATGGCAGGCGTATATAGATCCCTACTAAAAATTACTTGTACTATACCTGCAAAAGCTCCAGCAAGAATATAGAAAATAAGGTATCTAAAATGCCCCATAGCATCTTCTACGTTATCTCCAAAAATATATAAAAAAAGCATATTACCAATTAAGTGGGACCAACTACCATGTAGAAACATAGATGTAAACAAGGAAAGAATCCCATATGATAAGAGTTGACTTTTTAAAAATCTATAAGGAACAACCCCAAAATTAAAAATTATATTTTCTCTTACCGAAGAAGGAAGCATAATTTCCCATAAAAAAACTATGACATTTATTAAAATAAGTGTCCAATTTACTATTGGATGGATTCTTGATGGTACATCATCTTTTAATGGTATCATAATTAAGTTAGAACTCCTAACATTTATAAAATAACAATAGCTTCAATTTCTATCTTAGCCGAACGAGGCAATCCTGAAACCTGTACAGTAGTTCTTGCCGGAGAATTTTCTGCAAAATATTCTTTATATATATCATTCATCTGTGAGAATTCTGAAAGATCAACCATAAAAACAGTTGTTTTTACTACGTTTGATAAATTTGCTCCCACAGATTCTATAATACCCTTTAAATTTTCTAAAACTCTTTTTGTTTGTTCCTTTATATCTCCCTCTACTATATTTCCTGTTACAGGATCAAGAGGTATTTGACCAGATATAAATAACATATTGCCTACCTTCACCCCCTGAGAGTAAGGACCAATTGCAGAAGGAGCTTTTGATGTAGATACAATTTCTTTCATTTTATACCTCCCCTTTTAAAAATTTTTCTAAAAAAGGTTTCATATCAAGAAAAGCCTTACTTCTATGACTAACTTTATTTTTCTCTTCTTCTTTAAGTTCTCCAAAAGTCTTATCTAATGGTGGATAATAAAAAATAGGATCATATCCAAATCCATTTTCTCCGCAAGGTGCAAAGGCTATATAGCCTTCTACAATTCCTTCTGTAGTAAATTTAGTCATCGTTTCAGGATCATAAAAAACTACTTTACAAATAAATCTTGCTTTCCTCTCTTCCCATGGTATATTTTTCATTTTTTCAAGAACCAGAAGAATCTTTTCAGAGTAAGCTATATCTCCTCCAAATCTTGCAGAATAAACTCCTAATTCCCCTTTTAAAGCATCTATTTCTAATCCTGAATCTTCTCCTATAGCTGGTAAACCTGTCTTTTTAGCTACAAATTTTGCTTTAATAAAAGCATTTTCTTCATAAGTATTACCTATTTCTTCTGGTAGAACTAAATTAGGAAAATCCTTCAAGGTTTTAAAATATTCTGAAATATCTGTCAAAACACTAAGGATTTCTTTTATTTTTCCTAAATTATTAGTAGCTAAAACTATAGTTCTCTTCATAAAAGTCCTAAGGTTTTCTTTTGAATCTCTATAAGTTTCATAATACCATTTTTAGCAAGCTCTAACATACTCTGAAGTTGTTCATGAGTAAAAGGTACTTTCTCAGCTGTTCCTTGTATTTCTACAAATTTTCCACTCTCAGTCATAACCACATTAAAATCTACTTCAGCCCTCATATCTTCATTAGCAGAAAGATCTAAAAGAATTTCTCTATCAACAATTCCAACACTTACTGCTGCAACAAACTCCTTAATTGGTATTTCTCTTATAACTTCATCCCTCTTTAATTTTTCTAAAGCATCATAGAGAGACACAAATGCACCTGTAATAGCTGCAGTCCTTGTACCACCATCAGCTTGGATCACATCTGCATCTATCCAGATAGTTCTTTCACCAAGCTTTGAGAAATCAACTACTGCTCTCAAAGCTCTGCCTATAAGTCTCTGTATCTCTTGAGATCTACCATTTATTGCTCCTTTTACTACATCTCTAACTTTTCTTTCCGGGGTGGAACCAGGAAGCATCCCATATTCTGCAGTAAGCCATCCTTGATTTGTTCCTTTAAGAAACGGTGGAACTTTTTCTTCTACAGAAGCAGTACAGATTACTTTTGTCTCTCCCATCTCTATCAGCACTGAACCTAAAGGATATTTAAGATATCTCCTTATTATTTTGACAGGTCTAAGATCTACATTACTTCTTCTATCAATTCTTATCATTATTCTCTTCCTCTTTCTTTTGTTTCTTAACTACCTTATTATACTCATCTTGATCTACAAAACCAATCAATAAAAATGTTTCGTCTTCTTTAGAGTATAAATACTCTGGGAATAAAAAGAATTCTTGAATTTCTGCAGTATTCCTAACATGCACTCTTGGTCCAGTACAATTTATTATCTTTTCTCCAATTTTAATATGTTGGCTATCTACGTAAGATACTTGAAGACTATCTTTCATATATTTTTTTACTCTTCTCTCAATCTCTTTTAAGGTAATCATGGGCTTTTCTTCTAAGTTAATCACAAATCCATGTTTTATATCACCATGTCCTTTAATGATCTTTTGATATCCTTCTTCTTCTAATACAAGTCCTACAAGATCTTCTGCTGTATGAGCTCTTAACCTATAACCTAAGGATAAAAATACAGTATCTGCTATTTCCTTTGGCTCAGGTCCAAAAAGATTTGGTCTTGAAACTATTACTTCTTCCCCTATTCCAATTAATAAATCTGCATTTCTCCTAAGATATGGATACAAAAGTTCAAAATGTTCGCAAACAACTTTTTTACCTGAATTCAGTGCTGAGAGTATAGCATCGGCTAATATATATACAGGAGTAAAAGCCATTTCAAATCTGACATCTATGTGATAAATAAATTCATAAAATTTTCCTCTTTCATAATCATCTAAAATAGGTAAAGGTCTTCTATACACACCTTCATCATCATTAGTAAGATTCAAGCCAGGAAACATACCCCTTATAAGAATAGATTTTCCTGCCCCTGCATCTCCAATTACGCCTATTAATTTATCTGATGGGAAAAGAAAGTTTTGGACAATAATTGATCCAAGAAGCATTAATCTTGCTTCACCACGAGGAGCATAATATATCGCTTCATTCAAAAGAACTTTTGGATGAATCATTCTCTAATTCCAAAATGATCTACCTTTTGAATCTATAGCAACCATAGCTGGAAAATCTTTTACTTCAAGATAGTAAACTGCCTCGGGACCTAAATCTTCAAAAGCAACAATCTGAATTTTTTCAATTCTGCTTCCCAAATAAGCTCCTGCCCCTCCTACAGTAACAAGATATATTCCTTTATATTTTTTGAAATGTTCTATAATTTCTTTACTTCTTTTGCCTTTTCCAATGAATCCAATAACCCCACAAGAGAGTAGTATCTCAACGAAAGGATCCATCCGCACGCTAGTAGTAGGACCTGCCGAGCAAACCCCACAAAGATTAATCGGAGACGGACCCGTATGGTAAATTAAGCTGTTACTTAAAGTAATAGGAGGATTAAATCCTTTAATTAAAATTTCTGAAAGTCTCTTGCAAGCTTGATCTCTTGCTGCATATATTACTCCACTTATGCTAATCCATTCTCCTACATTTAATTCTTTTAGAACTGCTATATCTTTTTCTAAATTAATCTCCCTCATAACTCAACACTTCCATATCTGACAGCACAACACTGCATATTTATTGCTAAAGGAAACCCTGCTATATGAGTTGGATATGTCTCAATGTTTACGGAAAGAGCAGTAGTTTTACCTCCTAATCCTGATGGTCCAATATCCAGTTTATTAACTTCTTCTAACAACATCTCTTCAAGCCTTGAATAATAAGGATCCTTGTTTCTCTCACCAATGGGTCTAAAAACAGCTCTTTTAGCAATATAAGAGGCTTTTTCTAAGGTTCCTCCCATACCGATCCCTATAATTAGCGGTGGGCAAGCATTAGGAGCATAACTCTTTATATGGTTTATAATCTCAGAGGTAAGTTCTTCTTCAGAAATAGTAGGTAATAAGTTTTTTACAATACTTGCATTCTCACTTCCAAACCCTTTTACCATAATATTTAATTTCAACTTGTTTCCTGGAACAAAATTAAAATGTATAATTGCAGGAGTATTATCTTCTGTATTTATGCGCATCATAGGATCTCTAACCACAGATTTTCTCAAGAAAAATTTTGAATATACATCTTTAATTGCTCTATTAATAGCCTCTTCTACATCTCCTTTAACACAGACGTTTTGCCCTATATCTAAAAAGGCTATTACTATTCCACAATCCTGACATATTGGGATTTTCTTACTTTTTGCAATCTCAGCATTTTCCAGAAGAATTTCAAGAACTATCTGAGCATTTGAATTTTTTTCATTTTCTTTAGCCTTTTTAAGAGCTGAAATTACATCTTTGGGTAAATTAAAATGTATATTTTCAAGCAGTTCTTTTGCTTTTTCATATATCTCATCACTTTTTATAAACCTATACATCAATATCTACCTCAAGAAGTGGGGCATGTTGTTGAGCACCATATACATCAGTATCACCAGGATCTCCAGAAGTAATTTTTCTTTTTATATTACATTTTACAGCACATACAGGATCAAAATATATGACCGAAATAACATCTTCTTCTTTTATACCATACACATCTGACCACCATTTTTTAGAAAAATATTCTTTTTCTTTTAATTCCTGGTATATTTTTTTATCTTTAAAAATAAGATCAATAGTTAAAATAAATGGACCACTATTTTTTGTTCTTAAAACTTTAACTAACCTAGTAAGCTTCATAAACTCATACCTCTTCTATTAACACTGGAAAGTCATAATCTTGAAGCTTTATAAGGTGATATACCACAAAAGAGTAAGCTTCCCCCCATATTACTTCAGAAGGGGAAAAAGGAAATGCTAAATTACCTGCTGTGGAAATCCTCCCTTTATATCCATAATGAAGTAAGGTAGATCTGAGAAAACCCAATATAGATTTTGCTATTTCAATATTCTCACCAATGACCTCAATAATAAGTCCTATCTCATGAGATATCTTCTCTTCTTTTTCCATCTCTCCCATAACCCCATTCTTACCATACAAATGGAAATATATTTTATACTTTCCTTCATACTCCTTAAAAACATCATCAACAATTTTTTGGTGCTCTGATAAAATATCCTCTATCTGAGAAAGCATTATAGGGTCTCTTATACCTGCTATACAAACACCTCGGATACCAAGGAGAGCAGCACCTTCAATTTTTAGCCATTTTTCTTTTGAATCAATAAATTTACTACCTTCAATTATAACTGTATTTTCATCCTTCTGAATGAATTGGGTAGAAGTAAGATCAATAACTCCGTCTGGACCATGCAGGTAATATGGATCACTCTTCTCATATAAAGTATGTGCAGCAACAGAATTAACTGTACACTTTCTTGTTTTAATTAAAGGGAAAACTTCAAAATGATCCTCATAAACAACTCCCATAATTCCATCTCTTCCACTTCCAGGTTCTGCTGCAATAGCACCACATTCAAGTATTTTCCCAAGATGCAAAGAAAGTCCCTTAGGATAACCATATAAGATAGGTAAAACCGCAAATGGAGATGGATCATAACTTCTCCCACATAAAACAATGTTCACATCTTTTTTATAGGCTTCTATAAAAGGATCTATTCCTATCTGAGCCACAATATTTGTTACTCTTTCAAGATCTTTTTCTAAAAATTCTTTTGAGCCATCCAGAGTCTTAATATTCCCTTCCAAAAGTGCCTTCTTTACAAAATCCTTAGAAATATCTGTATATACCTTGGCAATTCTAAATTTCCAGTTATTTTCCTTACAAATTTCTTTGATAATCTCAAAAGTCCAATCAACAGAAGACTTGGTACCACAGCCACCTGCACTTCCAATTAACAAAGGTATATCTAAGGATTTTGTCATCTTTAGTAGATAAAAGAGATCCCTCTTAGTGTTATATCTTTCTACAAAAGAAATTCCCTTGCCAAGATAGTAGGGACCAGGATCTGTAGACCCAGCATCCACAGCTATTACATCAGGCTTCAATCTAAGGGCATTTTCAAAACTCTCTTCAGAAAAACCGTATCCCAAAATTGCAGTAGGAGAATAAACTTTAAACATGATTTTTCACCTTACTCCTCAATAACTGCAAAGTCCTCTCCATCTCATTATTCACAATCATCAAGCCTTCATCTACCCCCATTCCAGGTTTTGCAAGGATTTGATCAGCCTGAGTTGCAAGTGCCACATGTACAGATATCTGTGCAGATCTATCTGTTTCATTACAACTTCCACCAATATAAGTCCCAATACTATTTTCTTTACAATAAATAGCTGCCTCTATAGAATTGTGAATACTTCCAAGCACAGGAGTTTTTATTTGTATCATATCCACAGCTCCTGCTTTTACAAAATCCCTTATATCTTCAAAACTATTACACCACTCATCTGCCACTATTTCTACTTTTACTCCCTTTTTCTTCAAAGAGCTCCTTAAAGCACTTAGATATTCAATTTGTAATTCTTTACTTTCCATGTCTAAAGGTCCTTCAATCCGCAAGTGGAAAGGATGTGCAATCTCTTCAAGTTTTCCCAAATAGTCAGCTATTTCTTCTATATCACATTGAAAAGCTATCCCAATAGTTCCATATACATCTATATGGAAAATAGGTTTATAATTCTCATCTCCAAGAATTTTTACCCTTTCTTTTAACCATCCCAAATACTCTATAAGTTTTTCTCCTCTCCATCCTAATTTTGTTTCCATATTATTTATTAGGGCGTGGGGTAAAACATCTACTCTTTTTATTATCATCTTATCCACATTAGTATATCTGTCATCACCAGACTGAGCGAAAATAGGAACTCTCTTAATAATAATAGGCAAATTATATTCCTCTGCTATTATTTCTGTCATAGTTTTTCTATAAAATTTGGAAAATACATCTAAGAATGCCTGAGATACCCCATATCTTAAAGCTGGATGCAATCTCCTTCCCTCTATCTGAAAATCATCTATGGTTTCAGATGCTTCCTTAAAAGACTTCCAATCCACAGATTTTATAAAAGGAGATAAAACTTTATCAAAATTTTCAGCGAAATCTTTTGCTCTAAAAAGTGCTTCTCTTCCTCCTGCTCCAGAGTACTGTATAGCTGTACAATCTCCAAAAGCAATTTGTCCATCCTCTAATATAAATATAACAGAAATACTTTCTCCTTTCTGTCTTACAGACTCAAAACCTGTTGTTAATGGAACTCCTCTATAAGCAAATCCATCTTCTTTAGCACCTGCCTTAATAGCCCTTTGATCATCAAAATAAAATCCTGAAAGTCCAATAGAATAAACAACTTCTTTTATCTTCATGATTATTTAGGTCTTCCTATTAGTCTTCCTTTGCTTATAGCATACACATCATCAAGCACCATTTGAAAACTTATTTCTCGTCCCTCAAATTTTGACCTTTCTTCAAGTTTAGTTTGGTAAAATTCCAGAAGTTCTTTGTCAAAAGGAAGATTTCCTGTATCAAAAAATCTTACTGCCCCACTATTATCCCTGACAGGCATAAGTCTGCTATGAGTATATCTACTGGGAGCAAAAGGAACATCTAATACCCCAGCTGAAAAACCCCTAACAATTCCAACAGCAATATCTCCCTCTCCTAAGGAAATTACTCTATCCAATATCAGGTTAACTTCTTTTTCAATTATATATTCTTCATCTTCAACTTTTTTTCTATCAATAAAATCTTGATTTTCCATCATATATAAAACTTGACGTGTATTTTTCAAAGCCTGTGCATTTGCTTCTTTAGTGGGAATTCCTATGGCTTCTTGTGGCGTTTTAACTATAACTTTTGTTACCTTAGAAACTGCTGCAGACATACTACCAAAACTTATAACAGCAAAAGCTTTCGCCTCATCTTCTGGAAAACCTCCCATCCAATGATGTAATACAGTGCTTACAGATACATCTTTATATCCAAAGTCTGAAAGATATTTCTTAGTAAGTCTATCCATTATATTTATTGCTGCCACATCCTGAATAATATTACCACACTGCCCATATCCAACACTAAAACTCTTAACTCCCTGCTCAGCTGCTAATAAAGCCTCTATTATTCCTATACTAATGGATATACAAGGCGGTACTAAAGTACCTGTAAGAGGTCCAAAAGATTCCCGATTTATAATTATTCCTTCTTCAGCATATACACCTACAAGATAATCCACATATTGCCAATATAATATAGAGTTTTCTAATGGTACATCTTTAGCATAAGGTATATTATAGGTTATTCCTCCTCCTTCAAAAGAAGTAAAACCTGCAGCTAATGTTATCTCTGCAAGAAGTCTCGCATCTGGAGTACCATGTCTTACTTCTACAGGAACTCTTACATTCTCTATAATTTCTCTACACCCTTTTACTCCATAGTTTACAGCAGGAAACCCATTAAGCAGAGCTCTACCCTCCCTTAAACTTTCCTCAATACCTATTTGAGCTTCTTTATACTTATTTTGTCTGGTATAACTATCAATTGTGGTAGGTAAAACATCTGCCTGACCTTCATTCTGCAAATATTGAAGAAGTAATATATGATCCCTTAATATGGGTACACCAGCCCTTGGCTGAAGAAGTGTCTTACCATTATCTAATGCTTTTTCTAATACAAAATCTACAAATTTTTCCTTTGGAAGTTCTCCGAAGTATCTAAATGCTTCTTCTAAATCAACCTCCTTACCAGTAGTCCAGGTATTTAAAACTTCTTCCCTCATACTTAACCAATACTTTCTGTCCCATCTCTTATTTTTTATACTCATAATTAGCCTCTACTCCTAACAGATATCTCTCTAATAAATTTAAAGCTCTATCTTCCATAAATTCGGAGAGTAAACCTACTGCATACAATATATATTCTTTATCTAAATAAAAAGATGGTTCCTTAGGTTTTAATATAAAAGGATCCTCTTTTGAATAAATACAAGCCTTTAATATCTCCTTTCTATATGGGTTATTTATTAAAGGTCCACCTGTGGCAAGAACATTTTTCACTTCTGTTAAATCCTTACCATGTTGAAAGTAGATCACTCCTAAAGGAGAATAAATTACTTCTAAGAAACCTACATGTCTCTCAACTGCTATCTTAGCTGCAAAATAGGAAAGCACATAATCTAAATACAGATCCTCATCATTTTGTGGTAGATAACTGGTATTCTCTGATAAAAACTTGATCTTTTCTTCAATATGGTCTACATTGTTAAAAAATTTTTCAAGACTATTTTTCCCTATGGATTCTAATAAAAATAATGCTGATACTCTTACTCCAAGATCGCCTTCTACTGTTCTTTTTACAAACGGTTCTGGAAGCCCTTTTAAAACCACACCTGGTTTTTTAGGACTACCTTCACTTACAGAGCATACATCTGTAGTTGCTCCTCCTATATCAATTAATATGCTTTCTCCATATTTTTTTGCAAATACCTCTAAGCTCTTAAGAACTGCAAGAGGTGTAGGCATTACGAACTGTCCTATAATACTTTGTGCCTTATCTAAGCCCTTAGCATAGATTATTCTCTTCAAAAAAATTTCCCGAATTATTTCTTGCACAGGCTTGATATTTAATACATTATATTCGGGCATTACATTCTCTGTAATATGTATCTCTTTTTTCTCTTCTTCAAAAATCTTTTTAACTTCATCCCTTATATCCTTATTTCCTGCAAAAATAACAGGCACACTTAAAGAAGTTTTAGCAAGCCTTTTTGCATTGACTAAAGGATAATATCTATTCCCTCCATCAGTTCCTCCTGCAAGAATAATAATATCAGGTTTTAAAGACTCTATCTCTTGAATATCAGACTCCGTAAGCTCAAAGGAATATGTCTTAAGAACTTTACCCCCCGCTCCAAGAGCTGCCTTTTTAGCAGCTTCAGCTGTTAAATCTGGAACAAGCCCTACAGCAACAATCTTAAGTCCTCCAGCAGCACTACTTGAAGCCTTCTTAAGCTCAAAATCGTCAATTTTTAAACCTGTTTGAGCATATATATCGTCTAAAACCTTTTTAATTCCAATTCTTACATCCTCATTCACAGTGGAAGGGGATTTAGCCTTACCTATTATCTCATCCCGATTAAGATCAATGGCTACAGCTTTTGTAAAGGTGCTTCCGATATCAAAAAAGATACTTAACATAAATCACTCCAAACCTAAATCTTTTTTTAGATCTCTTATAACTTCATCAGGCATAGTTTTAGGAGGATATACTCTATGGAAACCTAATTCTTTGAATCTCTTCTCTACTTCTTCCCAATTCTTTTGTCCAATTCCTAAATTTCCACCAATATACAGCAGAATATCATCTAAACCAGCTTCTATTAATTTCTCTTTAAAACCTCTGCAATCCAATTCTGCATGTCCATATAACGATGAGACCAAAATTGCTTTTGCTCCAGATTCTATAGCTGCCTTTATAAAATCTTCCTGAGAAGAAAGAACACCTATATTAACCACATCAAATCCTGCTGAACTTAGAGCATAGTCTAAAACTCTCAAACCTACTGCATGAACGTCAGCCCCAATGACACCTAAAACTATAGTTTTATTACCCATGTTTAAGCTTTGATTAAATTATATAAAAGTAATGATAAAGATTGTAAATTTTCAACCTTTACCCTCTCAGAACGAGAATGAGCATTCTCCATCCCAACCCCCACATTTATGGTTTTTAAACCATATGAATTAAACACATTAGCATCACTTCCACCCATAGTATAAGTAAAACTTATATCTTTATTCATATTTTTCAAAACAGAAACCATTCTTTGAACAACCTTTTCATTCTTATCAATATCAAACCCTTCATAAAGGAATTCCCTTCTCAAATTATATCTCCCACCTTTATTTTCAACTTGAGATAACTTTTCCTTTAAGTCTTCCCATAAAGAGTCTAATTTCTCTTTATTAAAACCTCTAAACTCTCCTTCTAAATCTACCTCATCGGGCACAATATTTGTAGCTCTACCACCACTTATCCTACCTATGTTTGCAGTAGTCTCATCATCTATTCTGCCCCATGGAAGCTTTATAATAAACTCTGAAGTAAGAAGAATAGCATTAACTCCCTTTTCAGGAGCAACACCTGCATGAGCTGCTTTCCCTAAAATTTTTAAATAAAATCTTTCATGAGATGGAGCTTTCAGTATTATTGTTCCTACATCCCCTTCCCCATCAAAAACATATCCCTCCTTAGAAACTATTAAACTTTTATCTATATTTTTAGCCCCAATAAGTCCAACCTCTTCTCCTATAGTAAAGATAAATTCTATTTTTTTTGTTTTTGCTTTCTCTTCTCTTAAAACAGTTAATGCTTCAATCATAGCAGAGATAGCAGATTTGTCATCTGCTCCTAAAATTGTAGTTCCATCGCTTACTATATATTCTCCTTCAATTTTTGGATTTATATTTTCTCCAGGAGTTACAGTATCCATATGGGCAGAGACAAAAAATGGCTCTCCTTCGCCATCTAAATAGGCATATATATTCCCTGCATTTCCTCCAACCTTTTCCCCAGCAGAATCTTCAATTAC
>JAKOUL010000093.1 GCA_029776735.1 Dictyoglomota bacterium
ATCATCTTGATCAATTCAAGAAGTGCATCTTCCGATTCAGTTGTTATATAGTCTTCAACATCATACCAGAGAAGTATTTTCATACCCATATTTTTCTCCTTTTATCATTTTTTTTGCAAGGTTTTTAGAACCTCTAAAACTTCTTGTAGCCATACTCCTATCTATAAGCCTACCATATCTTCGCCATCTTTTAAGGTCTTATCTATTATGAGACTAAAAATCTCAAAATCAGGGAGATCTCTTATCTCCACTGTATCAGTGCTTCATTTAATACTTGTTCTACACGTCGTTTTGGTTTGTAAAAATATGTCATCCCATGCCCTGGAAACATTATATCTGAATCAAGCTTGGCAAATCGCTTTAATGATTCTAAATATATTTTTTTATCAAAATCAATAGAACCACTCCATCCAAAATGACCATCCAACAATGTACCTATAATATCTCCACTTACGACTGCAGTTTTAGCATCAAGCTGAAATACATAGGCTGTACACCCCATGGTATGCCCTGGCAGATGTATTACTTTAAATTTCATACCCAGTAAGTCAACTATCTCTCCATCTGTCAGTTCTTTATCTATGGAGCATGGAACAAATTCTTTATGATATAGATATCCACAGCATCTTTCATCACCTGCTGCTATTGCATCAGCAGTATTTTTGTGTGCAAATAGTTTTATTCCTTGATCAGCCAGCAGATGGCAGGCACCTGCATGATCCAGATGAGGGTGTGTTATAAAGCAGGCTTTGATATCCTCTGGATTTAAATCCCAATATAACATATTATTAAATATCTGTTCCAGGGTATCACCGCAACCACAGTCAAACATTATAAGCCCTTCATCTGTTTTAAGGATATATGTATTGCAGTCATCATAGTTTGCATCATTCCCTGTCCAGGTAATACCATTTAGGCTTCCACCTACCTGAAAGAAATCCTTCATAAGTTGCATATTATACCATCCTCCTGTAATAGATTATTCCAGTATGGATTTTAGCTGTTCGACAGCTTGCTTTGTATCTATAGAAACCAATCTATGTGCATCTGTACCCATATGGAAGATGACTCCTACCTCTCTGCCTCGACGTTCCTCAAAATTAAATCTTCTAGGTGTGGATTCTTAGCCAAGTAATTAATTCTTCTGCTTCTTTTTCTGAAGGAAGAGCAATCTGATACACCACACCTTTTGGTCCTAATTCCTTGTGGAATATTTTTATTTCTTCTATTGAGTTAGGATATATGATCACACTTTTATTTCTACTTAAGATTTTCTTAAAAAGATCCATCCATCTTATATGAGGTGGTTGCCCATCTCCAGGGACCCACTGGATAGCATCAATTTTTGATATAGCAAGAATGTCATCCAGATGAGGGAATGTCCCTGGACCATCTAAATGGTAGATGCAATGATCTAAATAACTAGCCTCTTCTTCTAAAGCAGGTATAACAAACTTTCTGGAAAGAGTCGGACTTATCATGCAAATAAAATCACACTGAATCACGGCAAACCTTCCTTCACAATAAAGAGAGATCCAACCTATTGTTCCTCTTTCTTTCATTCTTCCTGCTTTATACATTGCTTCATATACAAAGGGGAATATCTTTCTTGCCTCTTTCATCCTCTTTTCTATCTCCTCTGGACAATCGAGTAAATCTATACATAGGTTGTCTGATCCCCTGATAGCTCTTAATAAATCCATGTTGG
>JAKOUL010000094.1 GCA_029776735.1 Dictyoglomota bacterium
TATCTCTCATAGGATTGGGGTAAATGCTTTTTGGATTCACAGGTATTTCTTTTGTAGGATCAGGATAGCTAAATCCCCCTCCCATATAAGTGGAATAACGCAATACAAATGCATGATACCCCATTGAAGCAAAGCGTAAAGCTACTGGCTCACCCTCACGATCAGAACATGTTAAATATGCCCCTCCTGGACAAACAAGGATAGCTGGTCTCTTTTTTCCATGTAACAACTCAGGTGAATCACTATGAACATAAGTGGTTAGAGTCACATCCGCTCTGTCCTCATATAATTTTATTTTTTCATATATCATATTTTTACTCCTTTTCAATATTGAGAATTATTTTTCAATAACTTTCTATCTTCTATTTTTGTATTAGTAAGTAATATATCTGCTGATATGATATAGTATAGCTGCAGTAGCTATATGATGTCCATCAGTAAATAAGTGACACATCTTATTTGTATACTCCATTTACTAACATATGGTCAATAAGCCATTTCAAAAGGTAAACCCTCAGTTATCTCTAATTTCTAAGCCCCTATTCGTCAAATAAACAACAATTCTCTCTTTAATATCAAAGTTATTTAATCTTCTAACTCTTTTCTCCATATATTTTTTACCAATACTTATTATATAATTAACAAGAAAAATTTTTAGAAGGAGGATTTAAGTGAAGGTCAAAGGATTATTAGGAGCAATATTACTAAATCTTCTTATGGCACTTATAGAATTCATTGGAGGAGCTATTTCAGGAAGTCTATCTCTTATTAGTGATGCTCTTCATAATGTGAATGATGTTTTTTCCCTTGTGATAAGTTATGTAGCAGAAGTAATTTCTAAGAATAAGAAAAGTAACTCTACTCATACCTATGGATATAGGAGAGTAGAGATACTTTCTGCACTCCTTAATGGAATTCTTCTTCTTCTCATTTTTGTTTTTTTGATCTCAGAAGCTATACAGCGTTTTAAAGTTCCAACTAAGGTAGATGGAGTTCAGACTATAATTATAGGTTTTATTGGTTTAATAGGTAATATAGTAGGTGCTTATCTTATCCATGAAGATTCCCATCATAACCTTAATATAAAGGGAGCTTTTTTACATCTGATCTCGGATGCATTCTCTTCAGTGGGAGTTATTATCGGTGCTATCCTTATTCTTATGTATAATCTCTATATTGCTGATACAATTATTTCTCTTGTAATTGCTGGATTTATCTTTTATAGTGCCTTTGGACTTATAAAGGATACTCTTCATATTCTTATGGAGGGTACACCAAGAGGAATTGATATTGAAGCCCTTGAAGATGCCATCCTAAAGGTTCCAGGAGTTAGAGGAATTCATCATGTTCATGTCTGGCAGGTTTCCTCAAAGGATTATCTGCTTTCTACTCATATAGTACTGGATAATCAAATGATATCTTCAGCAGAAAATATTACCTCTCAAATAAAAAATCTTTTGGAGGAAAATTTTGGTATTAATCATTCTACCTTAGAAGTAGAGCTGGAAGGTGAAAAGAAGGAGTGTCAGTGTGAGTATTAATGGTTGATTTTTTGCCTATTACCAAGGAAGAAGCTAAGAGATTAGGATGGGACGAGCTTGATGCAATAGTTATTACAGGAGATGCCTATGTGGATCACCCTTCTTTTGGTGCTTCAGTGATTGGTAGATCCTTAGAGCATTTTGGATTCCATGTAGGGATTATGCCTCAGCCAGATTGGAAAGATAAGAAGTCTTTTACCGTTTTGGGCAAGCCAAGTCTCTTTTTTGGTATAACGGCAGGAAGTGTAGATTCTTTAGTAGCTAATTATACCCCTAATAAGATAAGAAGAAAGAAAGATGCGTATACTCCAGGTGGAATTCCTGGAAGAAGACCTGATAGAGCAACTGTTGTCTACTCAAACTTTGTACATGAGATCTATCCTGATATTCCTTTGGTACTTGGAGGGATTGAGGCAAGTCTAAGAAGATTCTCTCATTATGATTTCTGGGAAGATAAGGTTAGACACTCAATACTTCTTGATTCCAGGGCAAAGTGTATTGTTTTTGGCATGGGGGAGAAGCAAATTGTAGAGATTGCAAGATATCTTTCCCAAGGGAAGTCTTGGTATGAAATATATAAAATTCCAGGTATTGTTTATTCTCTTAGTGAAAAGGAGTTTAATGAGCTTTTTAATGATATAGATTATGTGATGCTTCCTTCTTTTGAAGAGGTTTCTCAGGATATGGAGGGATATTATGATTTTCAGAATCTTCTTATGGAAGGAATGAAAAATGAGAAGATACTGGTTCAGAGAGATGGAAAGAGGTATATCATTCAGAATCCACCAATGAATTATTCCCAGAAAGATCTTGACTTTACATACTCTCTTCCTTTTAAAAGACTCCCACATCCGTCTTATAAAGAGAAAATTCCTGCTCTTGATACGGTATTGACATCTATCGTCTCTCATAGAGGATGTTTTGGAAGCTGCACTTTTTGTTCTATTAATCTTCACCAAGGCTGGCAGGTGGTATCAAGAAGTGAGGAGTCTATTTTGCGTGAGGCATATAACCTTACTTCTCAAAAGTTTTTTAGAGGTACCATATCTGATGTGGGCGG
The DNA here is from genome assembly GCA_029776735.1 of Dictyoglomota bacterium. The sequence continues at coordinate 2,602 of JAKOUL010000094.1, forward strand.
TCCTACAGCAAATATGTATAAACTAAAATGCAAGATATATAAGGTGCCTGGTTCATGTAAAGTGAGAGAATGCCTATTTCCTGATATATGTCCTAATCTTATTATAGATTTTTCTCCTCAACTTAGATTATTAAGGGAAATAAAGAATATACCAAAGGTAAAGCATCTATTTATTGCCTCAGGAATAAGATACGATCTTGCCCTAAAAGATAATGGATATTTGGGAGAGCTTATTAAAGAAGGATATATAGGAGGACACCTTTCTTCTGCGCCTGAACATGTGAAAAATCATGTGCTTGAAATTATGAAAAAACCTAATTTTGAAGTATATGAGAAGTTTGAAGAGGTTTTTGAAAGAGAAAAAAGAAAGCAGAATAAGGATATATATGTCATTCCTTATTTTATTTCTGGTCATCCAGGGGCTACATTGGAAGATGCCTGGGATCTTGCTATGTATGTAAAGGGGCTTGGACACTATTTAGAGCAGATCCAAGATTATACCCCTCTACCTTTAACTCCTGCATCTTGTGCCTTCTATACAGGATATCATCCTTCAAGAAAGGAGAAGATATACGTAGCAAGAACCTATGAAGAGAGGCATCTTCAAAGGGCATTAGTACAGTATAGAGATAAAAAGAATAGAGAATTTCTTTTAAGAAATAAAGATAGAATCCCTTTTCCTTTAAAGAAGCTATTTTCTTAGCTCTTCTAATTTGAAGTAAAATCTTACTGTTGAGCTTGCTCCCTCAACCTTTCCTGCGAAATTATAATTTGCAATATTTTTCTTCCATATTCCCATCTTTTTCTCGCCCTCGGTAGCCTTTGAAATATTTTCTTTTAATGTCTTAGATGTGGCTTTTAGATTTTTCTCTACATCGGTAAGCCCTGGAACTTTTTGTCCTTCAAGCTCTCCTCCATTAAGCACAATATTCAAAAGTTCCTCTACCTTTTGCAATCCTTCTAATGAGGTAGATATCATGTTCATGGCTTTTTGGCTGGAAAAGGCGATATCTCCAATAAAGTCCCCTATACTTTTAACATCTTCTGAGAAGGAATTTCCTTCTATCTCTTTTTTCACGTCCTCTGCCATATTTAGTGCTTTTTGCCATTTCTCATCATTACTTCCTTCGGCTTCTTCCTTTATATAGGTATATAGTTTCTCAAAACTTTCAGGATATTTTTTTAGAGAATTGGAGATAGCATATGCTTTGTTCTGATTTGCCTTAAGCGTAAATGGAAGAGTTAAAAACTCTGGAGGGATAGAAAAAGACTGTTTCTCAAAGTTCTCAATGATACCTTTTAATATCTTCTGATGAACTTGGTTTAGAAGGATAAGACCATCTAAACCTTCTGTAAAGCTTCCTAACTGAGATGTTATAGAAAGATCAACGGGAGGAATAGATGGAAGAGCACTAAAAGTAAAGTCAGGGACTTTTAGATTTTTACCTCTTATGGCGAGCTTAATGCTGCTTTTTGGGATAGGATAGCTAAAACCAGAAAGTCTTATGGTTTTTCCAAGCACCATTACCATCCAATCCTCTGGATTTCTAAGTATGAAATCATCTGTGGAAAATTCAGCAGAGATTACAACCACAAAGGGAATATCTTCAAGAGTTTCAATCTCAAATTCTATATCAAGATCTCCTGATTTTCCAAGAAAATCTTGAGGCTTTGCTGTTTTCCCATTATATTTATATGAGATTTTAAATTGCATAGGAAGTTTTCTATTTACTTCGGAAGTGAGATAGATATTCTTATGCCCTTGAGAATTTCCTGAAAGATTTATTTTTTGAGATGAGATACTTAATGTTACATCTTCCGTAAATAGCTTGATATTTTTCAAGTATTTAGCATCCTTAGTAATATTAAAACGACCATTTCCCTCTATCTCAATCCAGTTTACAAGATCTACTCTTTTTACCTTTCCATCATAGTCTAATAGTGCGTATATGGTCTCGTCATTCTTTATTTTTAAAGAAGAGGGAAAAGATATACTTATGAGAAGTAAAAGTAAGATAGTGATTATAATTCCCTTCTTCATTCCTTTTTTCCCTCCTTTCTTATAAATCCAAGTTTTGAAAGAAAAGAATCAGAGACGGTAAGAAGAGGAAGCACAAATAAAGATACCGAGATGACACTTATGATTGCTCCTCTACTTACCAACATGGCAAGGTTCTTTGCCATAAAGATATTAGAGAAGATACCTAAGGGTAAGGCTGTAAAGAACATGGTACCTGCACTGGTAAGAATACTGTTTATTCCTCCTGAAAAGGAGAATTTTGCAGATGAGAATTTATCTAATCCCTTTTGTTTTGCCTCT
>JAKOUL010000138.1 GCA_029776735.1 Dictyoglomota bacterium
TAGATCTTTAAAAGAGATAATTCTTTTTTGAAGAAGGTAGGTGATAATTTGTATCTTTCTGTAAGTAAAGTGTTCTGGAGGTTTTAAATGAGAGATGGGTGTGCCGGAAAGAGGCGTAAAAGCAAATAAAGCAATTGTTATTTTCCAGTTAGAAAGTAAGCTTATGGTTTCTATGAGATTTTTTTCTTTCTCTCCAAGACCTACAATTATATGAGTTGTTATCTTCCCTGGAAAAATCCTACTTGCTTCTTCAATAAGAGAGATTCTATCTTCCCATCTTCCTTCTTTTATCTTTTCAAAAATTTCCTTTTCTCCTGCATCTAAGGAAAGATTTATTCTATCTATCCCTAAGGAGAAAAAGTGTGAGATAGTATTAATATCTTCAAAGGGAGCAGATATAGAGATAGGAATATTAAATCTTATTAAGTTTTTTAATATTTCTTCAGTGTAATTTTCCCATTCTGAGGTCGTAGTTACTTGTAAACATATTCTCTTAAAATATTTTCCTCTTTTTTGCATCAGTATATAAAGTTCTTCTAAATCTACAGGAGGCCAAGATATTCTTGAAAGGAAAAATCCCTCTCTTTTTACTTCTCTTGCCTGAATACAAAAAGCACAATTATTTAAACACTTTACAGGGGTAAGAAGATACAAGGTAGTAGGTGAGTCTTCATTTATTTTTTCTTTTTTCAGGATCTCAAGGCTTCCAGAAGACACGCTAATTTTCATAATAGGGCACAACATTCCTCAAAAGTTTTGTATTTCTTAGACATTGATAAATTTGGATGTGGGTTTACAATGGCTTTAAAACCCATATTTAAAGCTAAGGAATCTAATTCATATCTATACTTTCCTGCAGGTCTTACACATCCAAGATAAAATTTTGTTTCAGGTAGAACTTTTTTTGTATATTTCCATAGAGCCTCAATTTCTTCCAATTTAGGCAGAGATATTTTTTCAAAAGGTGTTTCTTTGATAGGGGTTAATGCAATAAAAATAAGTTTTTCGGGTTTTTCTTTAGAAAGAAAGTCTATGGCGTCATATTCTTTTTCAATTTTCCCATAGTTTGCCCCTAACAAAAGATGGGGGCTTATGGGGATATAATTTTTGATAAGAGAATATGTCTCTTTAAAAGCTTCTTTGTCTTTTTTAAGATGAAACACATTTTTTATCACAAAATCATCAAGAATAAGATCAAAAGATACCATATCCGGAAGATTTTTAATTTGTGCCATCTCTTCTTGAGAGATAAGTCCCAAGTGAAAGTTGAGTTTTAGACCTCTTCTTTTTAGCCTTTCAATATCTTCTAAATTTTTCAAGGGTAAAGATCCTCTCCTATTGAATCCTCCACTTATGAGTAAGCTTTTATACGTATCTAAAGGGATTTTTTTCTCTATATCTTCCAGTAAAGTCATACTTTTTAAAAAGTGTGCTTTACAATGATCGCATTGCAAAGCACAAGCCTCTCTAGTAATACTAACAGGAAGGGTTTTTATGGGTTTTACTACTGTTACTTCCATGTGACTTTCAGTGTTTTTGCAGCATAGGCCTCATCAAGCCTTTTTACAGGAGTAGTATGAGGTGCAGTTTTTACTTTCTCTATGTCTTTCTGTATTTCCTGATCAATTGTCCTCATTATTTCATAAAATTGATCTAAAGTTTCTTTATTTTCTGTTTCAGTAGGCTCTATCATTAGTGCTTCTTCTACTATAAGAGGAAAATAAATCGTAGGAGAATGCATTCCAAAATCAAGGATTCTTTTTGCGATATCAAGGGTTTTTACTCCCTTTTCTTTTTGATATTTCCCTGAGAGTACAAATTCATGTTTACAGATAGATGGATATGGGAGATATAAAATCTCTTTTAGTTTTTCTTTTAAATAATTAGCATTTAGTACTGCCATTTCTGTTACCCTTTTTAGTCCTTCTGTTCCTAAAAGTCTAATATATGCATAAGCTTTTAGGAGAACTAAAAAGTTACCATAAAAACTTCTAACTCTTCCAATGCTTTTAGGTATATTGTAATTTAAATAATATTTCTCTCCATCAAATTCTACAGTTGGTTTTGGAAGATATTCTGATAAGAAATTCTTTACACCAACGGGTCCAGCTCCTGGTCCTCCTCCTCCATGAGGAGTGGAGAAAGTTTTATGGAGATTTATATGTACTGCATCAAATCCCATATCTCCAGGTCTTGCGTACCCCATTATTCCATTTAGGTTTGCTCCATCATAATAAAGTAAGGCACCTTCTTCGTGAACTATTTTTGCTATCTCTAAGATATCTCTTTCAAAAAGTCCAAGAGTGTTAGGATTTGTTAGCATCAAGACTGCAATTTTTTCATTCAGATATTTAGAAAGAGTTTTAGGACTTACGAGTCCTCTCTCATCAGATGGAACTTCTATGATTTTGAATCCTGCCATAGAAGCACTTGCAGGATTTGTACCGTGAGCAGAGTCAGGAACAAGGACTGTATCTCTGTCCTCTCCTTTATCTTGAAGGTATTTTTTTATTATAAGTAGGGCAGTAAGCTCTCCGTGGGCACCTGCTGAAGGCTGGAAAGTAAACCTATCCATTCCTGTAATACAAGAAAGGAAGGTAGAAAGTTTATATATAATCTCTAAGGCACCTTGGGATAGAGATTCAGGAGTATATGGATGTAGATCTGTAAAATATGGATTTTGAGCTATATCTTCATTTATTTTTGGATTGTACTTCATAGTGCAAGAGCCCAAAGGATAAAATCCAAAATCTACGCCATAATTTTTAATAGATAAGTTAGTAAAATGTCTTACTACTTCTACTTCGCTTACTTGAGGAAGGGGGAGATCTTTTCTAAGAAGGTCTTCAGGAAGAAGCTTTTTAGGAAGGTAATCTTTCTCAGGTTCTGGAAGATTAATGGTAGGGCGACCTTCTCTACTAATTTCTCTCAAAAGAGGAATATCTTTCACTGGGTAGCCTCCTTTAGGGAAGAGATAAAATAAGAAATATCTTCAATGCTGTTCATCTCTGTTACTGAAATTAGAAGTTCTTTATCTCTTTCAGGATAAAATGTGGAAAGAGGTATGCCTCCTAATATTTTTTGGGTTTCTAATCTTTTTAGTATCTCTAAACTCTTTTTAGGGACTTTTAATATAAACTCATTGAAAAAGAAAGAGTCCTTATAAGTGAGTTCTAAACCTAACTCTTTCTCAATCTTATCTATTAGGAGATGTGCTCTTGAAAAACATATTTCTGCTACTTTTCTTATACCATTTTTCCCTAAGAGGGATAAATATATACTTGCTGATATGGCAGAAAGTGCCTCATTGGTGCATATATTAGATGTGGCTTTTGCTCTCCTTATATGTTGTTCTCTTGTCTGAAGGGTATTTACAAATCCTCTTTTGCCTTCTACATCTTTTGTCTCTCCTACAATTCTTCCTGGCATCTGTCTTATAAATTCTTTTTTAGTAGCTAAAATTCCAAGATATGGTCCACCGAAGCCTAACGGTATGCCTAAGGATTGCCCTTCTCCTACTGTAATGTCCACATTATATTCTGATGGTGGTTTTAAAATTCCTAAGGAAATAGGGTAGATTGAGAGTATAAATAAAGCATTATTTCTATGAATAATCTTTTCTATCGCTTTTAATTTAGTTTCTATAACTCCAAAAAAATTTGGGTTTTGAATGATAACACAGGATGTATTTGGAGATATCATTCTCTCAAGTTCTTCTATGTTAGTTTCTCCTCTATTATTTATAGGTACTTTCTTTATTGTTATTTCTTGGGCTGAAAGATAGGTATTTAATACTTCTAAATATTCTGGATGGACACCTTCAGATACTATAACTTCCTTTTTGGAGTTGATTCTTGTAGACATTAGGGCAGCTTCTGCTATTCCAGAACCTCCTTCATAT
>JAKOUL010000139.1 GCA_029776735.1 Dictyoglomota bacterium
CTCTTACATTCTCTATAGGTAAATACTTTTTTGTACCATCTGAAGTTTCAAAGTAGATGGTATTATGTTTTCTTTTTATCTCTCCACTTGTAAAAATATATATACTTTCACTCATGACCAGCAAAACTCCTTATAAGCACAGTGGGTACAATAAGGTATCTTTGTCCTTGGAGGAGGTATTTCTTGTTCTATAATTTCTTGGATTTTGTTCGTTATTTCTACTATCTCTTTTTCATTTTCCTCATTTAATTCTACATAAATTCTTCTTTTTTCCTTTGGAAAGAGAAGCACTCCAGTTGCATTTATGCCATAGTTTTTTAGATTATATAGATAAAATACAAGCTGTAATTGGGCACTATCTTTAGCCTTTGAGCTCTTTTTAATTTCTCCTACAAGGAGAGTTTTATTTTCAGTTTTTATTAAATCAATCATCATATTTTCTAAGCTTATCTTTTTTCTTTCTTCATCATAGCTATCTTCATCTATTAATCTTCCAATTTCAAGGTATGGATGGTCTTGATCAGGTATTACCTGATGAGCCATAAGCCATGCCTGTCTTTCACATATAAGAAAACTTTCCACTAAAGACCCTGTAATCATATCACCACAAAATTAGTTGGGTTTTGGTTTTATAGCCTGTCACAGGATTATAAAAATCATTTAAGGACCCAGAACTTACATATCCAAGCCCACCTTCTAAGGGAGGAAGATTTTCTATATTTTTGGGTACAGAGATCACATATTTGTAGAAGTTTCCCTTCATTTTTTGAAATTCCAATCTTCTTTCAAAAGTATCTTTTATCTCCTTTATATCCATATATTTCCTCCATAAATCTTTAGCTTCTTCATTAATTTCTACGAATACATCTATTTGTGGTTGCTCCTTTTCTATTAATTGGAAGTCTTCAATACTCTTTTCTTCGTTTTCTCCATATCCCCCATATTTTAATCCATATATAGCTTCCATTAAGTTCCTGGATATGTCTTGAGATTTTTTTTCTTTTAGCTCTCGGAAGTACTTATAGATAAATTCTAAAAATTTAATTTCCTTTATGGATTCTTCATTTTTTAAGATTTTTTCTGTGGCATTTAGGAGTATTTTGTCATAAATATACGAAGTAAATCTATGACTTTTTTCTGTTTTACCATCTATTAATGAATAAATATATACCTCTCCTAAATCTTTTCTCCAGTTTCTATTGCATCTTCCTGCGGACTGATTTATGGAATCAAGGGGGGATATATCTCTATACACCACATCAAAATCTATATCTACGCCTGCTTCTACTAACTGGGTGCTTACTGCTATCCTTGCACGATTTTCTTTAATATCTCTTATTCTTTGAAGTCTTTCGTATGGGATTACATGACTTGAGAGGAAGATTATTTCCTCATTGAGTTTTTCTCTAAGTAGGTTATAAAGTTGCTTGGCTTCATTTATAGTATTAACAATGAAAAGATAACTTTTATCTTTTTGGATATTTAAATCTTCTATAAATTCCTCTAAGGTTAGATTTTCTGATATATGAGGTCTTAGAACTGTCCTATTTAATTGTACAAAATATTCTTCTGCATTTACTAATTCTAATCCTTCTTCCTTTTTAAATATTAAAGGCTGTGTAGCTGTAGAGAAAATAATATAGCAGTTGAATTTTTCTACTAATTCTTTAAGAATTCCTTTTAATAAATCCCAATATTTTATAGGTATTGACTGTACTTCATCTAAGATAATGATGCTGTTTGCTATCCTATGAAATTTTCTTAAGAAGCGGTTTTGATTAGATATTAGGGTATGGAAAAATTGGACGAATGTGGTAATTATTATTTCTGAGTTCCAGCCTTCTGTCATTATCTTTGCTTGATCAGGTTCAAATTCTTTTTCATCTTGCTTGTAATAAACATCCCCCAGATGATGATGTTTAAGTAATATGGAGGAATCAGTAGGAATATTATTCTTTTTAAGTACATTCTCTATAACCTCTGCGTTTTGATCTATAATGCTTAAGAAAGGTAATGAGTATATTATTCTTGGGGTAAAACCTTTCCTATTTTTGATTTCTTCTCTAAGTTTTAGGGCAAAAGCAAAAGAAGTAAATGTTTTTCCAAGTCCTGTAGGTAGAGTCAAAAAGTATATTCTTTGATCCAGATCAATCTTCTTACTTAATGCCTCTTGATATGCCTTTTCTCTAAGTTCATTTATAGGCTTTTTCTCTGGATTCAATGTCTTTTTAAAATTATCTACCACAATATAAGAGATCTCTATAGAAGTTCTTTGGGGTTTTCCTACAGTAACCTCACTTTTATCTGCATCTATTAATATAGAGAAACTGAGATTGTTTATAAGGTAAAAGATAAAATTTTTTTCATGCTTTAGCTTTTTAAGTTTTAATCTATCTAATTTGATTTCCTTTATAGAATTTTCTACTATTCCTTGTAGATTATTGACATCTAAACCAAGCTCATAAAGATTGAGCTTTTCGGTAAGTATGCTAAATTTTTCTTTATCTATACTTTCTATCTGTTTTTTTAGAATATCTGCTTCTTCTTCCGAAAAACTAAGCTCTGATAAAATTTCTGAAAAATTTCCATGGTGTCTTTTTACTATGAGATAGGATGAGATAGGGATAAATGTTTTAAGAGGTTCTGATATATTCTCTTCTTTAAAGGCTTTTTTAGTTAAATAATAGGTAAAAAGGGAGGAGAGGAGAGAGTGCCTTACCTCTTTACCTCCCTTTTTACCTTCTGAAAGAAGATAATCTTGGAAAAATTTTGTTGATTTACCCAGATCATGAGAGAGGGAACTTATCGTAATAATTCTTTCTAATTGTTCCTTAGTTAGAGGTATTTTTTCAATATTTACTTCTTCTAAGTATGATATGGCAATATTTTCCACATTCTTTAGATGATCTTCTAAATATTTGTTTGGATGAGAATATAAATTAGAAGAAGAGTACATTTTCTCCATCTTCCCCTCTCCAGTATTTATCTACTTCTACTCTTATTGATTTCCCATGATTTTCAAATATCACATCTTCGTATTTTTTTACTATTCTTTCTGGGCTCATATAAAGAGGAATTCTTTCACGAAAATAATTTTTCCCTTCCTCAAAGATTATTCTATTATTCTTAACTTGTGAAACAGATACTACTGAAGATATATACACCTCTTCTTTCTCTCTCTCTTCAAATTCTGATTCTTTAATAAATTGGAAATTTCCAAGGAGTTCTGAGAGTCCCAAAGAAAGCGTAAAGAAAGTTTTATGCTCCTGAATATTCTCTGATAGTTTTTTAAAAAGTTCCTCATCTTTGTGGTGAAAATATATTCTATATCTTGCATCCTTTATAAATTCCATTTTTACTTGAGTTCTTGCCTCATGACCTTTGTTTTTTGTTGGAATCCAATAGTTCCCCTTGGTATTGATGAGATTCATACCTAATCTTAATTTTCTTATAGGATTTATAATCTGCAGTCCTATTTTACAATTTTCAGGAGAAAAAACTTCTAAATATTCAGATTTGTCAATTCCTATTATTGCTCCTAACATACCTGCAATAGTAGTAGGTGGAGGAAAAGCAAAGGACAAAGGAGAAGATGTAGTGTAAAATCTTCTAAAATGGGCAAGATCTCCAAAAATGTCAAAAGCAATTACTCTCATTCACATCATCTCCTAAAAGTTAAGTTCTTCTAAAGGTATATCTCTAACTATTTCCTGAATATGTATATCTCTCCCATCTCTTACCAGTGTTAATCTTTCATCTTTCATATATCTTATCTTTTCTATCTTTTCGTTATTTTCTTCTAAAGCCTTTGAAAGTTCTGATACATCAATTTTTACCTCAGAGACATTTCTTATTTTTTCATCTTCCACATCTGATATTAATTTGATTCTTTTATCAAGCTCTCCTATATAGAAATAGGAATCAGGTTTATGAACTACTTGAAGGAGAAGTCTTGGCATCTGTCCAAATTTAGAGCCTGAGATAAGATCTTTAGTTCCATGCCACATAGCTTCAAGCATTAAATCTACATCCTCTTCAGTAAGAGGAATATCTTGGACTTTTGCAGCATTTTCGTTTACTATCCCATAAAAACCTATTAGAGAGTATGGAAGGATATATTTTTCTGTAAAAGTTCCCTGAGCTTTTCCTGCCGCTGATGGCATTACTGTAGTGCCCTTTATATAAGTTAAATCTACTTTATGAAGAGATCTACCAAACTTGAATTGCACAGGTCCTGTTAAGACCATAGTCTTTTTTTCCACAGCAGTTGTAGCTCCAAAAAGCCTAATATCTATGCACTTTCCTATTAATTCTGCAGTGTCTTTAAATTCTCCAAGTCTTTTCTCCTTAGTTTTTAGTTCTCCATTTTCTTCTCGTATTTCTCTTATAAATACTTCTTGACCTTTATATTCGTAGAGATAATCTCTTATAGTTCTCTTTAGTCTTACATCTGTTACTATATTTACTCCTGTCTCTTCGTCTATTCTCGGTTTATTTTCATCCACAGGGTCACCATTGGGATTTGCATCGGTAACATCATAGAGAAATAAAATTTCAGACCTATTTCTTAACTCAGCCATCTTTTTTAACCTCCTTTATAATTTTTTTATTCTTGAGCTTGGGAAGAAGGATAAATATATGGGATTAATTCTTTATAAAGATTCATCCCACAAGTAAAGTAAAAGTTAAGCTCATCGTTAGAAAGCTTCCAATTGTCTCCAGAAAGAAGAAGATAATAAGACGATTCTTCTGCTAATATTTGTTTTCCCTTATCAAAAGAATCATACTCTTGGAACTTATTTACTACCTTTGGTAGTAGTCCCTTGAAGTCTTTTTCTTCCATTTTCAGTCCTTTTAGTTGCTTCATGAATGGAGTACTTCCTCTTTGAGAATATTGGGTATTTAACAACATTTGAGTAAGAGCTCCGAGAAGAAAGAGACCACGTTTTACTGGATGATCAAAAGAAGGAGAGAATTTCTTAAAAACTGGATCAAATAGCCGTTCCTCCATATCCATCACCTCCACATTTATAAGATTTAGTTTTAATAAAAAGAGAAAAGAAGAGATAGCATCGGTTACTGTTTGTGGGAAATACTCATCTCTGGCAAACTGAGTTCTTATTCTTTTTATAAGAAACTGGATAATAAAATCTTTCTCAATAGGTCTTTCTTTGAAAATTCTATCCATTACTTCTAAGAAGTAGTTTACAAGGTCAAACTCTCTTTTATCAGGATCCGATTTAGAGAAGAAGGTCCTAAGATTTCTGAAGGTAAAATTCATATCAAAAATTTTATCTACCTCTTCTTTTACATTGAAGATTCTTCTTAGTCTTGATGGAAATACATCTTCAATAAGGGCAAGGATTTTTTCGGCGCTCTGTTTCCGCTCTAAAAATAAAAAATTTAGTGTCAAATAATCTTCTGCAGAGGATAAAAACATAAGTATATCTTCCTCATCGCCTAAATATCTTTTTGAGGTATCTTTTCTTAAAGAGATGAGTTTTGGTGTGTCAAATAAGATATTATATATCTCCTCTTTAACGAATTCTTTTCCTAAAAGGAATTTAGGGATAAGTTGGTAGGAGATTCCTGCCATTTTGAAGGTAAGATTTGTTTCTATATATTCTTTTCCTTTTTCTAAGCTTCTTCTACAATCAGAACATATAGGGAAATTCTTCCATGCTTCTTTTTCTTCAAATCCCCCTGCAATAAATCCTGGTTTATCTATGGTAAAGAAAGTGTATACTCCATCACCTGTAGATACATCTTTTTCTTCATGGCATATGGAGCAAACTCCTATGTTGCTTCCCTTTCTACCTTCATTTATCTTTACTAATTCTTCTAATGCTTTAATAAATATCTCTTTATCTCCTATATACTCTATTTTCCCATCTTTTATAAATTTTAGTGTTATAAATATTCCTTCTTTTCTTGGAATTTCCTTTCTTAGACTCTCAAATTCGCTAATTATATCCTCTTGATTTTCTATAAGTTGAGAATGAACCTTCTTAAGGAAAGATTCATCTTCCTCGCTAAGTTTTAATTTCTTGGGGGCCTCTTCAAACCATTTGAGTATTTTTATAGGGAAGGTTTTTTCTTTGAATTCTGTTACTTTAGCAGACGGGGAAAAATTATATGAATTTGCAGGTCCACTTCTGTAAAGATACCTTACTTTTTTGGATGAATCATATTCTTCGTTTTCTAATCCCATGTAAATTATTTCCCCATCTTTTTCTTCAAAAACAATGCAGAATACATTTTTATAATTCCCATTTGCATTGGGATCTTCCAGAAGAGATTCAATAGGATGAGACACTTCTTTTTTTAAGACGATGTCTCCAATCTCTTTTACACTCTCAAGCATCTTTTTCCTCCTCCTTTTCTTTCCATACTCTCCACATTCCAAAACCCTCAGAATTTTTACTTCCAAGTCCTGCTTCATAGGTTACATAAATTAATTCTGGATTTCCTTCAAGTTCGTAGATACCGGTATATCCCTCAATGGGGGTACCTTTAAAAATGACAACTTTTAGGTTTTCTTTTATAGAGAATTTTATGGGATTTATACTAAGTCTTAGATTCTCTGGATCCTTTCCATATATAAGTTTGTATTTTTTCTTAGCGTTTTCCTCTATAAGTTTTGAGAACTCCTTATCAAATGGCTTATAATAATGGGCTACTTTTTGTCCATCTTCTTTCGTCAAGGTACTATATGTGGTT
>JAKOUL010000134.1 GCA_029776735.1 Dictyoglomota bacterium
CTCTTGCTAAGAAGGTTCTCTATGATATTGCTGATGAAGAGAAAGTTCATGCTGGCGAATTTTTAAAACTTTTGAAGGAACTTGATAAAGATGAAGAAAAATTCTATCAGCAGGGAGAGAAAGAAGTAAAAGAGATGATGAAGGAGCTTAAAGGTTAAAGTAAATGTTTCACGTGAAACATTTGGGGAGATAGATGGGGAAGGTTATTGTAGTTGCTAATCAAAAAGGTGGAGTTGGGAAAACTACTACAGTTATAAATCTTGGATATATCCTTGCAGAGATGGGGGAAAAAGTACTTATTGTAGATGCAGATCCCCAAGGGAATGCTACCAGTGGAATTTCTTCTCTTAAAAGTAAGAAGCCTAACCTTTATTCTGCTCTAATACAGGAGGTCGTTGTAGAGAATGTGATATATCCCCTTGGGGATGGGAAGAATTCGGCTCGGAGTAATTTATTTCTAATCCCTTCAGATATAGATCTTGCAGGAGCAGAGGTAGAATTAGTTTCTGCACTTTTTAGAGAATTGAAACTGAAAGAAGTTTTAGCTAAGGTTGTAGAGAATTTTGATTTCATCATTATAGATTCCCCACCCTCCTTAGGGCTTCTTACGGTAAATGCCTTAGTAGCAGCACATTATGTTTTAATTCCTCTTCAGTGTGAGTATTATGCTTTAGAGGGCATCTCTCAGCTTATAAAAACCATAAATTTAATAAAGAAAAATCTTAATCAAAACTTAGAAATACTTGGTATTCTTCTCACTATGTATAGTAGAACCACATTAGCTCAACAGGTTTTAGAAGAAGCCAAAGGATATTTCAAGGAAAAAGTATTTAATACAGTGATACCAAGGAATGTAAGATTAAGTGAAGCTCCAAGTTATTCCCTATCTATCTTTGAGTATGCTCCTGATTCTGCGGGAGCAGAATCTTATAGAGAATTTGCTAAAGAGGTGATAGAACGTGTCTTCTAAAAAGAAAGGATTAGGAAGAGGTCTTGAGGCACTCATTGAGGTGAATGAAGAGAAAGAATTGGTAGAAGAGATTCCCATAGAGAAGATTGTTCCAAATCCTAATCAGCCCCGAAATACGTTGAATCCAGATACCCTTCAGGAGTTAGTGGATTCCATAAAGAATGTGGGAATACTTCAGCCCATCTTAGTAAGACCAAAAGGAGAAGTCTATGAAATTATAGCAGGAGAAAGAAGATATCATGGTGCAAAAGCAGCAGGACTACAAAAAATACCAGTGATTATTAAAGAATTAGATGATCAGACTGCATTAGATATAACGCTTACTGAAAATCTCCAGAGGGAAGATCTAAATCCTATTGAAAAGGCAAAAGCTTTTCAATCTTATATTGAAACCTTTAAAGTTACTCAAGAAGAACTTGCCCAGAGACTTTCCATAAGTAGATCAGAGGTTACTAATTTTTTGAGACTTCTTCAGCTTCCTCCTGATATTCAAGAAGAGGTAAGAAGGGAAAATCTTACCTATGGACATGCAAGAACACTCCTTGGGATTGAAGATCCAGCATTACAAAGGATTATTGCTCAAAAGGTTATTAGTGAGAAACTCTCTGTAAGAGAGACAGAAGATCTTGTAAAAACGAAGAAAATAGTAAAGAAGTTTAAAGATCCAGAGCTTAATGTTTTGGAAGAACAGTTGGAAAAATATCTGGGAACAAGGGTTAAAATTCAACCTAAAAGCCCTAATAAAGGAAAGTTGACTATAGAGTATAAAAGTATTGAAGAATTGGAAAGAATTGTAGGAAAGTTTTTAGAGTAAATAATTCTGCCTCAGAAAAACCTAATAATAAACACTCCTAAAAAATTCTTGTTTATTTACTTAATTAAAAGTATAATTGAAAAGATTATAAATAATCTTTAGGAGCTTTACATGGAAAGAAATATAGATAAAATACTGAAAGATGGATTCCAAGAAGATACTGTACTTGATGCTTTAAAAGAATTTGTAATCTTATATGATAAGGATATGACTATTCTTTATGCTAATAAATCTGCAGCTGCATCTTTAAATCTTAAAAAGGAAGAACTTATCGGGAAAAAGTGTTATGAGCTATGGCATAGAGAAAGGTATATATGTGAGGATTGTCCTGTAAAAAGAGCAATGGGAACTGGAAAATTTGAAGAAGGAGAGATTACTACTTCTGATGGAAAATCTTGGCATATGAAAGGTTATCCTGTAAAGAATAAAAATTTAGAAATTATAGGAGCTGTAGAGGTTACTCAGGAAATCACAGAAAAAGAGAAGATAGAGGAAGAAATGAAATATCTTGCCTTTCATGATAAGCTTACAGGTCTTTACAATAGAGCTTTTTTAGAAGAGGAGTTAGAGAGGCTTAATACAAAAAGACAGCTTCCTATAAGTATAATTATGGGGGATCTAAATGGATTGAAACTTATGAATGATACTTTTGGACATGAAAAAGGAGATGAGTTTATTAAAGCTATAGCTGAGGTACTTTCAAAATCTTGTAGAGGGGAAGATATTGTGGCTCGCTGGGGAGGAGATGAATTTGTAATTATGTTACCAAAGACTTCCAAGGAAATTGCAGAAGAGATATGTAATAGAATTAAAAACAATTGTGCAGAATTTAATGAGGTTAATGAATCCTTTCCTATACCTCTTAGTATAGCTCTTGGATATGCTACTAAGGAACATGAAGAGGAAAATATTGAGAATATCTTTAGAGTTGCAGAGGATAGGATGTATAAGAATAAACTCGTGGAAAGAAGAAGTCTTAGGGATTCAGTATTACAATCCTTGAAAGATATGCTATGGGAAAATTCTTATGAAAGCAAAACTCATGAGGATCGTATAAAAGAATTAGTAGTGAGAATGTCAGATTTTCTTTATCTTTCTGATGTGGAGAGAGAATCTCTTATTCTTCTTTCCAGTTTCCATGATATAGGAGAGATTACAATCCCTTCAGAGATTTTAAAAAAGGAAGATAAACTTACCTCTGAAGAATTAGATAGAATAAGGACTCATTCAGAAATTGGATATAGAATAGCGGAAGCTTCTTATAAACTTACTTATATAGCTGAATTCATATTATCTCATCATGAATGGTGGGATGGATCAGGATATCCTCGGGGACTTAAAGAGAAAGAAATTCCATTGGTTTCAAGGATATTTTCTATAGTGGATGCTTATGAGGTTATGACCTCAGGAAGACCATATGAAAAAGCTAAAACTAAAGAAGAAGCAATACAGGAACTAAAAAGGTGTGCTGGTACTCAATTTGATCCTAATTTAGTGGAAGCATTTATTAATGTTATATAGGTGGTAAAGTTTTACTTATGGAGCTTAAAGGCGTAATTTGGGATTGGGATGGAACCTTAGTAGACTCCTTTCCTGCCTGTATAAAAGCTACAAAAGAGATTTTTTCTTATTTTGGGATTGAACTGAACGAAGAGAGATACAGAGAGAATTTTTCTCCTAACTGGTATGAAATTTATGAGAGGAATGGTCTTCCTAAGGAATACTGGGATAAAGTTGATGCTATGTGGAAAGATTTTTTTGAATATTCACTTGTTAATTGGCGTGATGGAGCAGAGGAAAATCTTTCTTTCTTAAAAAATTTAGGTATCAAGATTGGAGTTGTTACTGCAAGTACTAAAAAGGATATTGAGATGGAGGTTCCTTCGCTTCATCCTGAAAGATACATAGATGAATGGATTGTATGGGATGATTCAGAAAAGCCAAAACCAGATCCTCTTCCTCTTTTAAAAATGTTAGAGAAACTTAAGGTTTCTCCTTATAATGTGATATATATAGGAGATGCTCCTCAAGATATCATTATGGGCAAAAGATTAAGAGTAATAACTTTTGGAGTATGCTCATTTTTTACTTCTAAAAATAAGCTTGAAGAATTATCCCCTAACTTTCTTTTTAATGATCTTTTTGAACTTTTAGCTTTCTGGAAAGATCTATTATTTTAAAAGCTTCTCTAAATTTTCTTTTATCTTCCTTATAAATTCCTCAGTATTTACATACTCTTTTACTGGTGGTTCTGCTAAAGGTTGAAGATCCTTGGTCATTATTCCCATTTCAATGGTTTTTAGAGTTGCCTCTTCCAATTTATTAGCAAAGTCAATAACTTCTGGAGTATTATCTAACTCCCCTCTTTTTCTAATGGCTCCTGTCCAGGCAAAGATGGAGGCTGTGGGGTTTGTAGATGTCTTATTTCCCTTTAGAAACTCATAATAATGCCTTCTCACAGTACCATGAGCTGCTTCAAATTCATATTCCCCTTCAGGAGATACTAATACTGAGGTCATAAGTCCAAGACTTCCAAATCCTGCTGCTATCATATCAGACATAACATCCCCCTCATAATTCATACATGCCCAGAGCATGCCACCTTCACTTTTAATTATTTGGGCTACTGCATCATCAATTAAAAGATATCTGTAATTTACTCCAGCATCTACAAATTCTTCCTTTCTCTTTTCCACCTCTTCTTGAAATATTTCTTTAAAGAACCCATGATAAATTTTGGATATGGTATCCTTTGCAGAGAACCATAGTTCTATTTTCTCACTTAGGGCATAGTTTATACATGCTTTAGCAAAACTTCTTATGGACTTCTCTGTGTTATGCATAACCATAAAAATGCCTCTACCTTCAAAAGAGTGTACTGGGAAAATTTTATTTTCGGAGTTTTTCAAGACCACCTCTAATTGAGAAGGAGCGTCTATTTTATGTTCAAAAGCACTATAGATATCTCCATATGCATGTCTTCCAATAACAATAGGTTTTTTCCAGCTTCTTACAAAAGGAGGAATATTTTTAACGATTATAGGTTTTCTAAATACAGTACCATCAAGGTAAGCTCTTATGGTAGCATTAGGACTTTTCCATAATTTTTTTAAGTTATATTCTTTTACTCTTTCCTGATCAGGTGTAATTGTGGCACACTTTACTCCTACCTTGTATTCTTTTATTGCCTTTGCTGCTTCTAAAGTTACCATATCATCGGTGTCATCTCTATTTTTTATACCTAAATCAAAATAGGAAATAGGTATATCAATATAAGGAGATATGAGTTCTTCCTTTATCCATTTCCACATAACTCTTGCCATCTCATCGCCATCAAATTCTACAATAGGATTTTTAACTTTTATCACTTTTTCCCTCCTTATAGAGATCTATTTTTTAAAGATAATAGCTTATACTTATTAAAATAGCAAGCTTAAAGGTGTAGTATAATCTTAAGAAAGGGAAGGAAAAGGAGGGTAAAAATGGTAGAACCTGAAAAAAGCTGGTGGTTTAAAAATCCTACTCTTGTTCTTATAGAAAAGGTTATCTCTTTAAAGGGTAATACTCACTCAGCTATATCCGAGCTTAAAAAGAAAATTTATAAGATCTTAGGGGAGAGATTTAAATCTGCAGGATGTAGAGTTATTCATTGGAGGGATAATGTTCCAGAAGACCCTGTATATTCTCCATATGCTGTGATTATAAATCCTGTATTTTTAGGAGAGCTTCCTGAGGAGATAGAAAAAGTACTTGAGAAAAAAGAATACGAAAAAGCTACTGAGGTCCTTAGAGAATATCTTCCTGAAGTGGAAGACCCTTTTGCTATAAGTATAGGTCAAAAGGTTTGTGAAAAACTTAAGATTTCTCCAAAACTTCACCCTAATTTTATAAATATGGTCTTTATAAAAGATACTATAGATTTCCATTCTTTACCTTCAAAGATCAAAATTCTATTAG
>JAKOUL010000005.1 GCA_029776735.1 Dictyoglomota bacterium
CTTCGCTCTTTCCACTGTACATACCACCACAAATTACTTCTATCCATCCAGCCGGTGAATTTATAAACTCCATAGTTTTCACCTTCTCTCAGGAATACAGGTCTTACCCTCAGGACATGGACCTCTAAAACATGAGGGACCTGCATCAGAAAAGATTGTAGGCGCTACATCCTTTACTAAATCAAGCATACTCCATGCAAGCCCTCTAATTTCCCACTGAGCAGAATTACAGGTTCTCAAAGTAAAAAAATGAAGCAGCTCTCTTGCATTCATAGTAACAATAATCTTAGACTCTACTGCTTGAGGAAGAAGATATCTTGCATCTTCTTTAGGAACTCCTAATCTAACCAAATCCTCATAAGCTGAGAAAACTTTCTCTAAAGACTCTCTATAGATTTTTTCTCTATCTTTATCTTTTAAAATAGTTTTTGGAATTACAAATTCCTCTCCTACTTTTACATATCTCTGACTTTGCTGAGAATAAGAAGCTATTCTATGCCTTACTAACTGATGAGTAGTAACCCTTGATACTCCCTCTATATAAAAAGTGAAGCTTACGTGTTCAAAAATTGAAAAATGTTGAAGTACTTTTGCTCTATTTAAAAGACGAGATATCTCCTCTAAAGTTAGAGCTATTTCTAACTCTTCAATACCATATTGAGAATGGCATAAACGCATAGCCAAAGCACATACCTTTTCAGGCTCTGGCGTATAAGCAATTAACTTTACCTTCAATATTATTTAACTTCCCAGTTATATTTTTTAGTAAATCTTTCTACTTTTCCTTCGGTATCTACAAACTTTCTCTGACCTGTAAAGAAAGGATGGCACTTGGAGCATATCTCTACCTTCATATACTCTTTTGTAGACAGAGTCTCATAAACTGCTCCACATGCACATACAATTTTTGCTTTTTTCATTTCTGGGTGAATTCCTTTCCTCATTTTTCCCGACTCCTTTCTACATCAAATTTTTACTCTTGTGAATTATACCATAAAAATTGGAGGCAGAGGGAAAAATTTCCCAACTGCCTCCACCACTTAATTTCAAACAAAAGAGAACTTTAGCGAGGCTCTACAATAAATCGGATAGCTGTTCTTTCTTCTCCATCAATTTGTACATCTGTGAATGCTGGAATACAAACCAAGTCAATGCCACTCGGAGCTACGTATCCTCTTGTGATAGCTATTGCTTTCACAGCTTGGTTAACTGCTCCAGCTCCAATTACTTGAATCTCTGCACGACCTTTTTCACGAATTACACCCGCTAATGCACCTGCTACTGCATTAGGATTAGATTTAGCTGAAACCTTTAAAACCTCTACCATAAACCTACCTCCTTATTATATGTTCTTCCTATGGCAGACTTTAAATTTGTTAAATCTCTCCCCTCCTTTGTAATCTTTTTATATTTTTTGTTCTCCCAGTTTCCTCGTCCACCTCTATGATCACCCCTTCCATTTTAAAGAGTCCTTTCTCTGGTATATCAAATTTTTGAGGTATTTGGAGAAGAAATTTTCTAAGGATAGTCTCCTTATTGACACCAAGAACAGAATCATAAGACCCGCACATTCCTAAATCTGTAATATAAGCAGTCCCATTGGAAAGTATCCTCTCATCTGCAGTTTGCACATGAGTATGTGTACCTACTACTGCTGTTACTTTCCCATCTAAAAAATACCCCATAGCAATTTTTTCAGAAGTAGCCTCTGCATGTATATCTACTATTATTATCTTAGTCTCCTTTTCTATCTCTTCTACAATATTTTCCACAACTGCAAATGGACTTTCAATAGGTTCCATAAATACACGCCCCTGTATATTAATTATACCTATCTTTTTACCAAAATGCGAGAGGATAATATAACCTCTTCCAGGTACACCTTTAGGGTAATTAGCAGGTCTTGTTATTCTTTCGTAAGAATCAAGAACAAGCAAGCCTTCTTTTTTATCCCATATATGGTTTCCACTGGTAAAAGCATCAATACCGTATCCTATCAATTCATTAAATACATTCTCTGTAATTCCAAATCCGCTTGCTGCATTCTCAATATTTGCTATAACAAAATCTATATTATATTCCTCTTTAATCTTGGAGAGGAGCTCACCTACTCCTCTCCTTCCTATTCTTCCTACAATATCTCCCAGTATAAGTATATTCATGTTTATTTTGCGTACTCCACTGCTCTTGTTTCTCTAATTACTGTAACTTTTATTTGACCAGGATATTCCATCTCTTTCTCAATCTTTTTAGCAATCTGATAAGCAAGTCTCGCTGCAGTAAGATCATCAACCTCCTCTGGACTTACTAATACTCTTACCTCTCTACCTGCTTGAATAGCATATGCCTTCTCAACCCCAGAAAAAGACATAGCAAACTCTTCCAATTTTTCTAACCTCTTTATATAGATTTCTATACTTTCTCTTCTTGCACCAGGTCTTACGGCAGATACACTATCTGCTACTTGAATTATAACATCTAAAGTCTTAGTAAGAGGGATTTCCTCATGATGAGCTGCTACAGCATGCACTATATCAGGATGTTCACCATATTTCTTTAATAAATCTGCCCCTAAACTTGCGTGAGATCCTTCTACCTCATAATCTATAGCCTTTCCTATATCGTGTAGCAGCCCTGCACGTTTAGCAAGATTTACATCGGTATGAAGTTCAATAGCAATAGCAGCAGCAATCTTAGCTACTTCTATAGAATGCTGAAGCACATTCTGCCCATAACTAGTTCTATAGTACAACCTTCCCAAAGTTTTTATAAGATCAGGATGAAGATTTTGAACTCCAGCTTCTACTAAAGCTCTCTCTCCCTCTTCTTTAATTCTATTTTCTATTTCTTTTTGAGCTTTGTTAACCATCTCCTCAATTCTTGCAGGATGAATCCTCCCATCTTTTACAAGTCTTTCTAAAGCGACCCTCGCAATCTCCCTCCTTATCGGATCAAAAGAAGAAAGAACTACCGCTTCTGGTGTATCATCAATTATAAGATCTACACCTGTAAGAGTTTCAAAGGTCCTTATATTCCTACCCTCTCTTCCTATAATTCTTCCTTTCATTTCCTCACTTGGAAGATTTACCACTAAAACTGTAGATTCTATAGTATGATCTACAGCACACCTTTGTATAGCTTCACTAAGTATTTCTCTTGCTTTCTCATCAGCCATCTCCTTATATTTTGCTTCGGCTTCTTTTATTTTTAAAGCAATCTCTCTCTGTAACTCATCTTCAACCTTTTTTAGAAGAACTTCTCTCGCTTCATCTCTTGACATCTGAGCTATATTTTGAAGTTCCCCTATAGCTTTTTCCTCTAACTCATTTAAATTTTCAAGTTTCTTTTCAATTTCTTTCTCTTTATTACTAAGAATTTCCTCTTTTCTTTCTAAATTTTCTTCTCTTTGAAGAATTCTTCTTTCTAAGTTAGATAGTTCATGTCTTCTATCTTTAATCTCCTTTTCTGCTTCACTTCTCATTTTGAAAATCTCTTCTTTTGCTTCTAACAAAACAGTACGTTTTTTCTCTTCTGCCTCTTCCTCAGCATTTTTTAAGATCTCTTGAGCTCTTCTCTCAGCTGTTTGAGAGAATTTTGATTCTACATATTTTCTTACAAAATAACCTATTCCTAATCCTAAAACAAATGTTAATGCTAAAAATAGTAAGATAATTTTAGTTCACCTCCTTCCAATGTTTTAACTCTTCCTCCAGCTCTGAGAGTACATATTCCCAGCCTGTCTCTTTTATAATCTTACCATATTTAAAGACTATCACTTTATCTTTGGTGCCAGTAATACCAATATCAGCTTCTCTTGCCTCACCAGGTCCATTAACTTCACATCCCATAACTGCTATTGTCAAATTCAGAGGAAGATCCCTAAACTTTCTCTCAATAATTCTTGCTACCTTCTCTACAGGAAAATGAGATCTTGCACACATAGGGCAAGCAATAACTCTTATACCCTTCTCTCTTAAGCCTAAACTTTTTAAGATTTCATAAGCAACTTCTACTTCTTTTTCGGGAGAAGAAGAAAGAGAAACTCTTATAGTATCACCAATACCTTCATAGAGTAGGATACCTATTCCTACAGCAGACCTTACACTTCCAGGAAGTAAAGTTCCAGACTCAGTAATTCCTACATGGAGAGGGTAATCTACCTTTTGAGAAAGAATTCTATAAGCCTCCACGGTCAATGGGACTGAAGAGGCTTTTACTGAGATTATAATATCTGTGAAATCTTCTCCTTCAAGAATTTTTACCTCTTGAAGAGCACTTTCCACAAGAGCTTCAGAAGTAACTCCTCCAAATTTTTCAAGGATCTCTTTACTTATAGAACCAGCATTACTACCTACTCTAATAGGTACACCTCTTGCCTTAGATTCTCTTGCAATAAGAGATATATATTTACGATTTCTTAAATTTCCAGGATTCAGTCTTAATTTATCAACTCCCTGCTCTAAAGCGATAAGAGCAAGTCTATAATCAAAATGTATATCAGCCACAATAGGGATAGGGCTTCCTTTTTTAATCTTTCCTAAAGCTAAAGCAGAATCTCTATCTGGAATTCCCAATCTTACTATCTCACAACCCTTTTTAGCAAGTCTTTTTATCTGTCCCAAAGTAACTTTTACATCTACAGTAGGGGTTTTAGTCATAGACTGAACCCTTATAGGGTAATCTCCACCTAAATATAGATTTCCTACTTTAACAACTCTTGTATTCCTTTTCATGGTTTAGTTATCTTAATATATCAAAAACTGTTATTATTAGCATAAAAAAGAGAAGGACTAAAAGACCAATCCAATGAACCGTCTCTTCTTTCCTTGCCTCTATACGTTTCCCCCTAATCTTTTCTATAATGATGAAAAGAATTCTTCCTCCATCTAAAGCAGGTATAGGAAGAAGATTAAAAATCCCTAATTGCGCACTAAATAAAGCTGCAAAGTTAAGAAAATATACCATTCCTAAGGATGCAACCTCACCAGTCATCTTTGCAATTCCTACAGGTCCAGATACCACCACACCTTGAGCCCCTGAAAAAAGTACTTTTATAAGTAAAAAAACAAGTAATAAGGTATTAAAAAATTCAGAGATACCATTTTTTATAGAATCAATTAGAGGGTATTTTTTAGGAATGGTCTTGAAAGATACCCCAATAACGCCTCCCTTTCTATCTTCGCTCCACTCAGGAGTAACTTCTAAGGTAACTTCCTTCTCTCCTCTCTGCACTATTACAGTGATAGTTTTTTTATCTTGGGGCGATTTTATTGAATTTGTTATAATCTCTACAGCATTAGAAGCTTCTTCAATTTTTATACCATTAATGTACAGAATTTTATCTCCAGGCAAGAAACCTGCCACACTTGCTGGTTTATCAGCCAAAACTTTATCAACTATTGGCACAGGTTCTGGAATACCAATAAGGAAAATAGAGACGAAAAGAATAATTGCAATAACAAAATTCATAAGAGATCCAGCAAAAAGAATAAAAAACCTTTGCCAAGCAGGTTTACTATAAAATTTCCTATTTTCTGGTAAATCTTCTTCTGACTCTTTATTTAAATCATCCACACCTGCCATTTTTACAAATCCACCTATAGGAACAAGCCGAAGAGTAAAAGAATTTTCTTTTCCCTTATGTCCAAAAATCTTAGGTCCAAATCCAATAGCATACTCATAAACTTTCACACCAAACATCTTTGCAAAAATAAAATGTCCAAATTCATGAGGAATGGTGAGTAGAGCAAATAATATTAAAAATAGCAAAAAGGTCATATTATGTTAATTAATCCTCCTTATTTTCATCTTCTTATTTTTTTTATCTTTACAAGTTTATACACTAAATAGTTTTATTTTTCAACGTAATTTATCTATAAAAGTATTTACCTCTTCTATAAAAGGAGACTCTGCTCCTCTCTTGGTACAAGTAATGGCAGAAACTACATTTGCAAAATCTATAGCTTCTCTCAGTTCCTGTAAAGATAATTTAGATATTTTATCCTGCTTCAGAACACCAATCTTATCCAAAAAGTATAAAAATCCCCCCATAAAAGCATCTCCAGCTCCCACCGTATCTACCACATCTACTTTTATCCCTGATGATTCTACTTTACCAGATTTTGTAAAGGCAATGGAGCCATCCTTACCTAAGGTAACTATGAAGACCGAAACTCCTTTTAAAAAAAATAACGATACAATTTCTCCTAATTCTTTTTCAGGATATAACCATTTTATATCTACTAAACTTGTCTTTAATATATTTGTTTTCTCAACCCATTTTTCAAACCTACTAATATAATTATTCTTATCTTTTATAAGAAAAGGCCGCACATTAGGGTCTAAAGAGATTAAAGTCTTTCTAAAATTCTCTTCCATCATTTTTTCAAAAATAAAACACCCTGGCTCTCTTACAAGAGAAATAGAGCCAAAATGAATTAAAGATATCTCCTCAGGATCAATCTTAGGTATATCTTTCTCCGCAAGAGTGGTATCTGCAGTTCTATCCCCGTAAAATATAAACTGAGGTTCATTATTTTCTATGATCACAAATGCTAACGTAGTAAGTTCTTCACCCCTTACAATAAAAGAGGTATCTACAGAATTCTTTTCAAGATTTAAATATAATAAATCTCCAAAAGGATCAAAGGAAAGCTTCCCGAAAAAAGAAGTTTTTGCTCCTAATCTTCCCAATGTAATAGATACATTATAGGGAGAGCCTCCTGGGTGAGGAAGAAAGCCACTTTCCCCATTAATATCCACAGGTGTAAAATCTATCAAGGCTTCTCCGCAAACAAGAATCATAAATCTACACCTCCTTGATAATTCTTACCTTTTTAAGTATACTCTATGTTAAAATAGAATAACACGAGTTAATATAAAAAGGGGAAAAATATTATGGATTTTGACGACAAAATATTTGGAGACTTAGAGAGAAAGGAGTTCCTAATAGAAAGAGAAGCTCAAGAACTTTCTCATATAATTTTAGAGGAGGTAATTCCTGAAGATCCTACACCTACAGATGAAATAACACTATCCTTCTTACTTCCTCCTTTATCTGAAGACTATATTTATCTATACTACAACACAGATAATACAGAGCCTGATCTGTCAAGTCAAAAGATAACATTAGTCAAAGATAAAATATATTGGAAAGACAGCATATTTAATTTTGCAGTAAAAGTTAAAGCTAAAATTCCTCTTCAAAAAGAAGAGAAAATTATAAAAATAAAATTAGGAGGTGAAGACAAAATATCTAATGAACTATATTCCTTCTCAATAGATTATTTTTCTCCTCCAAAATGGGTGGATACTTCTGTCATCTATCACATTTTTGTGGATAGGTTTGCAAAAGATGCGTATGAAGTACCATGGTCTGATAACTTAA
>JAKOUL010000006.1 GCA_029776735.1 Dictyoglomota bacterium
TAGATAGTTCATGTCTTCTATCTTTAATCTCCTTTTCTGCTTCACTTCTCATTTTGAAAATCTCTTCTTTTGCTTCTAACAAAACAGTACGTTTTTTCTCTTCTGCCTCTTCCTCAGCATTTTTTAAGATCTCTTGAGCTCTTCTCTCAGCTGTTTGAGAGAATTTTGATTCTACATATTTTCTTACAAAATAGCCTATTCCTAATCCTAAAACAAATGTTAATGCTAAAAATAGTAAGATAATTTTAGTTCACCTCCTTCCAATGTTTTAACTCTTCTTCCAGCTCTGAGAGTACATATTCCCAGCCTGTTTCTTTTATAATCTTACCATACTTAAAGACTATCACTTTATCTTTGGTACCAGCGATACCAATATCAGCTTCTCTCGCCTCACCAGGTCCGTTAACTTCACATCCCATAACTGCTATTGTCAAATTCAGAGGAATATTACCAAACTTTCTCTCAATAATTCTTGCCACTTTCTCTACAGGAAAATGAGATCTGGCACACATAGGACAAGCAATAACTCTTATACCTTTCTCTCTCAAACCTAAACTTTTTAAGATCTCATAAGCAACTTCTACTTCTTTTTCAGGGGAAGAGGAAAGAGAAACTCTTATTGTATCACCAATACCTTCATAGAGAAGGATACCTATTCCCACAGCAGATCTTACACTTCCAGGAAGTAAAGTTCCAGACTCAGTAATTCCTACATGGAGAGGGTAATCTACCTTTTGAGAAAGAATTCTATAAGCCTCCACGGTCAATGGGACTGAAGAGGCTTTTACCGAGATTATAATATCTGTGAAATCTTCTCCTTCAAGAATTTTTACCTCTTGAAGAGCACTTTCCACAAGAGCTTCAGAAGTAACTCCTCCAAATTTTTCAAGGATCTCTTTACTTATAGAACCAGCATTACTACCTACTCTAATAGGTACACCTCTTGCCTTAGCTTCTCTTGCAATGAGAGATATATATTTACGATTTCTTAAATTTCCAGGATTCAGTCTTAATTTATCAATTCCCTGCTCCAAAGCGATAAGAGCAAGTCTATAATCAAAATGTATATCAGCTACAATAGGAATAGGACTTCCTTTTTTAATCTTCCCTAAAGCTAAAGCAGAATCTTCATCTGGAATTCCCAATCTTACTATCTCACATCCTTTTTTAGCAAGTCCTTTTATCTGTCTCAAAGTAGCTTTTACATCTACAGTAGGGGTTTTAGTCATAGACTGAACCCTTATAGGATAATCTCCCCCTAAATATAGATTTCCTACTTTAACAACCTTTGTATTCCTTTTCATGGTTTATTTTTATCTTAAGATATCAAAAATTGTTATTATTAGCATAAAAAACAGAAGGACCAAAAGACCAATCCAATGAACTGTCTCTTCTTTCCTTGTCTCTATACGTTTCCCCCTAATCTTTTCTATAATGATGAAAAGAATTCTTCCCCCATCTAATGCAGGTATAGGAAGAAGATTAAAAATTCCTAATTGTGCACTAAATAAAGCTGCAAAGTTAAGAAAATATACCATTCCTAAGGATGCGACTTCACCAGTCATCTTTGCAATTCCCACAGGTCCAGATACTACTACACCTTGAGCTCCTGAAAAAAGCGCTTTTATAAGTAAAAAAATAAGTAATAACGTATTAAAAAACTCAGAGATACCATTTCTTATAGAATCAATCAGCGAGTATTTCTTAGGAATAGTTTTGAAAGATACTCCAATAACGCCTCCTTTTCTATCTTCACTCCACTCAGGAGTAACTTGTAGAGCAACCTCCTCTTCTCCTCTTTGTACTATTACTGTAATAGTTTTTTTATCCTGAGGCGATTTTATGGAATTTGTTATAATTTCCACAGCATCAGAAGTTTTTTCAATTTTCACACCATTAATGTATAAAATTTTATCTCCAGGCAAGAAACCTGCCACACTTGCTGGTTTATCAGATAAGACTTTATCAACTATTGGTACAGGTTCTGGGATACCAATAAGGAAAATAGAGACGAAAAGAAGAATTGCAATGACAAAATTCATAAGAGATCCAGCAAAAAGAATAAAAAACCTCTGCCAAGCAGGTTTATTATAAAACTTTCTATCTTCCGGTATTTTTTCTTCTGGCTCTATGTTTAAATCCTCTGTATTTAAATCATCTACACCTGCCATTTTTACAAATCCACCTATAGGGATAAGACGGAGAGCAAAAGAAGTTTCTTTTCCTTTATATCCAAAGATCTTAGGTCCAAATCCAATAGCATACTCATAAACTTTCACACCAAACATCTTTGCAAAAATAAAATGTCCAAATTCATGAGGAATGGTGAGTAGAGCAAATAATATTAAAAATAGCAAAAAGGTCATATTATGTTAACTAATCCTCCTTATTTTTTATCTTTACAAGTTTATACACTAAATAGTTTTATTTTTCAACGTAATTTACCTATGAAAGAATTTACCTCTTCTATAAAAGGAGGCTCTGCTCCTCTCTTAGTACAAGTAAGAGCAGAAACTATATTTGCAAAATCCATGGCTTCTCTCAGCTCTTGCAAGGATAATTTAGATAATTTATCCTGTTTTAGGATACCATTCTTATCCAAGAAGTATAAAAATCCCCCCATGAACGCATCTCCAGCTCCCACTGTATCCACCACATTTACTTTTATTCCCGATGATTCTACTTTACCAGATTTTGTAAAAGCAATAGAACCATCTTTACCTAAGGTAACTATAAAGACCGAAGCTCCTTTTGAAAAAAATAACGATACAATTTCTTCTAAGTCTTTTTCAGGGTATAGCCATTTTACATCTACTAAACTCGCTTTTAATATATCTGCTTTCTCAACCCATTTTTCAAATCTACTAAGATAACTATTCTTATCTTTTATAAGAAAAGGACGCACATTAGGATCTAAAGAGATTAAAATCTTTCCAGAATTTTCCTCAAGCATTTTTTCAAAAACAAAACACCCTGGTTCTCTTATAAGAGAGATAGAACCGAAATGAGTTAAAAATATCTCCTCAGGATCAATCTTAGGTATATCTTTCTCCTCAAGGGTAGTATCTGCAGTTCTATCACCATAAAATATAAACTGAGGCTCATTATTTTCTATGGTCACAAATGCTAACGTAGTGAGTTCTTCCCCTCTTACAATGAAAGAAGTGTCTACAGAATTCTTTTCAAGATTTGAATATAATAAATTCCCAAAAGGATCAAGGGAGAGCTTCCCAAAAAAGGAACTTTTTGCTCCTAATCTTCCTAAGGTAATAGATACGTTATAGGGAGAGCCTCCTGCCCGAGGAAGAAAGCCCTTCTCTTCATCAATATCCACAGGTGTAAAATCTATCAAGGCTTCTCCACAAACAAGAATCATAAATCTACACCTCCTTGATAATTCCTACTCTTTTAAGTATACTCTATGTTAAAAGTGGAATAACACGAGTTAATATGAGAGGGGAAAATACTATGGATTTTGACGACAGAATATTTGGAGACTTGGAGAGAAAGGAGTTCCTAATAGAAAGAGAAGCTCAAGAGCTTTCTCATATAATTTTAGAAGAGATAATCCCTGAAGATCCTACACCTATGGATGAAATAACATTATCCTTCTTACTTCCTCCTTTATCTGAAGACTATATTTATCTATACTACAACACAGATAATACAGAGCCTGATCTGTCAAGTCAAAAGATAACATTAGTCAAAGATAAAATATATTGGAAAGACAGCATATTTAATTTTGCAGTAAAAGTTGAAGCTAAAATTCCTCTTCAAAAAGAAGAGAAAATTATAAAAATAAAATTAGGAGGTGAAGACAAAATATCTAATGAACTATATTCCTTCTCAATAGATTATTTTTCTCCTCCAAAATGGGTGGATACTTCTGTCATCTATCACATTTTTGTGGATAGGTTTGCAAAAGATGCGTATGAAGTACCATGGTCTGATAACTTAA
>JAKOUL010000016.1 GCA_029776735.1 Dictyoglomota bacterium
AAAACTATTGAATGGTATAAGTATAATCTTCAAAATACTTAAACTTACTAATAACACATAGCCATTTATGACTTCTTTAAGTTTCTTTCCATCTCAATATGGAATTTACCTTTTGAGGTATCTTTTATTGAGTTTATTTTAAAAGAACCTAATCCTTGAACCTCTACTATATCACCTTTGTTTAATTCAAAAAAGGAATCATCAATAACTTTTCCATTTACTCTTACTGCTTTACCCTTTATATAGTTTTGCATCTTACTCCTAGAGATTCCTAATGCAAAACTTCCAATAGCATCTAATCTTTTTGAGGTTTCTGTGGTCTTTAAAATTTTTGAGCTTTTAGAATAATCCTTTATTTCTGAGAGACTAAGAATATAGAACTCAAGTCCAATCTCTTTTAAAGCCGTTTCTAATTCTTCTCTTATTTCAGGGGCAAAAATAATCTTTAAACCATCAGATGTAAACCAGATATCTCCTACCTTCTCATATGATATCCCTTTATCATTTAATATCTCTATGATTTTTGCTGCAGATATACCTTCTTTTGAAAGGATATTACCTCCAAGAAAGTATTTCTCAAGTTCAAGATAGGTAATAATCTCGGATTTATCAGATATAAATCCTCTTTTTCTTTCTGCACCTCTAACCCCACCTTCAAGAGTTGTAAATAACCTTCCAGAAAACATATACCCTATCTTTTGGAAATAATATTGTTCAGAAAGCGTTAAAAAATCAGTGATGTATAAACCTCCTCTTTGTTCTATTTTCTGAAAATTTTTAAAAAGTTCTTTAACTTTTTCTCTTTCCTTATCATTTTTTATTTCTCTTAATATATCTTCCAAATTTTTCATAGAGAAAAACCTCCTTCCTAAGTTAAATATTAGCATAAAATCTCTATTCCAAAAAAGCTCGTATAAGTGTAAAATCTCTAAAAGATCTAAGATTAAAAAATTGAGGTGAGGAGATGAAAGTCGGATTACTTATAGGAGTAAAATCTTCTGAAAAAGAAATTGCTATGAAAAGTGCAAGAAATATAATCTCTGCTTTAAGAGCAAAGAACTATGAGTTAGCAGAGATACCTATAGATGAAAATGTAGTAGAAAATATAAAAAAAGAGAAGATTGATGTTGCTATAATCTCAGCCCATGGAGTGTATGGGGAAGATGGTACAATACAAGGTTTATTAGAGCTTTTAGGAATACCTTATGTAGGATCTGGCGTCCTTGCAAGTGCTTTAGCTCTAAACAAATTGATGGCAAAAAAAATTTTTACCTTTCATAACATCCCTACTCCTAAATGGATAGAACTTTCTAAAAAAGCATTAGAAGAAAAAGATTTAATAGAAATAAAAAAAGAATTAGAAAATCTCAAGATGCCACTAATAATAAAACCTGCCAATCAAGGATCTACCATTGGACTTTCAGTAGTTAAGCAAGAAGAGGATTTATTAAAAGGAATAGAATATGCACTTCAATATGATTCCCAGATAGTAATAGAGGAATTTATAAAAGGTAAAGAAATCACGGCAGGAATATATGATGTAGAAAAGCCTATATGTTTACCCCTTATAGAGATAATTCCAAAAACAGGATTTTATGATTATACTACAAAATACACCCCAGGCTTAAGTGAACACATTATACCTGCAAGACTTCCAGAAGATATCTATAAAAAAGCCCAAGAGCTTGGTATCTTAGCTCACCAGGCTCTTGGTTGTAGACATCTTTCTCGGGTTGATATGATTGTAGAAGAGAATACTCAAAACATCTACATACTTGAGATAAATACAATTCCAGGAATGACCGAAGTTAGTCTATATCCTGAGGCCGCAAAAGCCTTTGGTATAGATTTCCCTGATATTATTGATAATTTTATAAAAGCAACATTAAAAAGCATATAATTATCTTTTAGCTTTTTGGATCTTGTTTGAAGAACCTGTTCCTTTTAGAGCAGGGAGAATAGGTAATCCTGCTCTTCTTCTCCTATAAGCATATACTCCAAAAACCATAACTATAAGAGATACCACTTGAGATCCTGTAAGATAAAGAAAATTACGAGGATTATCTCTAAATATTTCTACTATAAAGAAAGCAAGGGAATAATAAATAAAGAAATTAGTTGCTACTTCGCCTTCAAAGGTTTGTCTTTTTCTTACTCTAAGTAGGTATACAAAAACAATCAGAAAAGCTACTGTATAGTAAAGCTGTGCGGCATGTCTATACCCATATATATTTGGAAATCTCACTCCCCAAAGAAGCGGTGTCTCATACCCATAACAGCATCCATTAAGAAAACAACCAATCCTTCCAATAGCAGTTCCAATAGCCACGCTTGGAGCAATTAAATCTAAAAATTTCCAATATGGAATCTTATATCTCCTTAAATAAAGAAGAATTACTACAAGAGCAGTTATGAATCCTCCAAAGAATATTAGCCCCCCATCCCATAAATGGAGAATAGTAACTGGATTAC
This sequence comes from Dictyoglomota bacterium, assembly GCA_029776735.1. Next base: position 2,473 of record JAKOUL010000016.1, read on the forward strand.
TTTTATATGCATTCCAGTACTTTATTACATAGACCACTCTTGCACCAATAATTGAAGAAATAATACTCCAAACCGAGACATTCAGGACATGGTCTGGATCAATATCCTCTCTTTTTGCCCATCTCATTGCTAAAAGAATCCCTACAAGAAATCCTAAGGCCACAAATGTTCCCCAAGAGTAAATCACAATTGGACCTATCTTATATTTGAATAATTGAAACTGCGGGATGGTAAGCAATTTTGGGTACATCTTCTCCCAACCTCCTTCTTTATTTTATTAACTTTAAAAACACCATTACCCCTCCAACGGTAATAAATACATCTGCTAAATTGAATACATAAAAATTCTTAATATAGATAAAGTCTATCACATATCCATAAAAAACTCTATCATATAAATTTCCTAAAAGTCCTCCAAGAATAAAACCCATACCTAAGAAAGGATCTCTTTCAAAAATAACAAAAAGACATATCATTGCTACAATACTAAGAATGATCAAAAGAAAAAGTGGTATATCAATACCAAGAGCAGCACCATAATTATGAACTAAGGAAAAACTCAAAATAGAATCTGAGCTTCCTAAGCTCAATATCTTTCTTTCTGCTAACTCTTTTGTTATTCTATCTAATAAAAAGATTACCAGAACTACTAAATATTTCATAGATAGTAAAGTAAGGCAAACTCGCCACAATCTGGAAATTTAGGACATTTTATACAATCACTCCACACTTTAAAGGGTAAAGTTCTCTTGTCTACCTCTACAAAGCCCAATTTCTTAAAATACTCTGGAATATAAGTCAAGGCAAGAACTCTTTTCAAACCAAGAAATTTTGCTTCTCTCAAACAGACATCTACTAAGTTCCTTCCAAAGCCTCTTTTCTCGTATTCCCTTTTTACTATTAATGATCTTATCTCTCCCAAATCCTCCCATATTACATGTAAAGCACAAATTCCTACAATCTTTCCATCTATTTTTAAGACATAAAAGTCTCTGAGATTTTCATATATATCACTCAAAGATCTTGGAAGAAGCAGATCTTTTTCAGCATATTCATTAATCAACTTTTGTATCTCAGGAACATCTGAAAC
>JAKOUL010000053.1 GCA_029776735.1 Dictyoglomota bacterium
GTAAGAGTGTAAGATAAGATTAATTTGTATATAATATAATAAATTATTTTTGGAGGAGAATAATGAGGCTTAAAGGAAGGGATTTGCTTTCTGTTTCTGATCTTAGCAGAGAAGATATAGAGGAGATTTTTGCTCTTGCAAAAAACCTGAAAGTAGATGTTATGGCTGGGAAAAAACAGAGTGATTATTTAAAGGGTAAAATTGTAGCTTTATTTTTTGAAAAACCTTCCACAAGGACAAGAATTTCTTTTGAGGTGGGAGTTTATCAGTTAGGCGGCTATCCTCTTTACTTAAACGCTCAAGATATGCAGATTAAGAGGGGTGAGACCATAGCTGATACTGCAAGAATCTTAGAAAGATATGTAGATGGTATAATAGCAAGAGTTTATGCTCATAGTACTTTAGAAGAATTGGCGAAATATTCTTATGTACCTATAATAAATGGACTTTCTGATTTGGAACATCCTTGCCAAATAATTTGTGATTACTTTACCATGCGAGAGAGAAAAGGAGATCGTAAACTTAAAGTTGTTTATTTAGGAGATGGAAATAATGTGGCAAACTCATTAATTCTGGCAGGTGCCATCTTAGGTATGGATGTAGTATGTTCTTCTCCAAGGGAGTATTATCCTGATTCTGAGATATTGAAAAGAGCAAAAGAAATAGCACATAAAACAGGAGCAAAGATTGAAGTAGTAGAAGATCCTAAGGAGGCTGTAAAGGATGCAGATGTGCTTTATACAGATGTATGGATAAGCATGGGGCAAGAAGCAGAAAGGGAGAAAAGGCTCAAAGTATTTCCTCCATATCAACTAAATAATAAGCTTCTTTCTTTAGCTAAAGAAGATGTCATCGTTATGCACTGTCTTCCAGCTCATAGAGGAGAGGAAATTACCGATGAGGTTATGGATGGACCTTTCTCTATAGTATTTGATCAAGCAGAGAACAGACTTCATGTACAGAAAGCTATAGTAGCTTCATTAATTTAAATCCTTTAAAAATATTAGCTATTTAGCATAAAGCTTTTTTATGCTAAAATTTTATTTGTAAAAGTTTTTTCTAAAAATGGGGGCTTATGAGAAGGGTTTTTATAAAAATTGGGATTCTTTTAGTTCTCTTTATACTTCTTACCGGGCTTAATTCCCTTAATTTTTTCAAAAATTTAGAAAGTCAGTCTATTGACCTGAGATTTCAAATTAGGGGAGAAGAGAAAGTCCCAGAAGATATTGTTATAATAGGCATAGATGATAATTCCATTTTTGAGATAGGAAACTGGCCTTGGAAGAGGAATTTACATGCAGAACTTTTAGATGTTTTGAAAGAAGGGAAACCTAAGCTAATAGTGTTTGATATTCTATTTGACACAAGTACTCCTGAAGATAAAATTTTTTCAACTAAATTAAAAGAAATAAATAGTGTAGTCCTTGCTAATTATATGTCAGTCTATTACGATAAGAATTTAAAAGTTAATGTCTTTTCCATAAAAGAACCTGTAGAACCTCTTAAGTCATCAGTATCAAAAACTGGATTTAGTAACTTATTGGTGGATAGTGATAATAAAATAAGGAGAGGAGAGACTTTTGAACAAGATCTTTTTGGAGTTAGATATTATTCTCTGCCTTTAACTGTTTATGCAAGCTTAAATGGAGAAAGTTTGTATAGTTTAAGCTTAAAATTTCCGAATAGTTTTTATATAAATTACGTAGGTGGTGAAGGAAGCTTCAGATATTTTTCTTATGTAGATGTACTAAAAAAAAAATATACCAGCTGAAACTTTTAAAGATAAAATTGTATTTATTGGAGCAACTTCTCCTGTTTTAAAAGATATATTTCTTCATCCCTTTTCAGGATATAGGGTAGCAAATGGCAATATCTCTTACTCTTATATGCCAGGAGTAGAGGTGCATGCAAATATATTAAACAACTTGATTAATAGTAATTTTATTATGGATCTTCCTTATCCATTTGTAATGATAATTAATTTCCTTTCTGTTTTTTTAATAGGAATAATCTTAGGGAAAAAATTAATCTTTAACATTTTCATAACCATATTTTTTATGCTAAGTTATTTAGGAGGCTCATATTTTGCTTTTACTCAAAATTTAATCTTACCTTTTATCTCTCCTTCCTTAGGGCTGTTTTTGGGTTTTGTAGGAAATCTTATATATCAGAATGTAATTCCTAAGCAAAGATTAGAGGGAATGGTAATAAAGAAACGTTATAAGATACTTAAAAAACTTGGATCTGGAGGAATGGCTACAGTATATCTTGCGTTAGATCTTCCTACAAAAAAGGAGGTTGCTATCAAGATACTTCATCCTCAATATTCAGAAGATAAAGAGATTATAGCAAGATTTATTAGAGAGATTGAAACTTGTAAAATTTTGGATCATTCTAATATTGTTAAAGTTTTAGATCATGGGAAAGAGGAAGATTATCTTTTTATGGTTATGGAGTATGTATCGGGAAAGGATTTAAAGAAGATATTAGAAGAGAAAGGTCCTCTCCCTGTCCCATTTGTTACAGAGGTTATTAAAAAAGTAGTTGAGGCTTTGTCTTATGCAAACTCTAAAGATATTGTACATAGGGATATAAAACCTCAGAATATTATGATAACTAATGAAGGCAATGTAAAGCTTATGGATTTTGGTATTGCAAGAATAGGAGGAACTTCTACTCTTACTCAAACAGGAGTATTTATGGGTACACCTCAATATGCATCTCCCGAACAGCTGGAAGGTAAAAAAGTGGATATTAGATCGGATATCTTTTCATTGGGTATTGTCTTTTATGAAACTCTTACAGGTATCCTCCCTTATGCAGAAGATACTACTATATCCTTAATGCTGAAAAGGTATCAAGAAGATCTTCCTGACATAAGGAGTATCAATCCCAATATTCCTGAAGGTATTGCAAAGATTATTGAAAAAATGACTGCAAGATTTCCTGAATTCAGGTATCAAACTCCTGAAGAGCTTTTAGATGACTTAAAAAGAGGCTATCCTCTTCATCCTTATGAAAAAGAGAAGATTATTTTAGAAGATACTATTATTAAAAGAGACAAACAAGACTCAAATTAGAGACATTTAAATACCAAAACTACATCTCCAACTTGAATAATATCCCCATCATGAAGTAGTTCACGGGCAACTTTAATTCCGTTTACTAACGTTCCGTTAGCACTATTTATATCTTCTATAAAATATTTACCATCGTTTTGAATGATCTTTGCGTGAAACCTTGATACTGTAGGATGAATAAGGGTAATATCATTTTCAGGTTCTCTGCCTATGGTGGTTTCATTTTTAATTATTTTGAAGTCCTTTCCTCGTTCTCCCCCATGTCTTACAATTAAGTAAGCCCAGTTTAATGGAGTAATCTCTGCTTCTAACTTTATAGTATTTGAAGGATTTTGGATGGATTCAAATCTCTCCATTTTTAAGACATCTTTTTTCTCTTTCTTAGCTGTTCGTAAATAAATATCCACACATAATAAGATTATAAAAAGTGCTAAAAGAATAGATATTAAAGTGCTCATAAAAAGTTCTCCTCCCCTTACTTTAAAATTCATTTTCCATTATACCAAAAACATACTTTGAATTAAATTTAATTTAATTTTGTATTTTTTTCCATTTTTATGATATAATTCTTCAAATTTATTGATAGGAGGCAATCAGATGGAAAAGGCTGTTCTCGCTTATTCTGGGGGATTAGATACTTCTGTCGCTATAAAATGGCTTATGCAAAAATATTCATTATCTGTTATAACCCTTACTGTAGATATTGGGCAGGGTATTAATCTGAATGAGATTAAAAAGAAAGCTGAAGATCTTGGAGTTGAAAAAGCTTATGTTTTAGATTTAAAAGATGAATTTGTTAAAGATTATGTGAGCCCTGCTATAAAGGCTAATGCTATGTATGAGAGAGCCTATCCCCTTGCTACTGCTCTTTCAAGACCTCTTATTGCAAAGTACTTAGCTAAGATTGCAAAAGAAAATGGGGCAAAATATGTGGCTCATGGATGTACAGGGAAAGGCAACGATCAAGTAAGAATAGATCTGGGAGTGAAAGCTATAGCTCCAGATCTTGAGATTATTGCTCCTGTTAGAGAATGGAATTTTTCCAGGGAAGAAGAAATGGAATATGCAGTTGAGAATGATATTCCTATACCTGTTTCAAAGAAGAATCCATTTAGTATAGATGAGAATCTCTGGGGAAAAAGTATAGAAGGTGGAATTTTAGAAGATCCTTGGCAGGAACCTCCTGAGGAGATTTTTGAATTGACAAAATTAAAGAAAGAAGAGCCAAGTTATATTGAACTCAGCTTTGAAGAAGGAGTCTTAGTAGAATTAAATGGGATTAGGAAATCCACTGTAAAGATAATTGAAGAGCTGAATAGTATTGTGGGAGCTTATGGGATAGGGAGAATAGACCATATTGAAAATAGGTTGGTAGGTATTAAATCAAGAGAGATATATGAAGCTCCTGCAGCAGTTTTAATAATAAAGGCTCATGAGGCTATTGAGAGTTTAGTATTCCCAAGGGAACTTCTGCATTTTAAGAGAACCCTTGAAGATAAATATGTAGAACTTGTTTACTACGGATTATGGTTTGATCCACTGAGAGAGGCAATTCAAGCTTTCATGGATAAGACTCAGGAAAGAGTTACAGGTAAAGTAAGAGTAAAACTTCAGCCTTGGAATTTCTTTATAGTAGGAAGAGAATCTCCTTATTCTCTATATGACCACGATCTTGCTACTTATGATAAAGGAAGTACATTCTCAACAGAGTCTGCTATAGGCTTTATAAAACTTTTTGGACTTCCTAATTATTTATATGCAAAGAAGGGATTGAAGTCATGATCAATGTGGGAATTATGGGAGCATCTGGATATACGGGACAAGAATTAACAAGAATTCTTGTAAAGCATCCTAAAGTGCAGAAATTATATCTTTTTAGTGACCATTTAAAAAGTGTAGATATTTTTAATGATAAAAAGATTAATATATTTTCAAGGGATGCTTATAAAGATTTTATAGAAGAGATTGATATATTCTTTTTTGCCCTTGAAAATGGAGAGGCTGCAAAATTTTTGTCTGAGATGAAAATTCCTGAGACCTTTATTGATCTTAGTGCAGACTTTAGATTTCAAAATCCAGAGGTTTATGAGAGAGTCTATGGAATAAAACATCCAATCCCAGAGCTTATTGGAAAGACGGAATATGGACTTCCAGAAGTCTTTAGAGAAAGAATTAAAAAAGCTAAGTTTATAGCAAATCCAGGATGTTATCCTACTGCCTCTATTCTTGGCTTATATCCCTTAGTAAAGAATAATTTGATTTTAGCATCAGCCATTATAGATGCTAAATCAGGAATTTCTGGCTCGGGTAGGAAGGCTTCTGATAAAAATATATATGGAAATATAGCAGAGAATTTTCAAGCTTATTCCATACTAAATCATAGACATCAGCCTGAGATAGAGCAGATTTTGAAAGAGATTGGATATCTGAGGGTTTTATTTATTCCTCAACTTCTTCCAACTTTTAGAGGAATTTTTGCTTCTATTTATGCTCCATTAAGAGATAGTATCTCTTCTGAAGATCTTTTTGAGCTTTATAAAGAGACATATAAAGGAGAATATTTTATAAAGATCCTTCCTCCAGGATATTCTCCGGAGATAAAAAAAGTAAGGGGTAGTAATTTTGTTATGATCAGTGCCCAAGTAGATAAGAATACAGAGAATGCCGTAGTTTTTGTCGCTATTGATAACCTTATAAAAGGTGCTGCAGGGCAAGCAGTTCAAAATATGAATCTTATTTTTGGCTTTTCTGAAGAAGAAGGTATTGACTTTTTACCACTATATCCATAAATAAAGGAAGGTTTGAGGAGATGGAGTGGAATTTTAGTGAGCATACATTAACAGATTTAAAAAGAGTAAAAGCAGCAGGGGTCTCTTGCGGGCTAAAAGAAGATAATAAATTAGATCTTGCTCTTATTGTTTTTGAAAAACCTGTATCTGCAGTAGCTATGTTTACAAAAAATACAGTAAAAGCTGCGCCTGTAATTATTTCTCAGAGGCATCTTGAAAAATATGGTCTTATACAAGCTGTGATTATAAATAGTGGACAAGCCAATGCATGCACAGGAGAGAGAGGCTTAAAAGATGCAGAGTTTATGGCTGAAGAAGTAGCAAAATATTTGGGAATAAAAAAAGAATTGGTGTTTATAGCATCCACAGGAAAGATTGGAGCTTATTTGGAAAAAGAGAAGATATCTTATGGAATTGAAGAGGCTTTTAAGCGTTTAGATAAAGGTACTGGAAGAGAAGTAGCAGAAGCTATTATGACTACCGATACTTCTCCTAAGATTACATCAGTAAAAAAAGATAATATAATTATTACTGGGGTGGCAAAAGGTTCAGGGATGATTCATCCTAATATGGCTACAATGCTTACATTTATTGGGACTAATGCAAAACTTCCAAGAGAAGAGTTAATGAAAGCTTTGAAAAAGACAGCGGATATCTCTTTTAATCAGGTTAGTATAGATGGTTGTAGCAGTACTAATGATACAGTGCTTTTATTTTCAACATATGAAGAGGATGTTCCTCTAAGATTATTTCAAAAAGGGCTTAATATGGTTTCTCAAGATCTTGCTAAGAAGATTGCAAAAGATGGGGAAGGTGCTAAGAGACTTATTAATGTAAGTGTAGAAAAAGCTAAAAGTCTTAAGGTGGCGAAGATGTTGGCAAGATCTGTAATAACTTCTAACTTAGTGAAAGCTGCTTTCGCTGGTGGAGATGATAATTGGGGAAGGATCTTAGCAAGTATGGGACAGACAGAGTATCCTTTGGATTTATCTAAGATAGAGCTTTATTTGGGAGATTTTTTAGTTTTTGCAAAAAATGAACCTTTAAGTTATAATTCTCAGGAAGTTAAAAAATATTTAAAAGGCGAGGAAATTTTGATAAGGGTAAAATTAAACGAAGGAAGATATAAGGCAGTTTCCTGGGGGTGTGATTTAACCGAAGATTATGTGAAGATTAATGCCTATTATAGGACATGAGGTGATGAGATGGAAGATAGATTTTTCCCTGTATATAAAAGATTTAAACCTGTTCTTGTAAAAGGAGAAGGAGTTTGGCTTTTTGATGATAAGGGTAATAAATATTTAGATCTTACCAGTGGTATTGGGGTTAATGCATTAGGACATGCTCATCCAGATATTATTAAGAATGTAAAATCACAGATAGAGAAGGTTTCACATGTCTCAAATCTGTTTTATAACCTGCCCCAGTTAGAGATTACTGAAAAACTTGCCTCTCTTACAAAAAGGGAGGCATTTTTTTTAACTAATAGTGGTACCGAAGCAGTAGAAGCTGCTATAAAAACTGCAAGGAAATTTTTTAACGGCAGAAGATGGAAGTTTGTAACTATGGAAAATTCTTTCCATGGTAGAACTTATGGCTCTCTTTCTGCCACAGGACAAAGAAAATATCAAGAGGGCTTTGAACCTATGGTGCCTGGGTTTACCTATGTGCCATTTAATGATATTTCCTCTCTTGAAAAAGCCATTGATGAAGAAACATGTGCTGTGATTTTAGAACCTATCCAAGGAGAGGGAGGGATTTATCCTGCAAATAAAGAGTATTTACAAGAGGTAAGAAGTATCACAAAAGAAAAAGGAATACTTCTTATCCTTGATGAGATACAAACTGGTATAGGAAGGACAGGATATTTCCTTGCAGAAGAATACTATGGAATTTACGCAGATATGATTCTTCTTGCAAAAGCATTAGGAGGAGGATTACCCTTAGGTGCTGTCTGTACTACTAAGGAGATTGCCGGTACTATGGGTCCTGGTGCTCATGGTACTACAATGGGAGGAAATTTAGTAGCATGTGCAGCAGGTATGGCAGTACTTGATTTAGTTGGAAGAGAAGAATTTCTTAAGGATGTTAAAGAAAAAGGAGTTTATTTAGAAAAAAAACTTAGTGAATTAAAAACTGAGATCCCTATTATTAAGGAGATTAGAGGAAGAGGATTAATATGGGGTATAGAATTAAAAATAAAAGTAAGAGAGGTAATAGAAGAATTAATTGAAAATGGAGTTTTAGTCCTTTCTGCAGGAGATTATGTATTAAGACTTCTTCCTCCTCTGATTATAACAAAAGAAGAGCTGGATTTTGGGCTTAAAAAGATTAAAGAAGTCCTTTTAAAGAGGAGTGAATCTTATGCAGAATAAAGAGGCTACTCTTGTCTTAGAAACAGGGCATACATATATAGGTGAAAGTTTTGGATATGAAGGGGAGAAAGTAGGAGAAATTGTCTTCAATACCAGTATGATTGGATATCCACAGGAGCTGACAGATCCATCATATACTAATCAAATTATTGTCTTTTCTTATCCACTAATAGGAAATTATGGAATAGATATGGAACGATTAGAAAGCAATAAAATTTATAGTGCAGGAGTTGTAGCAAGAGAATTTAATGACTATAAATTTCATTGGGATAGCGAGCTTACCCTTTCTGAATTTTTAATCAAAAATAAAATTGTAGGGATTCATAATGTGGATACCAGAGCTATTGTGAGAGAGATAAGGAAATTTGGTACTATGAAAGCTATAATCTCCACTGAAGAAAAAGATCCCTTTGTCCTTGCAAAAAAACTCGCAAATTATGACTTCAATTATTTAGACTTAGTAAGAAGGATAACTACCACGGTGCCTTACGAAATAAATCCTGAGGGAGAAAAAAGAATAGCACTTCTTGATTTTGGTGTGAAAAGAGGAATTATAAGGGAGCTTTTAAAATATAATTTTAGAATAAAAGTTTTTCCTGCTTGGACCTCATTTGAAGATATAAAAAATTACGAACCTCATGGGATATTGCTCTCAAATGGACCTGGGGATCCTTCTAATGTTCCTTATGTACAAGAAACGATAAGAAGTATTTTAAAAATGGAGAAACCTATATTAGGTATTTGTCTTGGGATTCTACTTTTAGCCTTGAGTGTGGGGGGAAGGACATATAAATTAAAATTTGGACATCGTGGTGCAAACCATCCTGTTTATAATACAGATTCAGGGAGGGTATTTATTACTTCTCAAAACCATAGCTATGCCATAAATGATAGCACCTTACCTTCCGGTTTTGAGGTAAATTACTATAACCTAAATGATAATACTGTGGAAGGAATAAAACATAACTCTCTACCAATTATAGCAGTACAGTTTCATCCAGAGGCATCACCAGGTCCATTGGATACAAGATTCTTATTTGACGAGTTTTATAGACTTATTGTATAGAGAGGTGGTCATTCTTGGAGAAAAAGTATGAGAAAATTTTAGTCATAGGTTCGGGTCCTATTGTGATAGGGCAGGCAGCAGAGTTTGATTATTCAGGAACTCAAGCTTGCAAGGCTTTAAGAGAAGAAGGTGTAGAAGTAGTCCTTGTTAATTCCAACCCTGCTACTATTATGACCGACTGGGAAATGGCTGATAGGATTTATATAGAACCTATTACTGTGGAAAGTATAAGTAGGATTCTTGAAAAGGAAAGACCTGATGGGATTATTGCTACTCTTGGAGGGCAGACAGGCTTAAATCTTGCTATGGAAATTGCTTCTTCAGGAGTTTTGGATAAAGTTGATATTCCTCTTTTAGGAGCATCTCTGGAGTCCATAAGTATGGCGGAAGACAGAGAGCTATTTAGGAAAAGAATGGGAGAGATTGGAGAACCTGTACTTTCAAGTGTAGTAGTAAGATCCATAGATGAAGGTAGAGAAGCTGGTAGGGAGATGGGATTTCCTTTGGTTATAAGACCTGCTTATACTTTAGGAGGAACAGGTGGAGGTGTTGTAGAGACAGAAGAGGAATTTGAAAGAGCTCTACTTAAAGGTCTAAAGTTAAGTCCGGTAAGTCAAGTCTTACTTGAAAAAAGTGTTGTAGGATGGAAAGAGATAGAATTTGAGGTAATGAGAGATAGAAAAGGAAATGTGATAACCATATGTGGTATGGAAAACGTGGATCCTATGGGGATTCATACTGGTGATAGTATAGTTGTAGCTCCCACACAAACTCTAAATGATATAGAATATCAGATGTTAAGAAGCGCATCTTTAAAAATCATCTCAGCCCTTAAAATTGAAGGTGGATGCAATATTCAGTTTGCGTTAAATCCTAATAGTAGAGAGTACTATGTAATAGAAGTAAACCCAAGAGTGAGTAGATCCAGTGCTTTAGCATCAAAAGCCACTGGATTTCCTATTGCAAGGCTTACTGCTAAGATTGCTTTAGGAAGGACTCTTGATGAAATAAGAAACCCTGTTACAAAAGAAACTTATGCTGCTTTTGAGCCTGCTTTAGATTATGTAGTGGTTAAGATTCCAAAATGGGCTTTTGAAAAGTTTAAAGTGAAAGAAAGAAGACTTGGGACACAGATGCAAGCTACGGGAGAGGTAATGGCATTAGGAAGAACCTTTGAAGAGGCTCTTTCAAAAGCATTAAGATCTTTAGAGGTTGAGGCTGGTCTTTTTGATCATAGATTTTCCTATTTTACTGATGAGGAAATAAAAAAATATTTGAAAGAAGCAGATGATAGGAGGCTCTTCCTCCTTGCTGAGGGATTTAGGAGAGGCATGGGTGTTGACGAAGCTTATGAACTTACAAAGATTGATAAATTCTTCCTCACAAAGATTTATAATCTTATTAAACTTTCCAAAGAATATAATGGTAAATCTCTCTCTGAAATAACACCTCAAGAATTAAGAAGACTTAAGAAGATTGGACTTGGGGATTATGATCTTTCATGCTTTTTAAATGCTACAAAGGAAGAAATTTTTAGATTCAGAAGGTTACACAAAATTTTCCCTGTTTACAAAATTGTAGATACTTGTGCTGCAGAATTTTCAGCTCAAAGTCCATATTATTACTCTACTTATGAAGAGGAAAATGAAGCTCAAAAGAATCCTCAAAGGTCTGTAGTGGTTATCGGAAGTGGACCTATAAGGATAGGGCAAGGGATTGAATTTGATTATTGTACTGTACATGCAGTACAGGCAATAAGAGAAGAAGGACTTGTATCTGTTATGATAAATAACAATCCTGAAACCTTAAGTACAGACTTTGATATGTCTGATAGGTTATACTTTGAGCCTTTAACTGCAGAGGATGTTACCAATATTATGGAACAAGAAGAACCTCTTGGATTTATATCTCAGTTTGGTGGTCAAACTGCTATAAATCTTTTAAAGAATTTGACTCAGAGGGGTTTTTATCTCCTTGGTACTTCTCAGAAAAGTATTGATCTTGCAGAAGATAGAGAAAAGTTTGATAGGTTTTTAAGAGGACTTAATATTCCAAGACCTGAGGGATATTACATAAGAAATCTTGAGGAAGCGAGGGAAGTAATAAATGAAATAGGCTTTCCAGTACTTTTAAGACCATCTTATGTTCTTGGTGGAAGGGCTATGATTATAGTAACAAATATGGAGGATCTGGAGAGCTATTTTAAAAGAAGAGATATAATTTTACCCCTTTGGATAGATCAATTTATCTTAGGTAAGGAAACAGAAGTAGATCTTCTTTGCGATGGAAAGGAAGTATTTATTCCTGGAGTTATGGAACATATTGAGAGAGCAGGAGTTCATTCTGGAGATAGTACTACAGTATTCCCTGCCTACTCTTTATCTAAGAAGGTAATAGATACTATTGTAGATTACTCTACTAAGATTGCTTTAGGACTTGAGGTGAAAGGACTTTTAAATATCCAATATGTGGTTTCCAAAAAAGATGAGAAGGTATATGTGTTGGAAGCAAATCCTCGTGCATCAAGAACAGTTCCTTACTTGAGTAAAATTTTAAGACTTCCTCTTGTAAGATTTGCTACTAAGATAGCTCTGGGCTACTCCTTAAAAGATCTTAATCTCAAACCAGGGCTTCATCCATCTCCTGACTACTATGCTATAAAAGCTCCTGTGTTTTCCTTTACAAAAATAAAAGGAGCCGAAATAGAACTTGGTCCTGAGATGAGATCTACAGGTGAAGTTATGGGAATAGATTATGATTGGTCTAAAGCTATTTATAAAGCATTACTTGCCAGTGGTATAAAAGTGCCTATAAATGGTGGAAGAATTTTTGTTACCACATACTTTGAGGCTTTATGGGATACTCTCATTAAAAAGGGATATAAATTGTATTCTTTAGAAGAAAGAGATGGATTTATTAAGATAGAGCCTAAGGGGGATGAGCTTACAACTCTTACTTCCTATAATTTTGATCTTGTAGTAGCTATCGGTGAAAAGGATAAATTATGGAGAAGAGCTTGTTTTGATGTAGGAATTCCATGTATTGTAGCCGAGGATATGTGGAATGCCATAATCAAAATGCTCTCTGAGATTAACGGTGATATTGATTATAGGGCTATTCAAGAGTTTTATAAGGAGGAAAAATGGCTCTCTGGCAAAGTCGTTGGACAAAGTCTCTAAATAAAGATGTGGAAGATTTTACTTTTTCTCTAAGTTTTGATAAAAGACTTTGGAAGGCTGATCTTGTTGGAACTTGTGCTCATCTCCTTACTTTGAAAAAGATAGGTATGTTTAATTCCAATGAGATGCAAATTCTTAGAGATGCCATATTAGATCTTAATTCGTCAATTTTAACTGATCCTAATATTATCAGTGATGCAGAGGACATTCACACTTTTATAGAAGAGAAGTTAACGCAAAAAATAGGTGATATAGGAAAGAAGATTCATACAGGAAGAAGTAGGAACGATCAGGTAGCAATAGATTTCAGACTCTACCTTCGTGAAGAGGTTTGTGAAATTTCAAGCCTTCTTATAGAGTTTAGAGCTGTGCTTCTTAGTCTTGCAAAAGAACATATAGATACAGTAATGCCAGGATATACTCATCTTCAACATGCCCAGCCAGTTACCCTTGGACATTATTTTCTTGCTTACGACTCTATGTTTGAAAGGGATTTGGAAAGACTGGGAGATCTATATAAAAGATTAGATGTGATGCCTCTTGGATCAGGTGCATTAGCAGGAAGTAGTATTCCCCTTGATAGAGAATATACTGCAAAACTTTTAAAGTTTTCAAAAATATCTCAAAATAGTATGGATGCTGTTTCCGATAGGGATTTTGCATTAGAGTTTTTATTCTTTGCTTCCTTGACATATCTTCATCTTTCTCGTCTTGCAGAAGAGATTATTCTTTGGTCATCTCAAGAATTCTCATTTTTAACACTACCAGAAGAGTATTCTACAGGAAGCAGTATGATGCCTCATAAAAGGAATCCTGATGTAGCTGAACTTACCCGTGGAAAGGTAGGAAAAATAATAGGAAATCTAATGGATCTTTTTATTACATTAAAGGCTTTACCTTTAAGTTATAACAGAGACATTCAAGAGGATAAACCATTGGTATTTTCTGCTGTAGATGAATTAAAATTGGCTTTTAAGGTCTGGATTGGATTTCTTCCTAAGATTGAGTTTCATAAAGAAAACTTAAAAAGGTTTGCAGAAGATTCTTTCCTTTTAGCTACAGATCTTGCAGAGTATTTAGTCCTAAAGGGAGTTCCCTTTAGAGAAGCTCATAAGATAATTGGAGACTTGGTGAGATACTGCGAAGAGAAAAAGAAAAATTTCAATGAATTAAAAATTGATGAATGGAAAACATTTTCTCCTTTTTTTGAAGAGGATGTTTTTGATCTATTATCTCCTGAAAAAAGTGTAAATGCTAAGAAAACCTTTGGAAGTCCCAATCCTAAGATTAATTTGAAAGTTTTAGAAACTAAACTCTCTTCTTTAGAGAGCTTAAAAGAGGAATGGGAAGAAAGAAGAAAGAATTTACCAACTTTAGAAGAGCTTTTATCAAAATTCCTTTAATCTAAGAGTTCTTTAATAGGAATTAAATCCTCATACTTATATATTATACTCATTGCTTTATTTTCTGCATCTATTCCTGCTTCAATAACGCCTGCTAATGGATTTAATCCTCCTGCTATTACTAAACCAGCAGTTCCGGGAGTGACTGGAACTGCTAAGATCTCTTGATTAGGTTTACCAAGAAGTATCTTCCCAGAAAGCCCAATCTCTTTTATCTCCTCAAGGATTTTTTCTGTCTCATCTCTGGCAGAAAGTGGTATCTCCCTAAAGGTAGCAAGTATCTTGCCCTCTTTTCTTCTTACGGTGTTGATGACCGATGTCATCCCACTTTTTATAAGGATTTCTAATGGATCTAAAGTAGAACCTTGATAAGTTATAGCTTCAAGAAATCTTGTGGTCTCTCCAGCTTTTATCTCTAAAACTCCTCCCAATTTAGCATTCACAGGTATACCATTTTTTATTAAAATACCATGTATAGTTACACTACATAAAGTTCCAATAATTGCTTTTTTCTCTGGTACTATAATGCCTGGTACTATTTCTTCATCTTCTCTTTCAAAGATTATAACTTTCTCGCTTATGCCATATCCTTTTTTGAGTATCTCTCCTATTATATTGAGAGCCTTTTTAAGATCTTTTTTAGGAACAATTGAAAGATTTAAAACTACATTTCCTTTTCCATTAGATTTATCTAAGGTTACATGAAAAGCTAAGTTTTCTATCTTACTTATGATAAAACCTAACTTGTCTGATACAAGAGCATTTTTTATCTCTTCTCTTCCCTTTTCAGTTATTAATCTTCCCTTTTTCCCTACAACTTTTGTAAACCCTCTTTCATCCATTAATTTTAAATGATATCTTACAGCTCTTTCACTTAGCTCAATTCCTCTTTCAAGGAGTTTTTCCGATATAAAACTTGCTCCAACAGGTTCTGTAGCATTGTTTAAAATTTCTAAGATTGAGATAATTTTCCTTTCAATATCCTTATTCATGATTAACTAATGGATATAATAGGTGTGTGGAAACAGTAAATCCCAATCCGCTTCTTGCTTTAGTCCACCTTCTTGTTGCAAGAATTTTTTGGTGGCTAAAGCAAGAAATTGGGCTAAAATTAAATAGTCATCCTCTTCTATCTGTTCATCTAACTCATCCTTCAGCTCCTCAGAAAGTTCTAATTTATCAACATAACTTTCCAGAGCTGTATAATAAAAAACGACAAGCCTCTCTTCCCAGTCTAAATTAGATTTAGAAAATTTCTTCAAAAGGAAACCTCCCTAATTTAAATAATTAAGTTATGCTCTTGTTTTTAAGATTTATCTGATTTAAGATTTATTGGAGCTGATGAGTCTTCCAAGACCCATCTAAGAAGAGAGATCATTTTCTGAGCTGTTTCTCTTCTTATATATTCAGGTCCAAAATTTTCTAAGAGTGTTGAATGTTTGTAATCAGTTAACTCTTGTATAAGCTGTTTTATCTCTTCGGGCTTTCTCATGTTTTTATCTACCTCCTTAGCTTATTTCTTATAATTTCTCGGATAGTTTAGCATAGTTTAATATTTATGACAAGCTATGTTTATGTTAGAATTTAGATTAAGAAACTTTAGGAG
This sequence comes from Dictyoglomota bacterium, assembly GCA_029776735.1. The sequence goes on from JAKOUL010000053.1 coordinate 15,499, forward strand.
GGATAAAAAAAAAATGGAAATTGTATGGTCTATGGATAATCCCATTCTACTTTCCTTTGAAGAAGAGATAGCTTTAGCTAAGGATTATTCAGAGTATATATCTCTTGGATTGGACAAAATTTTAAAGTTTTTAGAAAGAGAGAGTGTACATTCCGTAGACAATGTTTTGAAAAGCAACAATTTAAAGCCTTTAATAATTCTGCATGATTCTAAGATTGGTGAAGAATACAATGAAGAGGACTTTCAAAAAATATATGATATTTCAAAAGAACTTAATATACCTTATTTCTTAGTTAATCCTGCAGAAAAGCCCGAAAATTTAAGCTCTATTGTAGCAATAGATGTATTTAATAGAAATCTTAAAAAGCTTTTAAATTTTGTAGAGATACCAATAGTACTTAGAATAAAATCTAAATCTATTGTGAATACCTTTGGAAGAGGATGGAAAATAGCTCAAGGTAATGAAAAAATTTTTTTACTCCTTGACACATTTGATTTTTACTCTTCAGAAGAAGATTTAGATGTATTGAAAGATAAAGATCTTTCAAAAATTAAGTTTGTACATTTGAAAGATGCTGAAAATGTTCCCAGATATTATCTACGAGAGACTCAGCAGTTATTCCCTGGAGAAGGAGTTATACCCTTGATGCAAATCTTAATATATCTTAGAGATGGTGGATTTGATGGATATATAGTACCAGAAGTAAGAAGACCTGAATATGGGAAGATGGATCCTAAGGAGTATGCTAATAGGCTTTTTAAATCTACCAAGTATTTACTCTCTAATCTTTAAGTTGTAATCTCTTTTTATTTGCTTCTGAGCCCCTGTGTTAAAAATTATTTTATTTATGAAAAAAATTTTCTTCAAGATTTTATATTGACAAAATTTACAACTGTGATATTATTCAAAAGTAAGTTATTTATTTAACTAATTATGGTTTGTAAAAAATTTACATGATTGGGTAAATTTATGAGAAATGAGGAAATTTAATTTTAAATGTAAAAAATTTTCAGAGGTGAATAATGAAGGAAGTTAGTATCATTGAGAGGATTAAAGAGAGAAAAGATACTTTAAGAGAGTCAGAGAAAAAGGTAGCAGATTATATCTTGATTCGGTGGCAAGAGGTTCTTCATCTTCCCATAACTGAACTTGCTGAAAGAATTGGAGTAAGTGAAGCAACTATTGTAAGAATGTGTAAAAAATTAGGATTTAGAGGTTTTCAAGAATTAAAAATTATGCTTGCTGCTGAAAAAGTTCAGCCTATTAAGACGGTACATCAAGCAGTTCAAGATGGAGATGACCTTGAAACAATCTTAAAGAAAGTTTTTTTAGCCAATATTAGAGCTATAGAAGCTACATTAAATATTCTTTCAGTTCAAGAGTTAGCAAAAGCAATTGAGGCAATTCTTTCTGCAAGGCAACTTCAGATATATGGGGTTGGAGGTTCTGGATCTGTAGCACTTGATGCTCAACACAAGTTTATGAAGACTGGTATACCTACGATAGCTTATACAGACAGCCATGTAATGGCTATGGCAGCAAGTATTCTGGAGCCTAATGATGTGGTTATAGGTATTTCTGCCTCTGGAAGTAGTAAAGATATTGTAGATGCACTTACTCTTGTGAAAGAAAGAGGAGCAGTCACTATAGGTATCACTCACTATGCTAAAACCCCTATGGATAAAGTTTTGGATATAAAACTCGCTGTATCTTCCGAAGAAACTTTTTATAGAACTGAAAGCACTTCTGCAAGAATAGCCCAACTTTCTATTATAGATACTCTCTTTATAGGTGTTGCATTAAGAAGATTTGATAAAACAATAGAAAATCTGAAATTGACCAGGGAAGCTATTGTTCCAAAAAGATTTTAAAAGAAAGGAGAAAAGGTAAGTTGGCTTTTAAAGTACTTATAACTCCAAGAAGTTTTGAGACAGTTAAAGATAAATGTATAGGACTGTTAGAGAAGGAAAATTTTGAAGTGGTTATGAATCCATATGGAAGGGTACTCACAGAGGAAGAGCTGGCTGGACTTATAGAAGAAATGGATGGAATTATTGTAGGGATAGATCCTGTAACTTCCAAAGTTTTGGAGAAAGCAAAGAGACTTAAAGTAATATCTAAATATGGTGTAGGGGTAGATAATATAGATTTAGAGAAGGCAAAAGAAAAAGGAATATTAGTAACCAATACTCCAGGAGCAAATAGTAATGCTGTAGCAGAACTTACCTTAGGACTTATTTTTACAGTACTGAGAAAGATAAATCTTTCGGATAGAAAGACCAGAGAAGGATCTTGGGAAAGATTTGTTGGCTATGAACTTTCTGGTAAGACTTTAGGAATTATTGGCACAGGAAATATAGGTAGGCGTTTAGTAAAACTCCTTAAGGGTTTTGATTTAAGAATACTTTGTTATGATAAAGATCTTGATTTAGAATGGGCAGCAGAAGAGGGCATAATCTATGTTTCTTTAGAGGAACTTTTAAAAAACTCTGATGTTATTTCCATACATATGCCGTTAACAAAGGAAACATATCATTTTATCTCAGATAAAGAATTATCTTTTGTAAAACCTGGAGCTGTTATTATTAATACTTCAAGAGGGGGAATTATTGATGAGATGGCTCTTTATAATGCACTAAAAGAAGGTAAGCTTTTGGGAGCAGGACTTGACGTATTTGAGAAAGAGCCACCTATAGATTCCCCTCTTTTAAATCTTGAGAATGTAGTGATGACTTCTCATATAGGAGCTCATACTCAAGAGGCTACAGAGAATATGGCAAAAATGGCGGTGGAGAATCTAATTTCAGTATTAAAGGGTGAGAAACCTAAATTTTGGGTTGAATGATTTTAACAACTTTTAGGGAGGTGAGAGGAAGATTTGTATTAATAGGTTTTTAAAGAGAGGGAGTGGTTTTAAATTTCAAAAAATTTTTTAAGGGGAGGTTGATGTATTGTGAATCTTAAAAAGGTAAGTTTAATATTAGTTTCTGCTTTACTTTTAGTGGCTTTGGCAGTTCCTCTTTCTGCTCAGACACCAAAATATGTACTTAAGTTTAATCATGTGCTTTCTCCTTTGGATCCTTTCCACGATGGATTTCTAAAATGGGCAAAGGCTGTAGAAGAAAGGACAAAAGGTGGACTTAAGGTTGAAGTATATCATAGTGCACAATTGGGGGTAGAAGAAGATATTCTTGAACAGATTAGACAAGGAGCAAATGTAGGACAGAATACAGATGCAGCACGTATGGCAATGTATCTTCCAGAAATAGGGGTTATGAATTGTCCATACTTTGTAGATTCTCCTGAAGAGGTTGTAAGGCTGAAAAAGATGCCTACAGTTCATAACTGGTTAAAAATATTAGAAGAGAAATATGGGTTTAAAGTACTCTCCTTTACCTGGATACAAGGTTTTAGACATTTCATGACTAATAAACCAGTCAAAACTCCCGAAGATCTCAAGGGCTTGAGAATTAGGACTCCTGGAACACCTGTATGGCAAGAATCTGTTCGTGCTCTTGGTGCAACACCAGTCTCTCTTGCCTTTGGTGATGTTTATCCAGCCTTGCAACAGAAGGCAATAGATGGTGTAGAGCTTGTATACAACAATATTCCTGGAATGAGATTATATGAAGTTCTGAAATATGTAAGTGAGACAAAACATATTTTGCTAATCAACTTTGAAGTAGTAAGTGCAAAATGGTTCAGAAGCCTTCCTCCTACTTACCAGAAAATTCTTGAGGAAGAATGCGATAAGGCGGGTTTGGAGGCTTCTAAAGTAGTTGTTGAAAAAGAAGAAGAAGTTAAGAAACTTATTAAAGAAAAAGGAATGACAATTATTGAGACAAAAGATATTGATATTAATGCATTTAGGAAGGCTGGAGAAAAGGCTTATGAGGTTTTAAAGCTAAAAGAAGTAAAAGATAAAGTTTGGAAGGAAATGAGAAAAAAATAACAGAATAATCTTTTTGGAAGACCACCCATTTTGGGGTGGTCTTCTCTTAATTTTAAATTTTGGTGTGAGGGGTGATGAATAAAAATGAGGAAGCTATATGAATATTCAGGAAAGATTGAGACTTTTATAGTTGAGGTCCTTTTGATAGCTATGGCAATTTTAGTATTTATCGCAGGTGTCTCAAGGACTATTCATAGACCTATTGGTTGGGCAAATCCTCTTGCCTCTTTTTTATTTGCTTGGTCAGTGTTTATGGCTACAGATGCTGCTTTTAGAGAGAATAAAATTATGTCTGTAAACATTCTGGTCAACAAACTTCCTGAAAGAATGAAAAGCTATACTAAATTATTCAATTATTTTGTAATTCTTGCCTTTTGCATATTTCTTATTGTATTTGGGATAAAGGTCTCATATATTATGAGATTTAGGACTTTTGAGGGGATGTATGGATTTAGTTATATGTGGGCTGGTTTGAGTGTTCCTGTGGGGGGCTTTCTTATTCTTGTTACTACAATTTTTAAGATTTCCGATGAGATAAAAACTTTAAGGGAGGGAAATAAATCCCAGAATAAAAGTTAGATCTTTATTTGGGAGGTGTAATTTAGCATGCTTTTAGTAATAATATTTTTCTTTTTGTTTATGTTTTTGGGAATGCCTGTTGCCTTTGCGATAGGTATCTCAGGCACAGTGTTTTTTCTGCAACATTTGGGAGAAATTCCTATAACTACTCCTATACAACTTCCTCTTTCTCAAAATTTAAACTTTACTCTTTTAGCAATTCCATTATTTATATTTGCTGGAAATCTTATGAATCATGCAGGAATTACCTCAAGGTTAATTGATCTGGCTACTGTTTTAACAGGGCATCTGAGAGGAGGACTTGCTCACGTTTCTTGTGTTCTTTCAGCCCTTATGGGTGGAGTTTCTGGCTCTGCTATTGCTGATGCTGCAATGGAAAGTCGTATATTGGGTCCAGAGATGATAAGAAGAGGTCTTCCTAAAGGTTATGCCGCTGGAATATTAAGTTGGTCTTCCTTAGAAACACCTACAATTCCTCCCAGTATAGGGCTTATTTTGTTTGGAACTATAGCACAAGTCTCCGTAGGAAGACTCTTTGCTGGGGGAATTATGCCAGGGCTTTTAGTAATGGTATTTTTAATGATTAGTGTGGCTATAACATCAAGAATAAGAAACCTTCCTCCTCAAAGAGAAAAAAGGGCTTCTTTGAAGGAGATGGGCTCCTCAGCTCTTCAAAGTATCTGGGCTTTACTATTTCCTGTGATCCTTCTTGTAGGATTAAGATTTGGACTTTTTACTCCTTCAGAGATAGGGGCACTATGTGTAGTTTATGCTGTTGTTGTAGGAGTATTGATATATGGAGATCTAACCTTAAAAGGCTTCTTAGAAGCTTTGCAAGGTTCCATGGTTGATATTGGTGCTACCATGTCTTTAATCTCTTTATCCTCCATATTCACTTATGGTATTGTATGGGAAAACATTACTGAGCTTGTTTCTAATTTAATTTTAGGAATTACTAATAATCCGTATATATTTCTCTTGATAATTATAGGGCCTTTAATTATCGCAGGATGTTTTATTGATGCCACAGTGCTTATTCTTATGCTTACCTCTATCTTTTATCCCATTGCTTTAAAATTAGGAATAGACCCTGTACATTTTGGCCTTGTATTTTTCATGGCTTGCGCTATAGGGAATTTTACCCCTCCTGTAGGAGCTGCCACATATGCTGTGTGTTCTATTTTGGATGTATCCTTGGGTGAATATATGAAAGAGTCTTGGCCTTTTATGATAGCGGTCTTTGCTGCTCTTCTGACTGTGGCTTTCTTCCCAGATTTGGTCCTCTTAATACCTAATCTGATATTTGGAAGATAAGGAGGATTGACTATGAACTTTACAGATAAAGTTGTTTTAATAACGGGAGCAGGTTCTGGAATTGGGAGAAAAACTGCTATTATGTTTGCTGAGAAAGGAGCAAAAGTTGTTGTTAATGATATTTCTGCTGAAAGAGGAAATGAGACAGTAGATATTATTAAAGGACATGGGGGAGAGGCACTTTTTATTTTAGGAGATGTATCTTCTCCTGCGAGCGCTGAAAGAATTATTAAAGAAGTTGTAAAGGCTTTTGGAAAGATAGATATCCTTGTGAATAATGCGGGAATTGTAGTACCAGGAAAAGTTGAGAATACTAAGGAAGAAGATTTTGATAAGACAATCTCTGTAAATGTTAAAGGTCCTTTTTTCCTTTCAAAATATGCTGTTTTGGAGATGAAAAAACAAGGTGGAGGAGTTATAGTAAATGTTTCTTCTGAGGCAGGGCTCAAAGGAATACCAGAAAGATGTGCCTATGGTGTTTCAAAAGGTGCTTTAATCTCTCTTACAAAATCCATGGCTATAGACTATGCTAAGGAAAATATAAGGGTAAATGCTGTCTGTCCTGGGACTACATTTACTAAGGGACTTGAGGAGAGACTTAATAAACTTCCCAATCCTGAGGAATCATTAAGGGAGATGTCAGAAAGAAGACCATTAGGAAGATTAGGAAAAGAAGAAGAAATCGCTTTTGCTATTCTATTTGCAGCATGTGATGAGGCAGCTTATATGACTGGAAGTATTATAAGTATTGATGGTGGTGCTACTGCGTAGGGAGGGGAGACTCTAAGGTCTCTCCTCTTTTAATCTAATAAAACCTTTTAAAAGGGTATCCTCTAAAAATTTCGTATATTTAGTTCTTGTTAAAACCTTTAAATATTAATTGAAAAAATTTTGCAATTTTATATTATTATGATTATAATAACAACCATATAAAAAGTATAAATTTAAGGAGGGAGCAATAATGAAGCCAAGAAAGATAAAAGATGGGATCTTTTATGTAGGAGCTCAAGATTGGAATAGAAAGTTATTTGATGCCTTAATTCCCCTTCCTGATGGTACCAGTTATAATGCTTATCTCATTTATGGAACTGATAAGACTGCCTTAATTGATACCGTAGATCCAACAAGGGAGCATGTTTTAGCCTCATATCTTGAGGAAGTAGAAAATATAGATTATGTAATTTCTCACCACACTGAACAAGATCATTCAGGTAGTATTCCTTTTGTCCTTGAAAAATATAAATCTGCAAAGGTGGTAACAAATCCAAAGGGTAAAGAACTTCTTATGTTGCATCTTCATATTCCTGAGGATAGATTTATAACTGTTGCTGATGGTGAGACGATTTCTTTAGGAGATAAAACTTTGAAGTTCATATATACACCATGGGTACATTGGCCAGAAACTATGGTTTCTTATTTAGTAGAGGATAAAATTTTGTTTACCTGCGATTTTTTAGGTTCACATTTAGCCACATCGGATCTTTATGTAAGAGATGAAGGATTAGTATATGAAGCAGCAAAAAGATACTACGCGGAGATTATGATGCCTTTTAGAACTATTGTGGAGAAAAACTTAGAGAAAATAAAGGATCTTGAGATTGACTTAATTGCTCCAAGTCATGGTCCTATATACCAAAATCCCTCTTTTATTATAAATGCCTATAAGGATTGGGTAAGTAATCCGCCTAAAAATATTGTAGTGATACCTTTTGTCTCTATGCATAATAGTACTAAGATCATGGTAGATTATTTGACAGATAAATTAATTGAAAAGGATATAAAAGTAGAGATTTTTGATCTATCTTCTGTTGATATTGGGAAACTTGCTATGGCATTGGTAGATGCAGGGACAATAGTGGTTGGTACTCCTACAGTTCTTACTGGTCCTCATCCAAAAGCTGTATATGCTGTTTACTTGGCAAATGCATTAAAACCAAAGACAAAATTTATTAGTGTGATAGGCTCTTATGGATGGGGTGGTAGGACTTTGGATATATTGAAAGGTCTCTTATCTAATCTTGATGCTGAGATCATAGATCCTGTAATCATTAAAGGTTTACCTAAAAAAGAAGATCTCAAACTACTGGATGATCTTGCTGAAAAGATATATTTAAAACATAAAGAGGCTGGATTAATTTAATAGTAGGGGACCAATTGTGTCCCCTACTTTGCTTTATTTATGGTTTTATTCATACTTCCTGTTCTGTAACCTTCAAGATCTAAAGTAATAAATGTATATCCTAATTCCTTAAATTTATTTATAATTTTTTCTCTGAATTTATCATTTAGAACTATTTCAAAATATTTCTCTTCTATTTCAATCCTTGCAGTATTATTGTAATCTCTTACTCTTACTTGTCTGATACCAAGATCTCTTAAGAATTCTTCGCCTTCTTCAATTCTCTTTAGTTTTGGTATTTCTATTTTTTCTCCATAAGGTATCCTTGAAGCAAGGCATGCCATAGAAGGTTTATCATAAGTGGGAAGCCCTAATTCTTTTGATAGTTTTCTTATCTCTTCTTTTGTAAATCCCACTTCAATAAGAGGGCTTCTTATACCAAGTTCTTTAAGTGCTAACATTCCAGGGCGGTAATCTCCTAAATCGTCTATATTACTTCCATCAAGTACATAATTTATATGATTTTCTTGAGCTATCTTTAAAATTCTTTGGAATATTCTCTTTTTGCATAAATAGCATCTTTCAGGAGGATTGTTTAAAAATGCTGTATCTTCTAAAAAAGAGATATCTTTCTCTAAGATTAGTTTTACTCCCATCTCTTCTGCTAACTTTTCTGCCTCTTTAATCTCCTTTTCAGGAAATAATGGAGATACTAATGTTACTGCTAACACATTTTCTCCTAAGGTTTCTTTGGCTACTTTTAACAAGAAGGTGCTGTCCACTCCTCCTGAAAAAGCTACTACAACCCTTTCCATCTCTCTTAGTAGCTCTTTAAGTCTTTCAATCTTTTCTTCCATAGATGTTCTCCTGGCAAATTTTAATATTAGGATATTATACCAAAAAAGTATGAGATTAGGAATTTTTTCATCTTTTTATAAAAATAAATGTGTTATAATCACTCATAAAAGTAATACCTCGGAGATAAAAATGACAGATATTAAGAGATTTGGTGTATCAATAGAGGAGGATCTTCTTACCAAGTTTGACAAGATCATAGGAGAAAAAGGGTATAACAGTAGATCTGAAGCTATAAGAGATCTTATAAGGGATTATATTATAAAAGAGAAGTGGGAATTAAAGAGTGAAAAAGTAGCAGGGAGTATAAGTATTGTTTATGAGCATGATATATATGGACTCTCAGAAAAGCTTACTGACATTCAACACCATTATTGCGATGTAATAATATCCACTTTACATGTTCATCTTGATGAAAAGAATTGTTTGGAAGTTATTTTAGTGAGAGGCAAAGTTGAGAAGATTAAGAAGCTTTATAATGAAATTTCTTCTTTAAAATGGGTTAGACATACAAATATTTCCATAACTGATATCATTTGATTTTTTTTATTTTTAGAAATAATTTACTATAAAGATTTTTAGTAATAGTTTCTAAGTGAATTAAATATTATTTAAATCTTATGGTATAATTCTCTTCTGTGAAAGTACGTAATTTTTTTGGTACAAGTTATATAGAAGATAAAGAGCTAAGAAAAAGTTTAAACCTTGTTATTCTTGGCGTATGTTTTGGCATTGTATTTTTTAATGTAACCACAGGTGCCCCTATAGCAGGATTTGCAAAAGAGCTTGGTTTGGGAGATCTATTATACGGTATTATGTTAGCAATGCCTGTCCTTGGTGGTGCTATACAGATCTTTGCCTCTTATTTCTTAGAGAAAACAAAGAAACGAAAGATACTATTTTTTGTAGGTGGATTTGTTCAGAGAGCTCCTTGGCTTTTTATAGCTATTCTTCCATTTTTTATAAAAGATAAGAGTATACTTTTTTCTATAATTCTGTTCCTACTTATTTTTGGTGCTATTGGTGGTGCTTTTATAAATGTAAGTTTTATGTCTTGGATGGGAGATCTGGTTCCCATAGAGGTTAGAGGAAGATTTTTTAGCTCCAGAAGTATGTTATCTACAATAATTTCCTTTATAAGTGGACTTGCTATAGGAGTATTTTTAGATAGGGTGCCTGGACTTAGTGGTTTTTCTACTGTATTTGCCATTGCAGTATTATTTGGACTTTTAGATATTGCATCTTTCTTTTGGGTAAAAGATCCACCAATGAAAAGTAGCAATTTTAATAATGTTAAGATTAGTAAACTATTTAAAGAGGTTGTATCTAACCATAATTTTTCAAGTTTTCTTATATTTGGAATTTTTTGGAACTTTGCTCTAAGCCTCTCTGCCCCATATTTTAATCTATATATGTTAAAAAATTTGAAGATGTCATTTTTTGATATAGCTCTTTATGTTCAAATTGTTAGTAATTTGGCTACAATTCTTTCAGTGCGATTTTTAGGAAGACTTATAGATAGATTTGGTAATAAGCCTGTACTTATTATGAGTTCTACAATAGTGAGTTTCCTTCCTTTTCTATGGTGCTTTACTGCTCCTAATAGATGGCTATTTTTTGTACTTATGGTTCAAATATTATCAGGGATTTTTTGGCCAGGTATTGATCTTACTTTTAACAATTTACTCTTATATCTTTCTCCTGATGAGAATAGATCCTTTTATATTGCTGTATATAACTTTTTTATAGGGATAGTAAATGCTATAGGCTATATTCTTGGTGGTTATATTACTGAATATATAGCACCTACAGTTATTACTTTTGTAAATCAGCTTTTAGGTATTCATTTGGTGGAATATCATCTTATCTTTATTTTATCAGGGGTTCTTAGATTTACTTTTTCAAGGATATTCTTACCAAAGATTCGGGAAGAGAGATCAAAACCTGTAGATGAGATGAGAGAGCATATTTTTCAGAGATTTAAATATAAAATTTGACAAAGAGATTTTTGAGTGTATAATGGAAAAGTAAATTTTTTTTAGGAGGTACGTTAAATTGGTTAAGACGTTATACGTAGGTAACCTATCATGGCAGACCACAGAGGATGATCTGCGAGGACTATTTGAAAAGGAAGGTGAGCTGGAGAGCGTAAGACTTATCACTGACCGCAACACTGGTAGATCTAAGGGATTTGCTTTTGTTGAAACTTCTGATGATTTAGCTCAGAAGTTGATTGACTCTTACAATGGTTTTGAATTTAATGGAAGAAAGATCATTGTAAGTGAAGCAAGGCCAAGAACTGAAAGAAGTTCTGCACCTCGTTATAGAAAATTCTAAATTGTCCATATAATTGAAGATAATTTAGACGAGAAAGCCCCGAAAAATTCGGGGCTTTTTTATTTTATGGGTTTTAGTATAATTGGATTATGACTAAAAAGATTTATTATATTCATCCTGAAGCTCTTGTGTGGACTACAAAGGTGAAAAGAGTTAAGAAAGAAGAAGAATATATTCTTCTTTCTTCTGAGGAGTCTATTTTTTATCCGGAGGGTGGAGGGCAACCTTCCGATGAGGGAGAGATCTTA
>JAKOUL010000105.1 GCA_029776735.1 Dictyoglomota bacterium
ACTAATTACCCTCTTAGCATGCTTCCATTTATATACAAGTTGATCTAATACCCTTGCATCAGAATGCTGAGGGATAAAAGAGAATCCCAAAAGTTCTATACGCATCTTTGTAATCTCTTTTATCAAACTTGGGTTGTTTAAAAACCACCAGCATCCAAAGATCATTAAATTTGAAAACTTTCTTGCAGTAACACAGAGTTCGTGCTGATTTTCCCGAGAGAGCATGGTCACTAAAAATTTATTGTTGGGATATTCTCTACATAGATTCTCAATAGCTGTGATATCACCTTTTCCTATACCATCTCCTGCTTCTCTTAAAAGAGGATTTATTCTTCTCTTTGCTCCAATCATAAGGGCAAGAGGGATATTAAATTCTTCAGAGAAAGGTAAGATAACCTCTCTCAATATCCTTTCTCTCTCTGAATTTTCAGGGAATTTAAAGTCCGGGGTTAAGGATATAGCAGCATATAGGGGATTCATCAGATGATAGGAATCTTCTAAAAATCTTTTAAGTTCTTTGATAGTTTTTTCACTCAGCTCTTTATCTATGTCATATCCTTTATCTCTTAGAGTCTTTAAGAAGTTTTTGAAATCTAAAAGTTTATCAAGTCTCATAGCAGGTTTAAAACGAGGGTCTAAAGAAAGATTATTTTGCCAGTAGTTCATCTCTTCCATATCCAGTGGATCATTGGTCATAACCACATAATCCACATTTGCCTTTTCAAACACAAGGTCTATATGTTCCTCTAAGGATAAGGAAGAGAAAAATCTTCTATATTCTTCCAAATCTCTTTTTTCTAAATCTAATCCAAACTCATTTAATGTGGTGATCACACCTTTTGCTGCTTCACTAATAGGGGATTTTTCAATAAATAAAGTTTTCCATATAATCTCAGACTGCTCTTTCTTTGGTAGAGCAAAAAATTTATCAGGATCTATGGAAATATACCTTAATGTTTCTGCAATTAAATAGTGATAGGTAAGAAGCTCATCAAGTCCTCTTAAGAGAAGTTTCTCAAAGAAAGGAGGATATAAATGGGTATGTACATCTATAATCTTTACACTGTTTATCTTTTCTTCTATGAGCTTTGAAAGAGTATCTCTATCCATAAGATTAATACCTCCTTTTTTGTAAATTGTAGCATATATATTCATTGAAGAGCGAAGTAGATTCTGTTATAATCAAACCTACTTAGAACAAAGGAGGACCTTTTATGTTTAATAAATATAAGTACAAAGTCCCAGAAAATAAAAAAATAAGGCTTATAATCCACACGGACTGTAAAAACGAAGCAGATGATCAATTTGCCTTAGTGCATCACCTGATGACACCGCAATTTTGCATAAAAGGTATAATTGCTGGACATTTTGAAGCTAACCATAGCTTTTATGGTGAGAGACAGACTATGCAGGCAAGTTATGACGAGATATTAAAAGTTTTGGATTTAATGGGATTAAAGGACAAGTATAACGTGCTAAAGGGAAGTGAAATTCCTCTTCCAGATGAAAAAACAGCTTTGGATTCAGAAGGAGCAGACTTTATAATTGAAGAAGCTATGAAAGATGACCCACTTCCTCTTTATGCTGTTTTTCAGGGATGCCTTACTGACCTTGCCTCTGCCATACTTAAAAAGCCAGAAATATGTTCAAGAATGACTGCTGTTTGGATAGGAGGAGGA
>JAKOUL010000106.1 GCA_029776735.1 Dictyoglomota bacterium
TACGAGCGGAGTATATACAGAGCCTGTAGGAGAGGTTTCATTTAAAACTTCAAAAGAAGGAAAGCTATATGCTGCATCTTATTGCAATATCCATGGTCTTTGGGAGAATTCTTTAGATCTTAAGTTTTAAGTGGGTAAGGGGGGATATAAATATTCCCCCCTTTATTTTTCTAAAAATGCGATAAAATTCCCTCGGAATAGATTATAAATATCCCTTTCAATCTCTTCTGGTTTTAAGACCCATCCTGTTTTAAGGAGTTCATCATATTTTTCTATTAATACATCACTAATTACCCTCTTAGCATGCTTCCATTTATATACAAGTTGATCTAATACCCTTGCATCAGAATGCTGAGGGATAAAAGAGAATCCTAAAAGTTCTATACGCATCTTTGTAATCTCTTTTATCAAACTTGGATTGTTTAAAAACCACCAGCATCCAAAGATCATTAAATTTGAAAACTTCCTTGCAGTAACACAGAGTTCATGCTGATTTTCCCGAGAAAGCATGGTCACTAAAAATTTATTGTTGGGATATTCTCTGCATAGATTTTCAATAGCTGTAATATCGCCTTTTCCTATACCATCTCCTGCTTCTCTTAAAAAAGGGTTTACCCTTCTCTTTGCTCCAATCATAAGGGCAAGAGGGATATTAAATTCTTCAGAGAAGGGTAAGATAACCTCTCTTAATATCCTTTCTCTCTCCGAATTTTCAGGGAATTTAAAGTCTGGAGGTAAGGATATAGCAGCATATAGGGGATTCATCAGATGATAGGAATCTTCTAAAAATCTTTTAAGTTCTTTGATAGTTTTTTCATTCAGCTCCGTATCTATATCATATCCTTTATCTCTCAGAGTCTTCAAGAAGTTTCTGAAATCCAAAAGTTTATCAAGTCTCATAGCAGGTTTAAAACGAGGGTCTAAAGAAAGATTATTTTGCCAGTAGTTCATCTCTTCCATATCCAGTGGATCATTGGTCATAACCACATAATCCACATTTGCCTTTTCAAATACAAGGTCTATATGTTCCTCTAAGGATAAGGAAGAGAAAAATCTTCTATATTCTTCCAAATCTCTTTTTTCTAAATCTAATCCAAACTCATTTAATGTGGTGATCACACCTTTTGCTGCTTCACTAATAGGAGATCTTTCAATAAATAAAGTTTTCCATATAATCTCAGACTGCTCTTTCTTTGGTAGAGCAAAAAATTTATCAGGATCTATGGGAATATACCTTAATGTTTCTGCAATTAAATAGTGATAGGTAAGAAGCTCATCAAGTCCTCTTAAGAGAAGTTTCTCAAAGAAAGGAGGATATAAATGGGTATGTACATCTATAATCTTTACACTGTTTATCTTTTCTTCTATGATCTTTGAAAGAGTATCTCTATCCATAAGATTAATACCTCCTTTTTTGTAAATTGTAGCATATATATTCATTGAAGAGCGAAGTGGATTCTGTTATAATCAAACCTACTTAGAACAAAGGAGGACCTTTTATGTTTGATAAATATAAGTACAAAGTCCCAGAAAATAAAAAAATAAGGCTTATAATCCACACGGACTGTAAAAACGAAGCAGATGATCAATTTGCCTTAGTACATCACCTGATGACACCGCAATTTTGCATAAAAGGTATAATTGCTGGACATTTTGAAGCTAACCATAGCTTTTATGGTGAGAGACAGACTATGCAGGCCAGTTATGACGAGATATTAAAAGTTTTGGATTTAATGGGATTAAAGGGCAAGTATAACGTGCTGAAGGGAAGTGAAATTCCTCTTCCAGATGAAAAAACAGCTTTGGATTCAGAAGGAGCAGACTTTATAATTGAAGAAGCTATGAAAGATGACCCACTTCCTCTTTATGCTGTTTTTCAGGGATGCCTTACTGACCTTGCCTCTGCCATACTTAAAAAGCCAGAAATATGTTCAAGAATGACTGCTGTTTGGATAGGAGGAGGA
>JAKOUL010000124.1 GCA_029776735.1 Dictyoglomota bacterium
TAAGAGCTAAGTTTCCTTTTACATGCCAATCTCCTGTTATGTTTACTGTAGCTCTATAGTCTAATCTTTGAAAAGTATTAGTATTTATGTCATATAAAGTACCAAAGGTTAAAGAAAACCAAGAAGGATAGTTTAAACTTCCTTGTACAAATAAAGAAGAAAAGGAGTTATTTGTCCAGTAATACAATGTTCTTGCAGATAGGGTCAGCTCTTTTCCAGTTTTTATTATTCCTGAAATGGAAAGAGGAGTTAGAGTTTGATAAATTCCGTTGTAAGATTCTTGCAAAGATATATTTATATTTGGCGTTCCAATGGTTGTTTGTAGAGAGAGATTGCTCAGATTTGTGGCATAGTCAAAATAAAAAGGTGAGTTTCCCTCATCTCCTGTGATAATATCGGTACCAAGCCAATTGAAATTATAAGAGATACTTCCTGAAATTAAGTTAGTTATTCTTAAGGAATAACCTATATTTCCAAATATTGCATATCTTGCATCTTGAGTGCCATAAAGTTCTTGTCTGAATCCTAAATTTGATGTGAGAGATCCTATAGGAAGATTTATTTTGGGAGAGCCTGATATGGAGGTACTTAATTTCCATGTTTTTGTTTCAAAAGGAGGAGTGGGTTCTATATAATTTCCTAAGGTTAGATCTGCTTTTATAGGTATATTAAAGAGTGAAAGGTTTCTTGAATAATAGACCTCTGGAAGCTTTTTAAGAGAAAAGTCCGTCATATTAGTCCAACGATCATTAACATATATGTAAAAATTCTGCAGGTTATCACTTGCTCCTAAATTTACATATCCTGTGAGATCTTCTCTATCTTGGGTCTCAATATCTATTTTGTTATACCTTAGATTAGTCCTTAGATATGTATTACCACCTAATTTTATTGATGAGTTTAAATTTCCTATAATAGTATTTTGAGTTTTTGTCTTGTTTTGGTTTCCTTGCAATGAGACATTTAAAAGATCCGAAGTGTAAGTAAGTATACCAGAATTCTGAAGCAGGTAAGTATTTAAATAAGGTTGAGCTGCATATTGGGAGTTAAAGCTTAAAGAGAGATTGGGAAGAATTTTATATACCCCATTTATAGAAAATCTTAATTCATCAGTATTAAGAATGTAATTGTAGAGATAGGAAGAGTTTATATTCCCTGAGATATTGGGGAAGACATATTTTTGCGAGAGAGAAAATTTTACTCCTTGGTGTTGAGAGATGAGGAAAGTAAATAGTCCAGGGACACCAAATAGACTATAACTAAAAGGATAGGTAAGGTACATTCCTAAAGATGAGTCATAACCTATTTGAGGAAAAGGTGAGGGCTCTTTTGTTAGTGGTAATGCATAGTAAGGGACGTAAAAGACAGGTAGATAAAAGGTAGTATAAGGGACTTTAAGATAAAAAATTGCATTTATAAATATAATCTTGTCATTTGGGCTATACTCCAATTGAGATGTGGAAAGAAAATAGTGAGGTTTTTCGTAGTCACATGTGGAAAAAGTGCCTTTTTCAATCTGTATATCACCACTTTTCCAGGTTACTTCGTTTCCTGAGATGTATATCTTTTCAGAACTTTCAGGTACAGGGTATTTTAGCTTTACATTCTTAATAATTGCCTTTTTTCCTTTGTATTGATACACTAAGTATTCTGCAGATGATTCTCCATTTTTATCTTTAAAAGTTACGTTTCCTTCTGCTTTAAACATACCTTCTTTAATATTCCCTTCTAAAAGATCTGCTATTACAGATAGGTCTTCTCCTGAAAAATTTACATTCCCTTCTGCAATAAAGTCTTGAGTTTCCCAATTAAAGATAATTTTATCTGCAGTTAATTTCCAGAGAGACTCTTCCGCCCATGATGTATAGGTGATAACTGTAAATATAATGATCAGAGATAAAATTATTCTTACCACTTTCTTATTTTCCATAAAAACACCCCAAGACTCAGTGTACCTAAGGTCAAATTGGGAAGCCATGCAGAGAGAAAAGGAGAAAACACGGCATATTCTCCCAAGGACCTGGCAAGAATGTTAAATCCATAGTAGAAGAAAGCTATTATAACACTGAAGGCAGTTCCCCATAGTCTTCCTCCCTTTCCTGTGAGGAGGATGACACTAAATCCAAGAAGAGCAAAAATA
>JAKOUL010000125.1 GCA_029776735.1 Dictyoglomota bacterium
TAAGAGCTAAGTTTCCTTTTACATGCCAATCTCCTGTTATGTTTACTGTAGCTCTATAGTCTAATCTTTGAAAAGTATTAGTATTTATGTCATATAAAGTACCAAAGGTTAAAGAAAACCAAGAAGGATAGTTTAAACTTCCTTGTACAAATAAAGAAGAAAAGGAGTTATTTGTCCAGTAATACAATGTTCTTGCAGATATAGTGAGCTCCTTCCCACTTTTTATTATTCCTGATATGGAAAGAGGGGTTAGAGTTTGATAAATTCCATTGTAAGACTCTTGTAAGGATATATTTATATTTGGCGTTCCTATGGTGGTTTGTAGAGAGAGATTACTTAGATTTGTTGAATAGTCAAAGTAAAAAGGTGAGTTTCCCTCATCTCCTGTGATAATGTCAGTGCCAAGCCAATTGAAGTTATAGGAGATACTTCCTGAAAGTAAATTAGCTATTCTTAAGGAATAGCCTATATTCCCAAATATAGCATATCTTGCATCTTGAGTGCCGTAAAGATCTTGTCTGAATCCTAAATTTGATGTAATAGATCCTATAGGAAGGTTTATTTTAGGAGAACCTGATATAGAAGCACTTAATTTCCATGTTTTTGTTTCAAAAGGAGGAGTGGGCTCTATATAATTTCCTAAGGTTAGATCTGCTTTTATAGGTATATTAAAAAGTGAAAAATTCCTTGAATAATAGATCTCTGGGAGCTTTTTAAGAGAAAAGTCAGCCATATTAGTCCAACGTTCATTAGCATATATGTAAAAATTCTGTACATTATCACTTGCTCCTAAATTTACATATCCTGTGAGATCTTCTCTGTCTTGGATCTCAGTATCTACTTTGTTATACCTTAGATTAGTCCTTAAATAAGTATTACCACCTAATTTTATTGATGAGTTTAGATTTCCTATAATAGTATCTTGAGTTTTGGTCTTATTCTGGTTTCCTTGCAATGAGACATTTAAAACCTCTGAAGTATAAGTAAGTATACCAGAATTCTGAAGCAAATAAGTGCTTAAATAAGGTTGAGCTGCATATTGGGAGTTGAAGCTTAGAGAAAGATTAGGAAGAATTTTATATATACCATTTATAGAAAATCTTAATTCATCAGTATTTAGAATATAGTTGTAGAGATAAGAAGAGCTTATATTCCCCGAGATATTTGGAAGGGCATATTTTTGTGTGAGAGAAAATTTTGCTCCTTGGTATTGAGAGACGAGGAAGGTGAATAGTCCAGGCATACCAAACAGGCTATAACTAAAAGGATAAGTAAGGTATATTCCTAAGGATGAGTCATAACCTATTTGAGGAAAAGGTGAAGGCTCTTTTGTTAGTGGTAATGCATAGTAAGGAACATAAAAGACCGGTATATAAAAAGTAGTATAAGGAACTTTAAGATAAAAGATTACATTTATAAATATAATCTTATCATTGGGGCTATACTCTAATTGAGATGTGGAAAGAAAATAGTGAGGTTTTTCGTACTCACATGTGGAAAAAGTGCCTTTTTCAAGTTGCATATCTCCACTTTTCCAAGTTACTTCGTCCCCTGAGATATATATCTTTTCAGAACTTTCAGGTACAGGGTATTTTAGCTTTACATTCTTAATAATTGCCTTTTTTCCTTTGTATTGATACACTAAGTATTCTGCAGAAGATTCCCCATTCTTATCTTTAAAAGTTACGTTTCCTTCTGCTTTAAACATGCCTTCTTTAAGATTCCCTTCTAAAAGATCTGCTATTACAGCTATGTCTTCTCCTGAAAAATTTACATTCCCTTCTGCAGTAAAGTCTTGAGTTTCCCAATTAAAGATAATCTTCTCTGCAGTTAATTTCCAGAGAGACTCTTCCGCCCATGATGTATAGGTGATAACTGTAAATATGATGATCAGAGATAAAATTATTCTTACCACTTTCTTATTTTCCATAAAAACACTCCAAGACTCAGTGTACCTAAGGTCAAATTGGGAAGCCATGCAGAGAGAAAAGGAGAAAACACGGCATATTCTCCCAAGGACCTGGCAAGAATGTTAAATCCATAGTAGAAGAAAGCTATTATAACACTGAAGGCAGTTCCCCATAGTCTTCCTCCCTTTCCTGTGAGGAGGATGACACTAAATCCAAGAAGAGCAAAAATA
>JAKOUL010000014.1 GCA_029776735.1 Dictyoglomota bacterium
AGGAAGTGATACTTTTTCCTTCGCTAATGCTCTAAGATCTGCTTTAAGAGAAGATCCTGATGTAATTTTGGTAGGTGAGATGAGAGACTTAGAGACTACTGCTATTGCTATTACTGCTGCAGAAACAGGTCACTTAGTTATGGCCACATTGCATACTGTAGATGCAGTCCAAAGTGTAGAAAGAATTGTAGACCAATTCCCTGCTCACCAACAACCCCAGATTAGACTTCAACTCTCTGGTGTAATTCAGGGGATAATCTCTCAGCAGCTTCTTCCAAGAAAAGATGGTACAGGAAGAATTGTAGCTACAGAATTGCTTATAGGAGTTCCTGCAGTAAAGAGCTTGATAAGAGAAGGGAAAACCCCTCAAATATATAGTGTTATTCAGACTGGTGGAATGCATGGAATGCAAACCATGGACCAGTCTCTTGCAGATCTTGTAAGGAAGAACCTTATTTCTCATGAGACTGCTTTTGATAGAGCTATTAATAAAGAAGAATTATCCAGACTTTTAGGGGGCGAAGTTAGGAGGTGATGGATAAATGGCAAATTATGTGTATCGAGCAAGAAGTGTGAGAGGGGAGTTAGTTGTCGGAGAAAGTGAGGCAGAGAATATACGAGAGCTTGCTATAAAGCTTCGTGGTATGAGCCTTTATCCTGTAAGGATAGAAGAAAAGAAAGTTTCATCTTTTCTCACCATGTCTCTTACTAAAAAAGAAGGTGCAGGGGGAAGGGTTAAGCTTAAAGATCTTACCATATTTACACGTCAGTTTGCTACTATGATTAATGCAGGACTTTCTCTTTCCACAAGTCTTTCGGTCCTTTCAGAACAGACAGAAAGCAAGGCACTAAAAAATATAATAAAAGAAGTTCAGAAAATGGTAGATGAAGGAAGCTCTCTTTCCGATGCCTTTGAAGAATTTCCTAATGTATTTTCCAAATTATACACAAATATGGTGAAGGCTGCAGAAGCATCAGGTACCTTAGATGAAACCTTAGAAAGATTAGCAGTAACATTAGAGAAGCAAGAAGAGCTTCGTGGAAAATTAAAATCTGCTATGACTTATCCTATTACCATCCTTGTTATATCCTTAGCTGTTACTTTTGGACTTCTTTTCTTCTTAGTACCCACATTTGCAGATATGTTTCAGAGCATGGATGCTCCTCTTCCAGCACCAACAGCCTTTCTTCTGGGCTTAAGCAATATTTTGAGAGAGAATTTCTTAGTTGTAGCCTTAGTAATTGCTGCTCTTGTAGCAGGTGGAATGAGACTTATCAAAAATCCTAAAGTTAAGGAAAAATTAGATGTACTCCTTTTGAAAATACCTGTATTTGGTCCTATTATTCAAAAAAATGCAGTGGTTAGTTTCACCACAACACTTGCTGCACAGGTAAGGACAGGAGTTCCTATCCTTGAAGCACTGCAGCTTGCAGGTCAAACTATTGGTAATAGTGTATTTAAAAAGGCTATTGAGGATACCCGGATAAGAGTAAGAGAAGGAGAAAGAATTGCTCCACCATTGCGAGATAGTAAAATTTTCCCAGCTATGGTTATACATATGATATCTATTGGAGAAGAATCAGGCTCTCTGGAACAGATGCTTACAAAGATTACTGAATTCTACGAAAAAGAGGTAGCAAATGCTATAGAAAGTTTAACTGCATTGATTGAGCCTATTATGCTTGTATTCCTTGGAGGTATGGTGGGCGGTGTGCTTATTTCTCTATACCTGCCTATCTTTACCATGTTCCAGTATATACAATGATCTCAGAAGCTAAAGAGCTTTGGGAGAAATATAAAAAAGAAAAAGATGAAAAGGCTTTAACAGGTCTTTTGGAGATGTTTGATGATCTCATTTATTTCTGGGCTTCTAAATTTGTCAGCTATGGAGAACCTTTTGAAGATTTAGTACAAGTAGGATACTTAGGGTTTTTGAAGGCAATTGAAAACTATGACTCTGAGAAAGGGGAGCTTTCAACGTATATCTCTCATTGTGTTTTAGGAGAGATAAGGCATTATTTAAGAGATAGAAAAGATGGCATAAGGATTCCCAGGACTGTTAAAAAACTTATATCAAGAATGGATGCTTTTATAGATAAAGTTTGGGAGGAAGAAAATAGGTATCCTACAGTAGAGGAGATAGCAAAAGCTTTAAATATTACAAAAGAGTCTGTGAGAGAACTTTTTAGGGTTAAAGACTCTATAAGGACTTTATCTATTGAAGAGTTGGGGATTGAGATGGATAAAATTAGATCAGATGGTTTCCAGTCCTTCCATCTTCCTGTGGAAGATAAAATTGCTCTTGAAAGTGCCATCTCAAAACTTCCAGAGATTCAAAGGAAGATTATAGAGTATATTTTTTATCAGGATCTAACCCAAGGAGAGGTAGCAAAAATTTTAAAAATATCTCAATCCCAAGTATCAAGGCTCTTTAAAAAGGCTCTCTCTAAATTAAAAGAGTTATTATAAAAATATCTTATAGTTAAATTTCTTTTTTTAATGCATAAAAATAAAAATTTGGGGTATAATGTTAAGTAGAAAAACAAATTGAAAAGGAGGTTAGATTATGCGTAAAGATAAAGGTTTCACATTGATTGAGTTGATGGTTGTTATCGTGATTATTGCCATCTTGGCTGCTGTAGCACTTCCAAACTTTATGGGAGCTACAGAGAAGGCAAGGGAGTCTGCTGTAACATCTGCTGTGAAGGCTCTTCAGACAAGTCTTGAAATGTATGCAGTAGATCATAATGGTACATATCCTGGTACAGAGTCAGGAGGAGCAGCATATACTGCGAATGCTCTTACTGCAATAGCCGATTATCTTCCCAATAAAAAGTTCCCTAATAATCCAGTCAATAATCTGCCGTATGCTTATGATAATGGTCTTGTAGACGTTGCCCTAGATGGGGATCCTTTAGCAACTGCACAGGGTTCAGGAGAGAATTATTGTATAGTTTATTCCAGTGATGGCGTTGCTTATACCATAACAGGATGTAACAGAGACAATTCTAAAATTGTAATTACGCTTTCCAACCACTACACATTTAAGTTAACAAAAAATATCCTTTACAAGAAGGGCAAGCTAAAAAGCTTGCCCTTACTTTTTTCATAAGGGGGGATTAAAATTGGGAGATAAAAAGGGATTTACAATTATTGAGCTTTTAGTAGTTATTATTATCATCTCTATTCTTGCTATTATAGGAGGAGGAGCTTATTTTTCGGGTATAGAGAAGGCAAGAGAAGGTTCAGCCATTTCTTCTTTAAGGCTTTTTCATACCACTTTAGAGATGTATGCTGTTGACAGTAAGGGAAAGTACCCCGTAGCTACAAGCTTGGATGATCTGTATCATTCCTTAAAAGAGTATCTTCCTAATAAAAAGATGCCTAATAATCCTTATAATAACCAGCCTTACTCTGATGAGAATAATGATCATTACCAGATTACTTATACATATGATCCTTTGGAAAATGTCTATACATTAACCATATGGAACAGGTATAATATAAAGAGACTTTTGCTTCTTTCAAATAAAATAGTGATAAAGGAGGAGTAAGGAAATGGCTGATGATAGATGGAAAAAGCTTTGGGATGATCTAAAACCACAGGTTTCATCTTTTGCTCAGAAGGCTGGTGAAACTGCAAAGAAGGCAGGAGAAGCTATCTCGGATATGGCAAAAACTCTTGGTAAAGAGTCAGCAAAACTTGCAAAGATAGGAAAGTTAAAAGCAGATATTTTAATCTTAGAAGGAAATAGAACTGATGTTTTCAAAAAGATGGGAGAGAGATTATATAATGTTATTAAAAATGAAGAGCCGCTACTTAAAGAAAAATTTGATGATCTTTTAAAAGAGCTTACTGATATTGAAACAAAGATCTCTGATAAACAAAAGGAGATTGAGAAGGTTGCAGAAGAAGAGAAGCTTGAGCCTGAAGATGTAAGTAAAATTCCTGCTGTAGTAGATGAAGAAAAGAAAGATTAAAGATTTACCATCTATTGAAAGACCCAGAGAGAGACTTCTTAATTATGGAGCATCGGTACTTTCTGATTCTGAACTTCTTGCTGTAATTCTGGGGACAGGAATTAAAGGTGTTTCTGTATATGAGCTTTCTCAAAATCTTATCTTAGAGTTTGGAGATCTGAAAAAGGTTGCTGAGCTTGGAATAGGAGAGTTAATGAAAGTTCCCGGAATAGGAAAAGCGAAGGCTATCCAAATAAAAGCTGCTGCTGAATTTGGGAGAAGGATATTTTCTGAAAGGGAAGATTTTTTTGGTAAGAACATTAAAGATGCCCGAGATGCCTTTTCTTTATTTAGTAATGACTTTATGAATTTAAAAGAGGAGTATCTTTTCTGTGCTTACTTGGATATAAAGAACAAATGTCTGAGTAAGAAGCTCATAGCTAAAGGTAACCTAAACATTGTTTATGCAAAACCAAGAGAGATTTTGAAGTATGCTCTTCAAGAAAATGCAGTAAAGCTTATATTGGCTCATAATCATCCCAGTGGAGATATATCTCCCAGTGAAGATGATGTAATTTTTACAAAAAGAATTATAGAGGCAGGGAAAATCATAGGGCTTGAATTTTTAGACCATCTTATCATATCTGATGGGAAATATTTGAGTATGAGAGAAAAAGGATATATCTAAATTATGGAGCAAGAATCTCTATGGGATCTTCTTGAGAAGAAGGAAGAAGAGAGTAAAAAAAATGAGGGGAATAAAAAAGAGAGTATCCTTTTGATAGATGGCTCCAGTATTATCTATAGGGTGTACTATGCCATTCCTCCGTTAAAAACAAAAAATGGGGCTCTTACTAATGCCCTTTATGGTTTTGTAAGGATACTTCTGAAGGCAATAGAAGATTTTAAGCCATCTCTTTTAGGGGTTGCTTTTGATCTCCCAGAGCCCACATTCAGACATATATTGTACAAAGAGTATAAGGCTAAAAGACCCCCTATGAAAGATGACCTGAAGGCTCAAATCCCTTGGATAAAGGAATTTTTGAGAATGTCTCATATTTCTATTATAGAAGAGCCAGGATATGAGGCAGACGATTTGATATCTACTGCAGTAAATAATTATGTGGGATATCAGAAGTATATCCTTTCAGGGGACTTAGATCTTCTCCAATTGGTTTCGGAAGATTGCCTCTTAATCCATCCCCAAAAAGGTATTAGCGAGTTTACCATATATGATCCTCAGAAAGTAAAAGAGAGATTTGGAATTCCTCCGTATAAAATTCCCCTCTATAAAGTTTTCGTGGGAGATGAATCTGATAATATCCCTGGAGTCCCTGGCATAGGTCCTAAAAAGGCAGCAAAGATTTTAGAGAAGATAGATTCTATAGAGGATCTTAAGGAAAAAATCCCACTTCTTGATGATGATATTAAAAAGGTTATTGAGGAAAATTGGGAACTTATTGAGAGAAATTTAAATCTTGTAACTCTAAAGAATATTAAAAAGGATATTCCTCTTAGTCCTATAAATATTAAAAAGAGTGATGAATTAATTAATTTCTTAGAGAAGTTTGAGCTGAGAAGTGTTATACAAAAACTCTTTCCAGATTTTAAAGAGGAGGAAAATATAGTATTTAAAGAGATTAATTTTGATATAGAGGATATTGCAAGAAGTCATAAATATATTGCTTTTAAATATTTAGGAGAGAAAAATTTTGAGGGGATTTCACTCTCCTTTGATGATGGAGAAGGTTATTTTATCTCATCATCAGATTTTAACGATGCTCTGAGAGAGAAATTTGAGGATATTTGGGCTGACGAAGATATTGAAAAGATAGGTTCATATATTCAGAGAGATCTTCATTTCCTTTCAGGTAAGATAAGGGGAAAGATTTTTGATGTGAGTATTGCATCATATCTTTTAAATCCTGAGAGGCAAAATCACTCCTTAGAGATTCTTATTAGAGAATACTTAGGGAAGTCTGTTACACTTCCACAAAAATATGCAGGATATCTTCTTCCACTAAAAAGAATTTTTGAGGAGAAAATAAGTATTGAAGAACTGGATAAAGTATTTTTTGATATAGAGATCCCTCTTATTCCTGTGCTTTACTCTATGGAAAAGTGGGGAATAAAGATAGATATGGATTATCTAAAGGGGCTTTCAAAGGAGTTTGGGGAGAAATTAAGTAATTTGGAAGAAGAGATCTTTTCTTTGGCAGGTATGAGATTTAATATAAATTCTCCTAAACAACTTTCAGAGGTGCTTTTTGAAAGATTAAAGCTTCCTAAGGGGAAAAAGGGAAAGTCTGGATATTCTACTTCTTCTTCGGTTCTTCAAAGTATAGCAAATGTTCATCCTATTGTACCTAAGATCTTACAATATAGAGAATTTTATAAGCTAAAAAGTACTTATGTAGATACCCTTCCAGATCTTGTAAATCCTAAGACAGGAAGAATACATGGTAATTTTAATCCTACAAGTACTGCTACAGGAAGATTAAGTAGTAGTGAGCCAAACCTTCAGAATATTCCCATAAGAAGCGAAGAGGGAAGAAAGATAAGAAAGGCATTTATTGCAGAAGAAGGCTGCTACTTTGTATCATTAGATTATTCTCAGATAGAGCTTAGAATCCTTGCCCATCTCTCTCAAGAGCCTAAGCTAATAGAGGCTTTTTGCAATGGAGAAGATATTCATAGGAAAACTGCTTCTGAGATCTTTGGAGTCCCAGAAGATCAGGTGGATAGTCTTTTAAGATCCCGAGCCAAGGCAGTAAACTTTGGTATAATTTATGGAATCTCTGCCTTTGGTCTTTCTGAGACCACAGGACTTATGCCTGAAGAGGCTGAAAAATTTATTGATACATACTTTAAGCATTATCCAAAGGTAAAGCTTTATATTGAGAAGTCTTTAAATGAGGCACGAGAAAGT
>JAKOUL010000015.1 GCA_029776735.1 Dictyoglomota bacterium
ACTTTCTCGTGCCTCATTTAAAGACTTCTCAATATAAAGCTTTACCTTTGGATAATGCTTAAAGTATGTATCAATAAATTTTTCAGCCTCTTCAGGCATAAGTCCTGTGGTCTCAGAAAGACCAAAGGCAGAGATTCCATAAATTATACCAAAGTTTACTGCCTTGGCTCGGGATCTTAAAAGACTATCCACCTGATCTTCAGGGACTCCAAAGATCTCGGAAGCAGTCTTTCTATGAATATCTTCTCCATTGCAAAAAGCCTCTATTAATTTAGGCTCTTGAGATAGATGGGCAAGGATTCTAAGCTCTATCTGAGAATAATCCAATGATACAAAATAGTAGCCTTCTTCTGCAATAAACGCCTTTCTTATCTTTCTTCCCTCTTCACTTTTTATGGGAATATTCTGAAGATTGGGTTCACTACTGCTTAATCTTCCTGTGGCAGTACCTGTAGGATTAAAATTACCATGTATCCTTCCCGTCTTAGGATCTACAAGATTTGGAAGGGCATCTACATAAGTACTTTTTAGTTTATAAAATTCTCTATATTGTAAGATCTTAGGCACAATAGGATGAACATTTGCTATACTTTGAAGAACCGAAGAAGATGTAGAATATCCAGACTTTCCTTTTTTCCCCTTAGGAAGCTTTAATCTTTCAAAAAGTACCTCTGAAAGTTGCTTTGGCGAATTTATATTAAATCTCATACCTGCCAAAGAAAAGATCTCTTCTTCTAAATTATTTAATTTCTCCCCAAACTCCTTTGAAAGCCCCTTCAGATAATCTATATCTACCTTTATTCCCCACTTTTCCATGGAGTAAAGCACAGGAATAAGTGGGATCTCTATATCAAAAAATACCTTATCAAGCTCTTCAATACTTATTTTCTCCTCAAAAATTCTTTTTAGTAGAAGAAGATATCCTGCATATTTTTGTGGAAGTGTAACAGACTTCCCTAAGTATTCTCTAATAAGAATCTCCAAGGAGTGATTTTGCCTTTCAGGATTTAAAAGATATGATGCAATACTCACATCAAAAACCTTTCCCTTTATCTTACCTGAAAGGAAATGAAGATCTCTCTGAATATATGAACCTATCTTTTCAATATCTTCGTCAGCCAAAATATTTTCAAATTTCTTCCTCAGAGCATCGTTAAAATCTGATGATGAGATAAAATAACCTTCTCCATCATCAAAGGAGAGCGAAATCCCTTCAAAATTTTTCTCTCCTATACATTTAAAAGCAATACATTTATGACTTTTTGCAATATCCTCTATATCAAAATCTATCTCTTTAAATACTATATTCTCCTCTTCTTTAAAATCTGGGAAAAGCTTTTGTATAACACTTCTAAGTTCAAACTTCTCTAAAAAATTAATTAATTCATCACTCTTTTTTATATTTATAGGACTAAGAGGAATATCCTTTTTAATATTTTTCAGAGTCACAAGATCTAAATTTCTCTCAATAAGCTCCCAATTCTCCTCAATAACCTTTTTAATATCATCATCAAGAAGAGGGATTTTTTCCTTAAGATCCTCTATGGAATCTATCTCCTCTAAAATCTTTGCTGCCTTTTTAGGACCTATGCCAGGTACTCCAGGAATATTATCAGATTCATCTCCCACAAGAACTTTATAGAGGGGAATTTTATATGGTGGAATTCCAAATCTCTCTTTTACTTTCTGAGGATCATATATGGTAAACTCGCTAATACCTTTTTGGGGATGGATTAAGAGGCAATCTTCTGAAACCAGTTGGAGAAGATCCAGATCTCCTGAAAGGATATACTTCTGATATCCCACATAATTATTTACTGCAGTAGATATTAAATCATCTGCCTCATATCCTGGCTCTTCTATAATAGAAATATTAGACATTCTTAAAAATTCCTTTATCCAAGGGAGCTGAGCCTTCAGGTCATCTTTCATAGGGGGTCTTTTAGCCTTATACTCTTTGTACAATATATGTCTGAATGTGGGCTCTGGAAGATCAAAAGCAACCCCTAAAAGAGATGGCTTAAAATCTTCTATCGCCTTCAGAAGTATCCTTACAAAACCATAAAGGGCATTGGTAAGCTCCCCATTTTTTGTTTTTAACGGAGGAATAGCATAGTACACCCTATAGATGATACTGGATCCATCTATTAAAAGAATACTCTCTTTTTTATTTTCTTCATCTTTTTTACTTTCTTCTTTTTTCTCCTCAAGAAGAAGATCCCATAGAGATTTTTGCTCCATAATTTAGATATATCCTTTTTCTCTCATACTCAAATATTTCCCATCAGATATGATAAGATGGTCTAAAAATTCAAGCCCTATAATCTTCCCTGCCTCTATAATTCTTTTTGTAAAAATTATATCATCTTCACTGGGAGATATATCTCCACTGGGATGATTATGAGCCAATATAAGCTTTACTGCATTCTCTTGAAGGGCATACTTCAAAATCTCTCTTGGTTTAGCATAAACAATGTTTAGGTTACCTTTAGCTATGAGCTTCTTACTCAGACATTTGTTCTTTATATCCAAGTAGGCACAGAAAAGATGCTCCTCTTTTAAATTCATAAAGTCACTGCTAAATAAAGAAAATGCATCTTGAGATTCTTTAATGTTCTTACCAAAAAAATCTTCTCTTTCAGAAAATATCCTTCTTCCAAATTCAGCAGCAGCTTTTATTTGGATAGCCTTTGCTACTCCTATACCAGGAAACTTCATTAATTCCCCTATCCCAAGCTCAGCAATCTTTTTCAGATCTCCAAACTCTAAGATAAGATTTTGAGAAAGCTCATATACAGAGACGCCTTTACTCCCTGTTCCCAGAATTACTGCAAGAAGTTCAGA
>JAKOUL010000013.1 GCA_029776735.1 Dictyoglomota bacterium
AATAAGTCCTACATTTCCCTTTAGAGCTTCCTCAGCATCTATATAAGTAACACTGGTTCCCCAATATATATTAGATGTCAGAGGAAAGGCTATGGCTCCTTTGAAATCTTTAAAAGCATAGGTTTGTGAAGTTTTATCATAGATAAGACTCCCACTTATGGCATAAGAGCTAGTAGAAGGGATAAAATAGGAGAGGTTTAAAATAGTAGAATCTTCTTCTATAGGAAGATCAAAAGAGAGTGAAAAATAGGAGTATTTTTTTAATACTAATGTGGCAGGATTGAAAAAGTATGTTTCGCCATTACTGTTTAGAGTAACAAAGGTAAATCCTAATCCTGCTGATTCTGCATCATAATTTTGGGGATTTTCAACTCCCCCATAGGTATAGATTGTAGCAAATAGAAGGACCATAAATATTATAAAAATTTTTTGGGACACTACTTTCTCCTTTTTCAAGACTTACTTCTTAATTTAGTATAGTATAATATAATTAGTCTTATATGAAAATAGGTTTTTCATTTTTATCTTTAAAAACTCTTTCAGTTAAAAGAGCAATAAAACAGACAAAGAACCTTGGAGGAAATACTTTAGAACTCTTTGGGGACCTTCCTATATTTTTAAAAGGAAGATCTTTGGAGGATCCAAAAGGAATAAGGAGTTATGCAGAAGAGCGAGAGGTATTTCTTACATTGCATCTTCCTTATATTGATATAAATCTTTCCAGCTTCAATGATTTAATATGGGAGAAAAGTATAGAGAGTGTAAGAAGATCCCTTTCTTATGCACATGATGTGGGGGCTAAAAGGGTAGTTTTGCACTGTGGATCTACCCCTATTAAACATCCAATTATATCTTATATGGCAAAAAGAAACCTAAAAAAAGCACTTTTTATTATTCTTGAAGAAAGTAAAAAATATGATATAGAGACTACCCTTGAGAACTCTTATTTTGATGAGAATGATGTATTTTACAAAGTAGAAGAATTCAAGAGATTTGTAGAATCCTTTAAGGGAGAACTGAAAGTATGTTTTGATTTTGGGCATGCACATATCTCTTCTCAGGGGATTTCTAAAAGCCTTGAAGTGCTAAAGCCATTGATAACCCATATTCATATTCATGATAACTTTGGTAAGAAAGATGATCACCTTCCATTAGGAAAGGGAAGTATAGATTTTACAGATTATTTAGAATTTATAAGAAATTTTAATGGAAGTATTATTCTTGAAATAAATTCTTTACATGATACTAAAGAGACGATGAAAAGGAATATCCAATTCTTAAAGGGGGAGATTTAAGTCTCCCCCTTTTTTCTTTTTTAAATCTGTCCGCTGGAACCAAGAACGTTTCTTAACTTATGTACTACTAACTTTTTAATTTCATCTCTGGCAGGACCAAGATATTTTCTTGGGTCAAACTCTTCAGGATGTAAGGCAAAGACTTCTCTTATAGTTGCTGTTACTGCAAGTCTTAAATCAGTATCAATATTCACCTTACATATTCCCATTTTTGTAGCTTCTCTTATCATCTCCTCAGGTACTCCCTTAGCTCCTCCTAATTTTGCCCCATATTTATTTGCCTTTTCCACATATTCTGGGAGGACTGATGAAGCTCCATGAAGTACTAATGGGAATCCAGGAAGTTTTTTAGCAGTCTCCCTTAATATATTAAAGTCAAGCTTTGGCTCTCCTTTGAATTTATATGCTCCATGACTTGTCCCTATTGCTATAGCTAAAGAATCTACTCCTGTTCTTTCTACAAATTCTACTGCTTTATCAGGATCTGTATAGGTAGCTTCCCTTTCTGATACTACTACATGCTCTTCTATGCCTACTAATCTTCCAAGCTCACCTTCTACTGCTATGCCACGAGGATGAGCATAATCTACTACTTCTTTTGTAATCCTCACATTTTCTTCAAAGGGAAGATGTGATCCATCAATCATTACAGAGGTGAATCCTGCATCAATTACCTCCTTGCATAGCTCTACACTATCCCCATGGTCTAAATGCACTGCTATAGGAATATCAGGTGCATCTTGAAGAGCTGCCTCTACAAGTTTCATAAGATATACAAGCTTTGCATAATTTCTTGCCCCTTTGGATATTTGAAGGATTAGAGGAGAACGTTCTTCTTTTGCTGCTTCAATTACTCCTTGGAGGATCTCCATGTTATTAACGTTGAATGCGCCTATGGCATATTTACCATAACACTTTTTAAATAACTCCTTAGGGTTTACTAAAGGCATCTTCCATACCTCCTTATTTAATTTGACCTTAATTTAGTATAACACAAGTTTCTGTGAGGAATTTTTAAAAAACTTTAAATTAATTCCATAAATTTTCCTAATTAATATATACTAAACCGAGTATATAATATTGAGATTGGAAAAAGCTTATATTCTAAGTTAAAAGTATAATTGGGTTTGCTAAGGTTAAAAGTAGGGGGCTGAGATCAGCCCCCTATACTTTTACTCTGTTTTTACTACTTTTATAACAAAATTTCCTACTTCTTTATCATCTAAATAAATCTTTACTAAGTAGTCTCCTGCTTTTTCAAAAGAAAGATTCCGAATATAATCGGTAAGTACTGTTACAGAAGCATACTCAGCTGTTAACAGTTGTGGTTCTGTAGAAACTAAGGTATTTCCATCAGGAGAAAGAATCTCTACATGTTGGGTGAAGTTTCCATTTCCTGAGAGCCATGAGGTGGCAATAGTAAAGGTATCTGTGAAAGGAAGATCCCGAGTCTGATAGTATTCAAAGACTCCAGATACTGTAACAAGTCCATTGTCATTTTCATATACATCTAAGGATGGAACTGAAAAGAGAAGAATAGGCGTTTTATCAAGAGATTCCAGATTAGGTATGTCTGAATCTGCCTCAGTGACAAATAAAGGGATTTCTTTCTCTACTTGCCCATCTGCCTTTGCCTGTACCCAATATACTCCTGCTTTTTCAAATGGTGCATCTTCAAAGTAATCAAAGGTATATATAACTTCATTTTCCTCTATTAAATCTAACTTATCAGTCAATTGGGCAAGTACTTTATCTTTTTCTGGAGTTAAAAGGTTAATTTCTATATTGTGACTACCAGTTCCTACCCAGCGAGAGTATACAGGGAAAGAATCTGTGTTTGGAATTTCTTCAAAATTAATTATGCTAAAGATCCCATCAATTATTGTTAGTCCATATTCATCCTGATCTATATTTTCGGAGATGGTGAGTCCTATGAGCTTAATAGGGGTATCCTGAGCATAGGTTAAAGAGAAGAGTATTAGACAAGAAAAGACTATGAGAATAAGAAACTTTTTCATTTTTTCCCCTTTCTTTTAAAAAGTATAAATTTATTATAAACTAAAAAGTAGATATTTAAAATTTAAAGTTAAAATTTTATGGAGGATTTAACTGTGATTAATGTGGA
>JAKOUL010000017.1 GCA_029776735.1 Dictyoglomota bacterium
ATTGTCCGTTTATAAGTCTGCATTACCACTTATTACATCTAATCCATTACCTGATTCTGTAAGCTTCACTACAAAAGTTAAGTTCTAAAGGATAAGGTTTTAAGGGGGGAAGGAGAAAATCCTTCCCCCCTTTTATTTTTTACAGAGCTTTAAGAATTTTTGGTAATAATTTTATAAGTTTTATGGATTTTGGTGAGATAAGAGTAGGAATAACACGGAGTAAAGAAGTTTGATAAGCGGTATCGCCTGATTCCTCTACAGCTTTCATAATTGAAGGATTCTCTTTGATAACTCTCCATATAGAATTTAAATCCTTATCAGAAAGCTCATTTAAAACTTTTCTTCCCATCTTTGTAAATTTTAATTCTTTTCCAAACTTTTTGTTTGTTTGCTTAGGATAATCTTTTAAATATTTAAAGTCTCCGCTATCTAAATACTTCTTAACCTGGGTAATAGCCAAGCTTGCTCCTTGAAGCCCAAAATAAATTCCTCCTCCAGTGGTAGATTTGTTATATCCTGCTGCATCTCCTATAACAATTATATTTGGATAGATATATTCTTCATATGGTCCAAATATAGGGATTATTCCTCCATAGGATCTTTCAATTTTTATATCAGACGCTCTCTCTTTTAGATTTTTTTCTATAAATTTATCCAAAAATATCTTAGGATTATTTGGGGGCTCTACTGCAACTCCAAGTTTTATTTTCGCTCCATAGGGGGCTATCCATAAAAAAAATCCTATGGAATATTTCTTCCCAAAATAGAGTTCTACACATTCTTTATCTGGTACTTCTACTCCTGAGATCTCATATTGAAGAGATACCAAATGGGTTTTTCCAGGCATTCCTATCTTTCTTAGAAATTGTCTTTTAGCACCTTCTGCATCTATTATTACTCTTGTATCTATATTTCTTATTTTTTCATTTTCTTTTACAATGATAGAGCTATATCCTTTTTCTTGCTCTACTCCGATAGCTTTGGAATTAAAGTTAAAGACACATCCTTCTTTTTCTGCCATCTCTGCTATAAGTCTATCAAAAAGAGTTCTGTCAAGGATATAGGAGTCTATATTATTTTTCTTTAGCTTTATGACTTCTCCTTCGGGAGAGAAAAAATATCCCCCTTTTAAGGAGTTTAATATAGGGGTTTTTGGTAGAGGAAATTCTTCAAAAGCATGTATGCTTAGTTTCCCAAGACAATGAACAGGTTCCCCAATCTGGGAGTGTTCTTCTAAGATAAGAGTTTTAATATTATTCTTTTCTGCAAGGTATCCAGCAAAACTTCCTACAGGACCTCCGCCTATTATAGTAAGATCCCATATCATATTAAGTATTTACTCTTCTTTATATTCTTCCCATGCCTTTAAGAATCTTCTTACACCATCTTTCATTTTCTCTGGAGGAATTTGAGAAAATGAAACTCTTGCAGTATTTTTCCCATTTTGACTTACAAAAAACTCCTTACCAGGGACAAAGCTGGTTTTATTTCTTAATGCACTTTCGGCAAGTTCATAGGTATCTACCCATTCAGGAAATACTAAGAAAAAGAAAAATCCACCGTGAGGATTGTTCCACTGAGCAATATCTGTAAAGGATTCTTCTAATTCTTTTTTAAGTGCATCTCTCTTTTCTTTATACGCCTTTCTAAGTTTTTCTATATGTTTTTCAAGGAATCCTAAACGATAAAATTGATAGACAAGCTTTTGATTTAATGTTCCCGAACATAGATCAGATGCCTCTTTTAACCTGGTAAGAGACTCAATAATATCTTTTTCTGCAACTACAAAACCTGTTCTAAGACCTGGTGAAAGTATCTTTGAGAAGCTTCCTATGGTAATGATATTACTACTTTCGGAGAAAGTAAAAAGAGGAGGTAAAGTTTCGTTATCATAAGAAAGTAAGCTGTAAGCAAGATCCTCTACAATATAGAAATGATATTTTTCTGCAAGCTCAATGAGCTTTTCTCTTCTTTGGATTGGGAGACAAGTTCCTGCAGGGTTAGAATAGTCAGGAACTATATATAAAACTTTTGCAGGTTTTTCAAGAGAGAGAAGTTTCTCCTCTAAATATTCAATATTTATTCCATTTTCGTCTTGAGGGATGCCCACAAGGTTTTTGGTAAACATATTCCATGCTTGAATAGTTCCTAAATATCCTGGTTCTTCTATTAGAGCAATATCGTCTTCATCTAAAAAGAGTTTTCCAAGAAGATCCAAAGCTTGTTGAGATCCTTCGGTAAGGATGATTTTCTCTACTGGTATAGTTTTCCCCCACTTAGAAAAGAAGTTTTCACCTATTAACTGGCATAGTTTTGTATCACCACGTGAAGAAGAGTATTGAAAAGCAACATTTTTTTCTGTTCTTAAGACTTCTTCATAGGCATATGTCAACTCATTTACAGGAAAAAGATCATTATCAGGAAGTCCCCCTGCAAAGGAAATACATTCAGGATCTTGAGCTAAGACAAACTTAGACATTGCATCGGAGGAATTTTCAGAGATTCTTTTAGAGAAGTTTCCGTTTCTCATACTCATCACGCTCCCAAATTTTTACATATAATTATCACAATTATTTTCAAAGGTCAAGTATTTAATATATATTTTTTAAAGTTTTCTTATATTTACTTTAGAGGTTAAGTCAAAAATCTCTTTCAAATTATTTTTTTCTATTTCCCATTTTTTTACCTTTACATAAGCAGTAGCACATGCAACCTTTAAAGCAAAAATATGATCATCATGTATTAAGCCATAAATAAATCCTGAAAGAAAAGCATCTCCTGTCCCCCAATTTATCCCTTTTGCAGGTGAAAGAAAAGCATAGTACATTTCTCCACTACTATTTAGAAAAGCACCCTTTTCTCCTAAGGATATAAGAGCATTTTTAACTCCTTTAAGTTGGAAGAAATCTCCAGCTCTTTTAAGATCTCTTTCTCCTTTTAGTTTGAAGTTCAAGATTTCTTCTGCTTCTTCTCTATTTGGCTTTATTATGTCCGGTCTTTCCTCTAATGCTTTTAATAAGGCTTTTCCCCTTGCATCAACTACTTTTATGATAGGATAATTTTTCGCAAGATTTAGCATCTTTGCATATATATTTTCAGGTACATTGAGAGGAAGACTTCCGGAGATTATTAAGGTGCTCGCTTCTTTAATATATTCTTTAAACTTTTCAAAAAACTCTTCTATCTTTTCTTCCTCTATCTCTTCTCCTGAGCCGTTTATCACAGTCATTAGAGAACCTTTCTCTTCCATAATTCCTATAGCAAAACGAGTCATACTCTTTGATTCTATAAATTCATAAGGTATCTCTCTCTTATCAAGCTCTTCTTTTAAAATCTTCCCGGAAGAGCCTCCACAGAATCCTAATACAAAAATATCCTCCCCAAATACCTTTAATGTTTTTGCCACATTAATTCCCTTTCCACCTGGCGTCATTAATTCTCTTTTAGACCTAGGTACTTTCCCCTTTTTAATCTCCCAGGTATTAAAGACAATATCTAAGCTGGGATTGAGATTCACTATTAATATCATTTTAGCCTCCTCTTTTATTTTTCCTTGGAATATATTATACTTTTAGCCATGAAAACTGAAATAGAAGATATCTTAAGAAGAGCAGACGATTTAAAGCAAAAGGGTAAGCTTTATAAAGCTATTGCTTTATATGAAGATCTTTTGAGGGATGTTCAAGATCTTGAATTACTAAAATGGCTAAGGATTACATTAGCAGATTTATATCTTTGGGTTAAGGAGACAGATAAATCAAAAGAGCTAATTCAGGAATCTATAGCTTTGGATCCTGATGATGCCTTTAATTATTATTTCCTTGGATTTATCCTTATAGGAGAAGGAAATCTTGAAGAAGCAAGGAAAAATTTTGAAAAAGCATTGGAGCTTTCACCAGAAGCTCCAGAGTATTTACGTGGCATTGCTTGGGTAGAATATCTTTCTGGAAACTATGAAAAAGCTGAGAAACTACTCAAAGAAGTATTAAAAAGAGATCCTGATAACAGTGCTGCACAGGATAACCTTATAGAACTTTTAATTAAAATTGGAAGAGTTGATTCTGCAAGAGAAGAGATTGAAAAATTTATGGAGAAAGATCCAAAAGACTGGCAGATATTTTATAGATTAAGAGAACTTAAGAGTAAGGAAAAGGAAATAAAAGAAAGAGAGGACCTATAAGGTCCTCTCTATTTCTGCTTTTTCCAATTTATCTTTATTTAAATATTTATCAATCTCAGCACTATCTAAGGTTTCTTTTTCAATTAGAACCTTTGATAGTTCAATAAGCACCTCTTTATGTTTTTTCAAAAGCTCAATAGCTCTATTATATCCTTCATCTATAAGGCTTTTTATCTCCTCATCAATTATTTTTGCTGTATCTTCACTATAATTTTTAATTTGCATAAGATCCTTGCCTAAAAATACCTCCGAATTATTTTCTCCCAAGGTAATATTCTTAAGCTTTTCACTCATTCCATATTCACACACCATTTTTCTTGCAAGTTCTGTAGCCCTTTTGAGGTCATCAGATGCACCAGAGGTAGGTTGCCCAAATATGAGCTCTTCTGCTGCTCTCCCTCCAAGTAAGACTGAGATTTCTGCTTCAAGTTCCTTTTTAGATAAGATATACCTAGCTTCTTCGGGAAGTTGAAGAGTATAACCTAATGCTAAACCTCTTGGAATTATAGTTACTTTATGTACTGGAGATGCTTCAGGAGTAAGCTTTGCCACTAAGGCATGTCCCAGTTCATGAAATGCAACCATCTCTTTTTCGGTGCTTCTTAGAATTCTATTTTTCTTTTCAGGTCCTGCAATTACCTTCTCAATTGCCTCTTCAAACTCCTCCATATTTATCTCCCTTTTATTTTTCCTTGCTGCTAAAATTGCAGCTTCATTTACAAGATTTGCAAGATCTGCACCTACAAATCCAGGAGTAGTTTTAGCAATTGTATCTATATCCACATCCTTTCCTACAGGTTTTCCTTTAATATGTACCTCTAAGATCTTCTTTCTTCCTTCAAAATCAGGTCTATCTACAACCACCCTTCTATCAAATCTTCCTGGTCTAAGAAGAGCTGGATCTAATATATCAGGTCTGTTAGTTGCTGCAAGCACTATCAAATTTGTATTTTCGTCAAAGCCATCCATCTCTACAAGAAGCTGGTTTAATGTTTGCTCTCTTTCATCATGTCCTCCACCAAGTCCAGCACCTCTATGCCTTCCTACTGCATCTAACTCATCTATAAATATAATAGAAGGACTCAGTTTTTTTGCCTGAGTAAATAAATCTCTTACTCTTGCAGCACCAACTCCTACAAACATCTCTACGAACTCTGACCCACTTATGGAGAAGAATGGAACATTAGCCTCTCCTGCTACTGCTCTTGCAAGGAGAGTTTTCCCTGTACCAGGAAGACCTACAAGAAGTATTCCTCTTGGTATCCGTGCTCCCAATTGTCTATACTTTTGAGGATACTTTAAGAAATCTACCACTTCTTTTAATTCTTGTTTTGCCTCTTCAACACCAGCAACATCTGAAAAAGTAACTTTTGGCTTATTATCAAGAAATAACCTTGCTTTACTTCTTCCGAAAGAAAAAGCCTGATTATTACTTCCTTGTACTTGTCGGAACATCATCCAGAAGAAAAGGATAAAAATGAGGTAAGGAGCAAATCCTAATATAAGAGTAATCCACAGAGGCGTAGTATCTGGTGCTCTTACTTCAACCTCCACATCGTTTTTTACTAATGTGGGGATTAAAGTAGGATCCTGAGAAGGTAAATATACCTTAAATTTTGATCCATCTTTAAAAATACCAGTAGCATCTTTGTCTCCAATCTCTACTCTTAGTACCCCTTTATTTTCAACTTCTTTTATAAAATCTGAGTAAGGTATTTCTCTCACTGTATCATTTGTACCCATGAGATTTGGGTTTATGAACGAATATATGAGGAGAAACAGTATTAGAATAAATATTAGTCTCTGAAATAATCCTCTCTTATTCAAATATTTAAACCTCCTTCCTTGCTTTTAAGTGTAATATTTTTTTGGTCTCTTCAGTGATAGATGCTATATCACTTCTTGCTAATCCTACCACCCAGAGAAGCTCATTTTCCCAAAAGACAAGAGGAATTTCAAGTCTTTTCCAATGTGGAATTTTTTTATCTACAAACAGATCCTGAAGCTTTTTACTTTTTCCTCCAAGCCCAAAAAGCTTTATTCTGTCGCCTTCTCTCCATGTTCTTATCTTTAACTCCTTTATATTTATTCTATCATAGTCAAAAAAAACCTGCCAAATATCTTTGATGTTAAAAGAGCCTTTTTTATTCTCTATTATATTTGCTTCAATCTCCTCACCAGTGGGCAGTCGTATCTTTCCAGGTATAGGGAGGTAAATCTCATAATCCAATCTACCCCTCTTTTTATAAATGAGAATTTTTCCTCCTGATTTATAGATATCTAAATCACCAATTTCTATAATCTTTCCTGATTTTTCTTTCTTTTTCATTATTCTTGCATTAGTCAAAATTGAAACTTCCGAGGTAATATCTTGTCCCATTTCCTTCAAAAGTTTTTTTAGAAGTCTTATTCTTATAGCCTTAGGTGTTTCTTCCCATTTCTTAAAATCAATTTCTATAACTTTATCAGTAGATTTAACAATTTTTTCTTTATATTCCAAGGTAGTTTTTTCTAAGAAATCCTCTTCTATAGCAAAAACTTTAGCCTGGGTGATAATGCTGGTAGGAAACTGTTCAATAGCTTCCTCTAAGAATGGAATTAATTGAAACCTCACCGTATTTCTTAATGTTAAAGGCAAGAAATTTGTAAAATCATCTATATAAGGTAGATTTTTCCTCTTACAATACTCTAAAATTTCCTCTTTAGTTAATACCAATAATGGTCTTATAAATTTCTCTCTTTTTGGAGAAATACCAGACAATCCATCAAGTCCATATCCCCGTAGGAAGTTCATAATAATAGTCTCTATATGATCATTAAGAGTGTGACCTAAAGCTATTTTATCTATATGTTTTCTTTCCGAAAATTCTTCTAAAATTTTATATCTTTCATCTCTTAAATCCTTTTCTGAAAAACTTTTTGGAGAGATATCCAGAATATCAAAAGGTAGATTTCTCATTTCTGAATATTCTTTTATTATCCTTTTTTCCTCCCCGGTATTTTTCCTTACATGATGATCAATATATAAAAGAGAAAGTCTTAAATTTAATACAGAGGAGAGTGAAAAAAGGATTTCACTAAGAGCAAAAGAATCACTACCTCCAGATATACTAATAAGAATAGAGTCCCCTTCATATATCAGGGACTCTTTTTTTACAAAATCTAAAACTTTCTTTTCAATAAAATCTAAATCTTTAATCACTATTATATGGTGGCGGTGCAGGGATTCGAACCCTGGACACCACGGTTATGAACCGTGTGCTCTAACCACTGAGCTACACCGCCGGACCTTTTTGATACTTGAATTATAATAGAAACTTTTGTTTAAAGCAATACTTTACTAAAAATAAAAGTTATGATACACTTTAAAACCGAAGAGAGGAGTAAGGTATCGCCGGAGTGGCGGAATGGCAGACGCACTGGACTTAAAATCCAGTGGGGAGCAATCCCCGTGCCGGTTCAAGTCCGGCCTCTGGCACCATTTATCCCCTCTTAAATTTTTTAAGGAGAGGTGTCCTAAATGGAAAAAGATAAATTTGAAGATGTTATAGTTCTTGAGGACGAGAATGGTAATACTTATGAATATCTTATTAGAGACTTTGTAGAGGTTGATGAGAAAACTTATGTTCTTTTGACCCCTAAGTTAGCAGAAGATACAGATGAGATATATATTTTCCGTTGCAGACTTTCAGAACAAAATGGTGAGCTTTATATTGATGCTTTAGAAGAGATAGAAGATGATGATGAATTTGAAAAAGTTGTGGAAGCCCTTGAAGAAGAAGAAGAAGACTGGGAAGAAGAGGAAGAAGGAGAAGATTGGGAGGAAGAAGAGTAGTTTAATCCTAAGTTTTCTTCTTGGCGCTTTTATACTGATAGGGATTATAATATATTTTTCCTTCCCAATTTCTAATACTAAAGAACAAGTAGAAATATATATTCCTGCGGGAAGCAATGCAAGCTATATAGCTACTCTTCTTCAGGATCATGGCTTAATTAAATCTAAAGATTTTTTCCTGTTTTTTCTCAAAATCTTAGGGAAAGAACGGGAGATTAAATCTGGTTATTATCTTTTATCTCCCTCCTATTCTATACTTAAGATATTGAATGTATTAACTCAGGGAAAGCCCATTACTATTAAAGTTACGATTCCTGAGGGCGAAAACATTTCGGGTATTGCAAAAATTTTAAAGGAAAAATTAGGGATTTCGGAAGAGACTTTTGTAACCCTTTGTAAGGATAAAAACTTTGTAAGTGGACTTTTTAGAAATTATAGAAATTTTTTGGGAGATGACACACCTATTTCATTAGAAGGATATCTTTTTCCTTCAACATATTTATTTCCTAAAGGCATAAAAGAAGATGAAATTATCTCTACTCTTTTAGAAGAATTCTTTAGGCAGATATCAAGGAATTTCCCAGATTATAGAGAGGCACTTGAAAAATTAAATTTATCTTTTAATGACTGGATAGTTTTAGCTTCTATTGTAGAAAAAGAAGCCAAATTGGATAATGAGAGACCTCTAATCGCAGGAGTTTTTCTTAACCGTCTAAAGAAGGGATATAAGCTTGAATCTTGTGCCACAGTAGAATATCTGTATAACTTTCAAAAGCCTGTCCTTTACTATGATGATTTAAAGATTGATTCCCCTTATAATACTTATATTTATTATGGACTTCCACCTACCCCTATAGCTTCACCATCTATTAAATCTTTGATGGCTGTACTTTCTCCTAAAGGAGATTTCTTGTTCTTTGTAGCAAAAGGAGACGGGAGTCATATCTTTACAAGAACCTACGAAGAGCATTTAAAGGCTCAGGGATATAAAAAATGAGTGCTATTCTTAATAGAGAGAAAAATGTTTGATAGCTTAAAACCTAAGAAATATTTTGACTCTATATTTGATATAGATTTTGAGAAACTCTATGAAGAAGGATTTAAAGGAATTATCTTTGATTTGGACAATACTATAGTTCCTTGGAATAAAGATGAGTTAGATGCAAGGACAGCAGTATTACTGGAAAGACTTAAATCATTAGGTTTTAAAATACTTATAATGTCAAATAACTGTTCCCATAAAAGAATCATATATTTTTCAGAGATCATTAATTTACCTGCAATGGGCTCTGCTTTTAAACCAAGACCAAGAGCTTTTAAAAAAGCATTAGAAATTTTAGATATTTACCCCGAGACAACTTTAGTAATTGGTGATAGAATATTAACAGAT
>JAKOUL010000035.1 GCA_029776735.1 Dictyoglomota bacterium
TGTTCCATATCTTCAAAGAGCTCATGATATCCACCAGGAAATTCTACTAATTTTTTATCTTCAATTTTAAGTTTCTCAAAAAATTCTCTCGCACCTTGTGGAGGTACAATTTTATCTTCAGTGGAAATAAGAATAAGAGTTGGAACATTAATTTTTTCAGCATTATCATGAGCTAATTTAATATTCTCCATTGTACTTGAGCCAAGACGAAAAGAAATTCTACTGTGTACTAAAGGATCTTCTACATATCTCTTTACCGCTTCCTTATTACGAGATATAAAATCAGGATTTAACGTATTATTTATGGTGCCCGATGGAAAAACTTTTCCAAGGGTATTTGCAATAAATTTTGTAAAAGGATTTACTTCTAAATATAAAGCAGGAGAAGAAACAATCAGAGATCTTACCTTTTCTCCACCTTCTTCAGTATACCTTACTGCTACAAGTCCCCCAAGACTATGCCCAAATAAGAAGAATTCAGGGATATCAGGGGTTAAATCTTTAATAATATTCATAACCTGTTCAATAGAAGTATCCCCTCTTTTTCCATCACTTTTTCCATGCCCTGGATAATCAAATCCTATAACCCCATAGCCCTGATTATTAAGATCTCCAATGAGCTTTTTATATCTTCCAATATGTTCTCCAAGACCATGAACAACTACAACCCATCCTTTTTCTGGAGTTCCCTCTCTAAATTTATAAAGCATAAAATACCCCCCTCTTAAGCTTCAGTCTCTAAAATCCAAAGAGAGGACCTATAGTAGTTTTCAATACTCCAATACTCATAATTATCTGAACTATATCTTGCCAGCCTTTTATAAATACCTCAGGCACAAATATAATATCATTCTCTTTTATTTCAATATCTAATTTACTTTGACCCTTATTTATAATGTCATACATGTTAACTGGAATAACCTTTGTCTCTCCATTCTCTTCTCTCACTACTGCAACTTTCTTAAGATCTGCTCTATCTTGAAGTCCTCCTGCAATACTAATATACTCTGTAAGTCTTCTTCCCTCTTTATATTCAAGAGCAGAAGGATTATTTACCTGTCCTAATACATATACTAATCTTCTTAGTTCTCCTATATAGATGGTATCTCCATCTTTCAGTTCTAAATTATCTTTATCTACACCAGTTATTGCATTAGTTACATTAAAATCATAAACAACTTTTTTATCATTCTCTACTCTTTCCAATTCTCCTTTATCACGAGATGCTTTCTCTGTTATTCCTCCTGCTTTAAGAATAATATCCTTTATCCTATCTCCTGTAACTATCTCATAAACACCTGGACTCTTTACTTGTCCTAATACTTTTACAGATTTTAAAATAGGTGGAACATATATCACATCACCTGGAAATACATTTATATCCTCTTCACTCTCTTCTCCTAAAACCAGTACCCTATATAGATCTACTACTACTTTATCCTCTGGATTCCCTCCTCTTCTTACCTCTATGCTTCTTGTACTTCCATTGGGAAGCACACCACCTGCTCTATTTATTAATTCACTGATTTTAGCTCCCATAATACTCTGTCCTAAAGCTTCTACCCCTTCTGCTGTTATCTTTGGCTCCTCAACTATTTGAATTGGACCTGGATTCCTTACAAATCCTAATACTTGTACCTTCTTTATCTCTGTAAGTATGGTTACTGTATCTCCTTCTTGAAGTAGAATGTTCGCTTCCTCTTTTTCTTTCTCCTTCCCATATATTAAATTGTATAAGTTTAGTTCCATCCTTTTTCCATCTACTCTATCAAGAATAGCTCCATATAAAGATGCTTTGCTTGTAAGCCCTCCTGCCATGTCAATTAAGTCCTTTAGTTTTTCACCATCTTTTATCTCATACATACCTGGACTTTTCACTTGTCCTAATACCTTTACACTCTTTCCCATTAGTGGCACATATATTGCATCTCCTTCTTCTAAGTATGGATTCTGTTCCATATCTCCATACTTCAAAAATCTTAAATAATCTACCTCTATATTTTTACTTTCCCTCTTTATTTGTATTCTCCTTGTAGATGCAGATGCTTTCAACCCTCCAGCCATCTTTATAGCTTCATCTAAGGTGCTTACTGCTGATATTAAATATGTACCTGGATTTCCTACCTCTCCTGTTATCATGATCTTCATCTTCCTTGGTGATATTAAATCTACTTGAATAGTAC
Source organism: Dictyoglomota bacterium (assembly GCA_029776735.1). The sequence goes on from JAKOUL010000035.1 coordinate 2,184, forward strand.
TTTTGGGATAAAACTTCATTAGTTGCCTTATTATCTCTCTACTTGCTTCTGTTAAACTCATATTTAATACTTTCAAACTCCCTGCAAGAGGAAGCAAAACATTCCCTGTAGATGAAACTACCAAGTCTAAAGTTTCACTTTGATTATTATCCTTGATTATAAAGACCCTTATCCTATCTCCTGGACCGAGAATATACTTATCAGGATCTATGACTTTTCCAAAATAACCTCCCTCTGTACCTATAGGAGCTACTTCTTGAGCATATACTACTGAAAAAAGAAGCAAAAATATAAGAGAGGTCAAAAATAATTTCTTCATTTCTTCCTCCACTATTCAATCCTTATTGGTATATTTACTACATCTCAATCCTCAAGTTCTATATTAAAACTTTCATCTCCACTTTTATAAAGCTTTGTTAAATCCAAATTAAAAGTTTGCTTCTTTTCAGTTATAAATCTTTCCAAAACTATGTTACTCAAATCCGCTCTCACCGTGAATCCTCCTGCAAGTTCAATGAGATCTTTAATCTTCTCTCCAGATTTAACCTCATATGTTCCTGGAGCTTTTACCTCTCCAAGAATCTTTAC
>JAKOUL010000036.1 GCA_029776735.1 Dictyoglomota bacterium
GAAGTTTATTCTGAAGAAAAAAGAGAGATTGATTTTTCAAGCCTTTCTCCAAGAGAGAAGGAAATTTTAATGTTACTTTTTTACTCAAACTTGAGTGAGAGAGAAGCTGCATCTTTTCTGAAGATCTCAAGGAGTAGTGTTAGAGTTTATAAAAAAAGAGCAGTGGAGAAACTAAAATTTTGAGGTAAAATAATAATGTTAGTAATGTTATGGAGGTAAAAAAAATGGAGCTTTATAGAGGTGTTTTAGTAATTCTCTTTATGGGACTTGTTTTAGAAATAATTGTATTTATTAATTATTTCTCTCAAAATTTTTTTCCTTTTGAGTTTTACCTAAATATTTTTGATTTTGCAGTAACTGTAGGTGGGATAATATATATTGTGAGACATATGATAAAAAATATAAAGGGGAAATAGAATTATGCAAAGTACATCACTGAGGGAAGTAACAGAAAAGATCAGATTATTAAAAGAAAATATTAAAAAGGTAATCATAGGGAAGGACGATGTCATTGATTACGTGATCATTGCTCTTTTAAGTAAGGGAAATGTACTTCTTGAAGATGTTCCAGGAGTTGGAAAAACTGTGCTTGTGAAAGCTTTAGCAGAGAGTATTGCACTTCAATTTAAGAGGATTCAATTTACTCCTGATACTATGCCATCAGATATTTTGGGTGTGAATGTTTTGAATGCAAAGACCTTAGAGTTTGAATTTAAGCCTGGACCTGTATTTACAAATATTCTTCTTGCTGATGAGATAAATAGAACATCGCCACGTACTCAAGCAGGGCTTTTAGAGGCTATGGATGAAGGTGGAGTTACCATTGATGGTACCTTTTATTCTCTTCCTAACCCCTTTATGGTAATTGCAACTCAAAATCCAAGGGAGCACTTTGGTACTTATCCATTACCTGAATCTCAATTGGATAGATTTTTTATCTCTCTTTCCATGGGATATCTTCCAGCAGAACAAGAGGTACAAATGCTTGAATCTCAGAAAGTTATGCATCCCTTAGAGAGGGTAAAGCCTGTCTGGACAAGAGAAGATCTTCTTTCTGCCCAAGAAGAGGTAAGGAATGTATTTATTCATGAGGATATTCTTAATTATATTGTAAGCTTAACAAATGCTACCAGAGATGATCCAAGTTTTTCTTTGGGGGCAGGTCCCAGGGCATCCATATGTCTTATGAGAGGGGCACAAAGTTCTGCTCTTTCTGAGGGAAGAGATTATGTGAACCCAGAGGATGTGATTAAGGTAACTGTGCCTATCCTCGTTCATAGGGTAATACCAAAAGAGGGTGAAGGCACCAGTAGATCTGCAAGAGAGGAACTTCTAAAGGAAGTATTAAAGAAGGTAAAAATTCCTAAGGTTAGGATACCGTGAATATTTTTATCTTTACTCCTTTAGGTTTTCTCCTTTTCGCAGGGAATTTTGCTATTATATTAATAGGTATAAATGTAAGTTCTGCTCCTATACTTTTAATGGCATCTTTTATATTAGGACTTTTCTTTTTAAATCTTCTTGAAGTTCTAATCCAACCTATTTCCTTAGCATTTTCTGTTAAGACACCTTTTTTAGTTATGGAAGGTGAAGAAGATCATATAAATATCCAAGCAGAAAATAAAAGCAGAATTCCTAAAGGGCAAATATATATCATTTTAAATAAGGAAAAGATCCCTTTGATGGGCTTGAAGGGGAAGGAAAAGAAAGAAGTCTCTGTTCCCTACAGATTTGAAAAAAGAGGTGTTTTTTCTATAAATAAGTTAAAGGTAAGATATTCGGGAGTTTTGGGATTATTCTTTTGGGATAAGAATTATAAAGTAGATGCTAAGACCTATGTCTATCCTCTTTATTACCCTATTCCTAAGGAGATGTATTTGGTAGGAGATGGAAGTGGTAGATCTTCTTATGTACTTTCCTCTTCAAAAGGTGAGGAGTTTCATTCTTTAAGAGATTATCAGCCTCAAGATCCTATAAAGATTATTTCCTGGAAGGCTTCTGCAAAGAGAGGCAAGCTTCTATCTAAGACCTTTGAGAGGCTTACTAAGAGGACACTTTCTATTCTTATTGACAACGTGGTTCCTAAAAAGGATGAAATATCTGAAAAGGAGTTTGATCAGCTACTTAGATTTGTCCACTCTATTCTTCTATCCTCTTTCTCTATGAATATTCCTGTATATATCATGGATATGGAAAGAGAAAGTTTTTCCCCTCAGGATATTTATGAATTAAGAAGATTTTTAGGGGAGATAGAGCTTAAAGAGGGGGAGATGGTTAATATAGATTATGAGAATTTTGATCTTGTTTTCTCTTTAAACTTTCCTTTTTGGGAAGGAAAATTAAAAAGTAATTCTCTTATTGGAGTTGAATTCCATAAATCTTATAAGAGCTCTTATTTTGCTATTTATACTCCAAATGAGAATCCCATGGAATTTTTAAATACGTTTTTTGTGAGAAACCAATAGGCTCTCATTTCTGGAATATTTTATGATGAGTTTGAAGATGAATAACTAAACTTGAAAAAAATATAAATGATGAAGTAAAATCTTTAGAGTTATGAAAAGAAAAGGAATACGATATACAAAACAAAAGATAGAAGATTCTATAGGTTTAAGAGCTACTATTTTCTACCTGATTATTGTTGCTACTACCTCTGTTTGGTATTTTGTAGGACTCTCTTCTCTATATGTGGTCTCTATTATCTTTATAACTGCCGTAGGATACATTTTTAGCTATCTACAGAGAAGAAAAAACAATATTCTTTTGAAGATTCTAATGACTTTTGGAATGATCTACCTTCTAAGACAGTTTTTTATAGAACTGATAAGGAATCCTTTTGATCCTCGTATTCCCCTTGCTACCTTTCTTATAAATCTAAATGCTGTCCATAGTTTTGATCTACCTACAAGGCTTGATCTTTCTTTTTCCTTTTTTGTAAGTTTTATTCTCATGGTAATTGCAGGAATTTTTGCTCGTGAATCTATCTTTATTGTCTTTCTTCTCTTTTTTATGATCGGAGTTATAATAACCCTTTCCTACTTAAATAATTACAAGGTATCTTCTAAATATATCTCAGGGGTTCTTCTTTGTGTTTCTTTTGTGGGCTTTTTAATATTTCCCATAATCCCCAAAAATATTAATATAGGTTTCAGACAAGATATAATGTCTCAGGTAGTAAGGAGACTGACAAATCTTCAAGGAGAGTTAAGAACTCCTTATTCTTATTCCACATCAAATCTTTATCGTTTGCCTGAGGGAAGAAGTATACCACCGCTTCCTTTTAATCCTGAGGAGTATTTTGGTTTTGCCCCATTTGTGGATTTAAGACAAAGGGGCAATCTTTCTTCTGCACTGGTTTTTAGAGTTCTCACTCCATGGGGAGTGTATCATCGTGGTCTTGCCTTTGATACTTATAATGGTTTTGGATGGTATCAAAATGAAGAAAAAGTACAAATGCTTAATACTGCTGAGCAGCCATTTATTCTTAACAAAAAATATATGGCAGGAGAATATCTTGAAAGAGCCACTTATTTTGTGGAAAGAGATATGCCGAGTAATATTATATTTATTCCTAAAAATACCGGGAACCTTTATTTTCCCTCTCCCATTATCTATGTAGATTCTCAAGAGGGATATAGAGCACCTTTTGAAATCCCTAAGGGGCTTATATACTCCAGTTTTTATTCAAGCTCTTTTCCTTCTGCAGAAGAGCTTCTTAATGCGAAAGCCCCTGCTCCAAATGAGTTTAAGGATTACCTACAACTTCCCATTATACCCAAAAGAGTGATAGACCTTACCTTAAATATTACTAAAGATTACAATACTTCTTGGGAAAAGCTTACTGCCATAAAGAATTATCTTGAAGATAACCTTCTATACTCTTTGGATATTCCACCTCTTGGAGAGAACGAAGATGCAGTGGATAATTTCCTTTTTGTGACTAAGAGGGGGTATTGTGAACAGTTTGCCACTGCTTTTACAGTTATGGCAAGGATTATTGGGATTCCATCAAGATTTATTACAGGATACGGACCTGGAGATTTAAATCCATGGACAGGAATGTATGAGGTTAGAGTGAAAAATGCTCATGCTTGGGTAGAGGTTTATCTTGACCCCTTAGGCTGGATTCCTGTGGATCCTACACCTCTTTCTTCGGAAATTGTTACTCAAAGGAGTGGTGAAAGCTCTTTTAATTTTATTAATTTAATATTTAACTCATTAGTAGAGGTATTTCAAAATCTCTTTTTAGTATTATATAATTTTTCTTCGCATTACCTTTACATTGTAATTCCTATCATTATAGTACTGATAATATTTTCTGTCCGCGCTCTCATAATATATATGAGAGCTAAAGAAGAAGATAGAATTTTCTCTCGGGTAATGAGAACTTTAAAACGGAGGCACTTAATAGAAGAAGATATTAGCCTTTATAATATGATTGCTCCTCTGGGAGATGATGGGAAAGAATTTGTTAGCACTTATTATGCGTTAAAATTTGCTCCTTTAGATGAGGAGCAAAAGAAAATTTATAGGACAAAACTTAAAGAATATGCCCAAAAATTAATATCTTCTTCCCGATCCAAGGATAAGATCCAAAATTAAGGTTATATTGCTTTTGTCTAAAGAAATCCTACTCCTATAATCATAGCTTGCTATAACTTCTTTTAGATATTTATAAATCTCCTCCCATTTCTCTATTAAGGTGTCCCAATCTTTTGGGGTTAACTTATCTCTAAAGAAGTTTAGATGAAAAAAGCAAAGATCCTGATAATTTCCACTAAAATGCTCTATTAAGCCCTTTTCTAACTCACATACGGGACAAATCTCCTTATGAGTAACATTTTCCCTTTTAAAGATGTCAATGTCAGGTTTCACTTTTATAGCTTCTTCCATATGGTTTTTACATAGGTAAATTTCAGTTTTAAGATTCTTATAATATTTCTCTTTCTCTTCTCTTATCTTTTTACATATGGGGCAATCATTAGTATTCATTTCTTCTGCTCTCTAATATTCTAATTTTTTTTAGGAAGAGTTCTGCATGATTTTGCTTCCAAGGGAAAGTGCCATATAAATATTCAGGATATTTTTTAGGCTTATCTTTAAGGATAGGTTCCATCTTTTCCCACAAATTTTGATGTATAGAATTTTTAATTTTTTCTTTATGAGGTATACAAAAGCTATATGCTTTTTCTTTCCAAAACTCAAAATCCTCTGAATTTTTTAAAATCTCCTCCAAATCTAAGATATATAAATTTTCATATTCCCTTTCTTTTTCACAGAATATACATTGTTTAATCTGAGGAATAACATTATTTTTTAGTGATGGGATTATTACATTTTTAGTAAGATCTTCTAAAAGGATACTTATTCCTAAAAGATCTTGGAAGCTTAAAAGTTGAAGGAAATGCCTCTCACATAAACCGTTATTTTTTCTTATAATTTCCCTTAGTTTGGGATCATTTATATTCTCATAAAGAAAATTCTCCATACTATTTCGTATGGATTTTTCTATAAGGAAGCAAAGAGGACATCCTTCCCAAAGAAAAGATTCTTTCCATGCTATATATAAAAGATCCTTCTTTTTTACCATTTTCTATGATTATATCATTTATTTTAATAGAGATAAATATTAATTTAAACATTTTTGTTAATAGCACTAATATATAGAGAGAATATAGTAAAAATCTTATTTCTTGACACATGCTTTTTACTCTGTTATAATTTTACAAAAATTTAATATTGTTTTCTTAAGATTTGACTTTTCACAAAGATTTGACTTTGATAGAGGTGTGAGATGGCTAAAAAGCGAAAGTGGTGGAAAAGGAAGTTCTTTACTTTGGTGATTGTTCCCCACGACGCTTCTACCACTAAGGCACGTAGAATTCATATAAGTGCTGTATTCATAATAGTTCTCGCTATAATAGGTCTTGTAAGTACCTCCGTAATACTCTATAGAGTTGCAAGTAATAAATTTAATGAGGTAAAACACTTAGAAGTATTGGAGCAAGTAACTGAGAAGCAGAAGGCTCAACTAAGAGAAATTGAAACTCTACGTAAAAAGCTAAAGGAGCTTGAAGAAACAGAGAAGAGACTAAAGGATACCCTTGGAATTAAAGGTATGATTCCTCTTCCCAAAGATACAAAACCTGTTTATTTAGGAATGGATAGTTTTCCTGATCAAAGTACTTTTGATTTTCAAAGAAAAATTGTAGAAGTTAAGACTTTAATTGGAGAAAAGGAAAAAGCGCTGGCTGAGATTGAGAAAGAGGTAGAAAGAAGAAAATCACTCCTTGCTGTGACTCCCTCTCGCTGGCCTACTTTAGGATTTATAAGTTCTGGTTTTGGATGGAGATTTCATCCAATTTTTAAGAAAAAAGCCTTTCATTCAGGGGTTGACATTGTGGCTATTTGGGGATCACCTGTCTATGCTACTGCTGATGGATTTGTTGCTTATGTAGGCTGGGAAAGTGGATATGGGAAAGTAGTAAAAATAAACCATGGACGTGGAATAGTTACATATTATGCTCATTTATCCTCTTACTCGGTTAAAACAGGTCAGTATGTAAAAAAGGGACAACTTATAGGACATGTAGGAAGTACAGGTACTAGTATCGGACCTCATCTCCATTATGAAGTAAGGAGAAATGGAAGTCCAGTGAACCCTAATGCATATCTTTCCGTGGATCTTATAAAGGTTGGTAAATTGTATTAAATGGGGAGGCTTACATGTTTAGAAAAAAAGAAAGACCTGAAGTGTTAGATGCTATTATAGGACCTCATACAGAGCTGGAAGGGAAGATTTTCTCTAATGCTTCCTTAAGGATTGATGGAAAATTTAAAGGGGAAATTGAGGCAAAAGAAACTGTAATAGTAGGTAATTCAGGATATGTGGAAGGAAATATTAAAGGGAATAGGGTCATCATAATAGGAGAAGTGGTAGGAAATATTTATTGTACAGGATCTTTAGAAATTTTCTCTACGGGAAAACTTAAAGGAGATATTAAGTTAGGTGGCAAAATAACCATTGAAGAAGGTGGAGTTTTTAGGGGAAAGACAGAAAGTATTGATGAGGTGCAAGACTCAAGTTTTTATGATGTAAATTTATTAGATTCTTGATTTTAATGTAATTTTAAAACAGTTCCTCTTGCTATTTTGACTTCTCTTTTTTAGAATATAACTCAAGAGCTTTTCAAGGACGAAAAGGGGATTTCTCAAATATGAGATTCCCCTTTTTTGTTAAGGGGGAAGAAAACTGGATGATAAGAGCTTTTGAGGATTATTATCCTCAGCTTGATGAAGATGTATTTATGGCTGAAACAGCAGCAGTGATTGGTAGAGTAACTCTGAGAAGAGGAGTAAGTGTCTGGGATTTTGCAGTATTGAGAGGAGATCTTTCTTATATTTTTGTAGATGAATTCTCTAATATCCAAGAAAGCGTAGTTATTCATGTAGACGATGAAAAACCTGTAGTTTTAGGAAAGTATATAACCGTTGGGCATTCCGCAGTTCTTCATGGATGCAAAATTGGGGATAATTCTCTTATTGGTATGGGGGCAGTAATTCTTGATAATGCTGTAATAGGAGAGAACTCTATTATTGGAGCAGAAGCGTTAATTCCCGAAGGAAAAGAAATTCCTCCTGGTTCTTTAGTGATAGGGATTCCAGGTAAAGTGGTGCGAGCTCTTACTTTAGATGAGATCCATTCTATAAGGAGGAATGCTGATCTTTATTATCAATTAAGTAAAAAATATAGGAGGTGAATAAATTTATGCCTAAGCAATATCTTTTAATCCCAGGACCTACTCCAGTTCCTCAAGATGTACTTCTTGAGATGGCAAAAGAGATGGTAAATCATAGGGGTTCAGAATTTGCAAATGTAGTCAAAACTAATACGGAAATGCTTAAAAAAGTTTTTAAAACAGAGAACGATGTACTTATCTTAACAACTTCTGGAACAGGTGGAATGGAATCTGCTGTTGTAAACTTCTTTTCTCCTGAAGACAAGGTACTTGTGGGAGTATGCGGAGAATTTGGAGAAAGATTTGCAAGGATCTGTAGGGCATATGGATTAAATGTAAAAACGCTTAATACAGAACTTGGCAAAGGAATAGAGCCAGAGGCTTTAGAGAAAGCTCTTAAAGAGGACCCTGATATAAAAGCTGTTTTGTTAACTCATAATGAAACTTCTACCGGAGTTACTAATAATTTAAAAGAACTGGCGCCTATTGTTAAGGAGAAGGAAGATAGATTACTGATCGTTGATGCAGTAAGTTCCTTAGGAGCTATAGACCTTCCTACCGATGAGCTAAAGATTGATGTAGTAATTACTGCTTCTCAAAAGGCTTTGGAGACACCCCCAGGACTTGCTATGGTTTCTGTAAGTCCTTTGGCATGGGAGTTTAATAGTAATGCTAAACTTCCAAGATTCTATTTTGATCTGAAACAAGCAAAGAAATTCTTGGAAGATGGAGCAACACCTTTTACTCCTGCTGTTTCCATATTCTTTGCCCTAAGAAAATCCTTAGAAAATATTTTAAGTAGAGGTTTAGAGAATAATTTCAAGAGACATATGATTTTAGGTAAAGCAGTGAGAAATGGAATCTCTTCCTTAGGTGTATTAAAACTTCTTGCTGATGAGAAATGGGCATCAAATACTGTGACTGGAGTTTTTCCTCCTGATGGTGTGAATCCTGATGATCTCCGTAAATTTATAAGGACAAAGTATGGAGTAGTTCTTACAGGAGGTCAGGGGGCATTAAAAGGGAAAATCTTCCGAATTGGACATGTAGGTTATGTGGAACCTACAGATATTTTAGTTGCCCTATCTTCGTTGGAAATTGCTCTTGAGGATATGGGCTTTAAGGGGTTAAAGGGGAAGGCTGTAGAGGCTGCAGAGAAAATTTTGGCAGAAAATTAAGGAGGGACAAAAATGGCAAATCCGATGAAAGTATTGGTATCGGATCCAATTGCCGAAAGTGGACTTAAAAAGCTACAAGAGTATTTTGAAGTAGATTATAAGCCGGGAATTTCAAAAGAAGAACTTTTAAATATAATCTCTCAATATTCGGGACTTGTAGTAAGATCTGAGACAAAGGTGACTAAGGATGTTATTGAAAAAGCAAATAATCTAAAAGTTATAGGAAGAGCTGGTGTTGGAGTAGATAATATTGATGTAGAAGAAGCTACAAGAAAAGGAATTTTAGTAATAAATGCTCCCGAGGGAAACACTATTGCTGCTTGTGAACATACTTTTGGTTTAATGCTTGCTATATCCAGAAAAATTCCTCAAGCTTATTTTAGTCTTAAGCAAGGTAAATGGGAAAGAAAAAACTTTGTGGGGAATGAACTTTATGGAAAGGTTCTTGGTCTTGTAGGACTTGGAAGAATTGGTTCTGAAGTAGCAAGAAGAGCAAAATCATTTAAAATGAGAATTATTGCATATGATCCCTTTATATCTCCCGAGAGAGCGAAGGACTTAGATATAGAGCTTACTAATGATCTATCATATCTTCTTAAAGAGTCTGACTATGTTTCTCTACATACCCCTCTTACCTCTGATACAAGAAACCTCATTGGTAAAAAAGAGCTTGAAATGATGAAGTCTACTGCTTATCTGATAAATTGTGCCAGGGGTGGATTAGTAGATGAAGAAGCTCTCTATGAAGTTTTAAAGGAGAAAAAGATTGCAGGTGCAGCTGTAGATGTATTTAAAGAGGAGCCTATGAAACCTGATAGTCCTCTTCTTACTCTTGACAATATATTACTTACGCCACATCTTGGAGCGTCTACTCAGGAAGCACAAGAAAAAGTTGCTTTCATTGTCGCAGAAGATATGATTCGTTTCTTTGAAGGGGAAGTAGTGACTCACTCAGTAAATCTGCCTATTCAAGTTTCTCCAGAGATTCTTCCCATTGTAAAACTTGGAGAAAAACTGGGAAAGCTACTTGCCCAAATAACTAATTCTAATCCTGAAGAGCTTGAGATTGAAATACGTGGTGAACTTGCCAGTAAGATAGAGACTTCACTTTCTTCTGCAGTAATAAAAGGATTTTTAGAGCCTATTCTTGGTGAGTCAGTGAATCTTATTAATGCTCTACCTATGGCAAAGGATAGAAAGCTAAAGATTACTGAAATAAAGAAAGAAGAACCTGAAATATATAGATTTTCTTTAATATTAAGATTAAAAACTGAAAGAAATGTTGTAGAGGTTTCTGGTACTGTAACGAGGAATCAAGAAAGACTTATAAAAATACAAGACTATCATCTTGATCTAATGCTTGCTCCTTATCTCCTTATAATTTTCCATATTGATAGACCTGGAATTATTGGTCAGGTAGGTACCATCTTAGGAGAGAGCCAGATTAACATTGCAGCAATGCAGGTAGGAAGAGTAGAGATAGGAAAAGAGGCTGTTATGGTTCTTGTAATAGACAGTCCTGTTAAAGAAGAGGTCTTAGGGAAGCTAAGAAAGATTGAGAATATTGAAGAAGTTTATTATGTCTGTCTATAAATGGCAAAGCTTACAAGAGGATTAATACAGATATATACAGGTAATGGAAAAGGTAAAACTACAGCGTCCTTAGGGCAGGCTGTAAGAAGTCTTGGACATAATTTGAAGGTGCTTTTTGTGCAGTTTGTTAAAGGGAATAGTTTTACTGGCGAATTTCTATTTGCTCAGAAAGTTGAGGGCCTTACTTTCTGGCAATTTGGAAGGGATTGTATGTATTCTTCAGGTGTTAGGGAAAATATTATCTCTTGTAGTGAATGTTCTGAGTGTTTTATTGGCAAAGAGGGACCTAATGAGAGAGATTTTAAGATTGTAAAAAAAGGATGGGAAAGGGTAAAAGAAGAAATAAGAAAAGGAGCGTATGATCTATTGGTGCTTGATGAAATAAGTTTAGCCGTAAAATTTAATCTTATAAGTAAAGAGGATCTTATAGATTTTCTTAAAAATAAACCTGAAGAATTAGAGATAATTCTTACAGGTAGAGATATGCCTGAAGATATATGCCACCTTGCAGATCTTGTGACAGAGATGAAAGAAATTAAACATCCATATCAAAAAGGAATATCTGCAAGGTGGGGTATTGATTATTAATCTTTAAAACTTTAAAGTGCCTGTAAGTTTATAATTTAACCTTGTTTGATCATCTTGATCTTGAGATAAGAAAGTACTAAAGTCTACTACAAGAATATTGAGCTTTACTCCAAAACCAAGGGTATAATTTTCAAATTGGGTGATATCTCCTGCTGATCCCCATCTTAGGGTAAAGATGTTTCCAAGTTTCTGTTCAAGACCAAATCTAAAGAGACTCATATCATTTGTACTACTAAATCTTTCCACATCAATTAAATCTAAGTATAGGTTAGTAGAATTTTTGAAAAGAGAAAGATTTAATCCTATATTATATCTTACAGGTATGGTGATGGTATATTCATTATCTGAAAGCTTTTTTACCATAAAACTTTCTCCTGTGATTCCAGCTTTTAAAAAATCTGTAATGTCTATAATAAGTCCTACATTTCCCTTTAGAGCTTCCTCAGCATCTATATAAGTAACACTGGTTCCCCAATATATATTAGATGTCAGAGGAAAGGCTATGGCTCCTTTGAAATCTTTAAAAGCATAGGTTTGTGAAGTTTTATCATAGATAAGACTCCCACTTATGGCATAAGAGCTAGTAGAAGGGATAAAATAGGAGAGGTTTAA